>JBFXBH010000019.1:0-6251 GCA_050183355.1 Vicinamibacterales bacterium | reverse complement strand
CCGCGCTGATGCGCGGCGCCACGTCCATCGGGCCGATCGCCCGCGCGCTCGACGTCCGCCTCTCGTGCCACGCGCTCATCTACTTCGCACACTGGCAGACGCCGGAAAGCGAAGCGAAACGCTACGACGTGCGCTTCTTCCTGGCGCGCGCGCCCGAGGGCCAGGCCGCGTCCCACGACGGGCACGAGACGACCGAGAGTCTCTGGATCGATCCGGCTGACGCGATCGCCCGCTGCCGGCGGAGTGAGCTCCTGCTGGCGCCCCCCACATGGACGACGCTGCGCTGGCTCGACCGCTTCTCCACTGTGGACGAGGCGGTGGCCTGGGCGCGCGCGCAGCGGCCCACGCGCGTGCAGCCGCGGCTGTTCGAGGTCAATGGCGTGCGGATGCTCGCGCTGCCGGGGGACGACGTCTTCCCGCCGGTGGACGGATTCGACACGCCGCGGGAGACGCGCTTTCACTTCGGCGACGGGCGCTGGCGCCCGGTCGTCCCGGGCTGAGGGCGAGCTAGGGACGCGAGGGCCGGCCGGGCACGGCGATCGTCTCGCCAGACGCCGGCGGCGGCACGATGCGCAGCAGGCGGCCGCGCCCCGCGCGCGCGATCGTCCGCTGCACCACGTCCGCCACCATGTCGATGAAGACCGGGTCCGCGTTCGCGGCTTCCGCGCGCGCCATCTCGATGCCCAGCTCGCGGCACACCGCGGCGGCCTCTTCGTCCAGGTCCCACAGCACTTCGATGTGGTCGCACACGAAGCCGATTGGCGAGATCACGGCTGCCCTGAGCCCCTTCGCGTGCTCGGCGCGCAGGTAGTCGCAGATGTCCGGCTCCAGCCAGGGATCCTCGGGGCGTCCGCTGCGACTCTGATAGACCACCGCCCAGTCCCGCACGCCCACGCGCGCGGCCACGAGCGCCGCACCGGCCCTGAGCTGCACCTCGTAACGGCACTTCGCCGCCATCGACGACGGAATGCTGTGCGCCGTGAAGATGAGCCGCGCGCCGGCCCGGCCCTCCGGCGAGAGCCGCGCGAGCGCCGCCCGCGCGTGGAGCGCGTTCGTCTCGACGAACAGCTCATGGTCGAACCAGCTGTCCGTGTACGTCACCCGGACATCCGGGCGGCCCTCGTCAACGAGCACGGCCCGGGCGGCCTCGACGTTCTCCCGGTACTGCTGACAGCTCGAATACGAATGCTGGGCCGCGGCGATGAACGCCACCACGTGCCGCACGCCGGCGGCGGACATCGCGCGGAACGTGTCCGGCAGCAGGGGATGCCAGTTGCGCATGCCCACGTAGACCGGCAGCGGCGCACCGGCGGCGGCGAGGCGATCCCGCAGGCCGTCCGCCTGGCGGCGGGTCAGGTCGGTAATCGGCGACACGCCGCCGAAGTGCTCGTAGTGCCTCGCGACCAGCTCGACGCGCTCCGGCGCCACACGCCGGCCGCGGAGCACGTTGGCGAGAAACGGGCGGATGTCGTCGAGTCCCTGGGGTCCACCGAACGAGACGATCAGGGCCGCGTCGAAGCGCATGTTGTCCGGGAAATCTGGCGGTGAGGCAGGGATTCGAACCCTGGGTACAACTTTAAGGTCGTACAACGGTTTAGCAAACCGCCGCCTTCAGCCACTCGGCCACCTCACCGTGTCGAAACTGCTAAGGAACTTGAGGATCTCCCTCCAATTGCTCAGCTGCAAACCGCCGACTGTGCCCAAGACCGTGCCGAGAAGGGACGAAACGGCGACCGACGCGGGCAGAGTTGCAGCATCAGAGTATAGCGGGTTGAGGCCTCGCGCCACCGAGCCAATCGTGGCCGTCCTTCCAGGGAGAGTCCCTGACCCCGGGTCGGCCTCCCGCCCCGGCAGACGGAGGAACAGCACCTGGAAGACCAGGAACAGGCCCGCCAGCGGCACGACCGCCACCGCCACGCTGCGCGCCAGGTCGAGCAGGCCGGCGGCCGTCAGCGTCGCGGTCATGGAAGCAGACCCAGCAGCAGCACCGTGATCACCGGACCGATCGAGGCCAGCCCGAGCAGGCCGAACCCGTCGTCAGCGCCCGACCGGCCGGCCAGGACGGAGGTCAACCCGAGCGCGAGCGCGAGCACCACGGGGGCCGTGAGCACGCCGGTCGTCACGCTGCCGGCGTCGTAGGCCAGCGCGATGAAACCGCGGGGCGCACCAGCGAGAGGGCCAGCATGCCGGCGTAGGCGCTCGCCAGCAGCACTGACAGCGAAAAACCACGCACGATCCGCCAGAGGCCGAGCGCCGTGAACACGCCGACACCGACCGCGATCCACACCATCAGCGTCCGGCCGGCGAGCGTGCCGGACGAGACGGACTCCACCTGGCCAGCCAGCACCAGCACGTCCGGTTCGGCGAGGGTGGTGGCGAACCCCATGGCGAACGCGACGGCCAGGATCAGGGCAAGCGAGCGCTTGCGCGGCAGTTCCGCGCCGATGAAATGCCCCATCGGCAGGATGCCGGCGTCAATGCCGCCGAACAGCAGCGCCATGCCCAGTATCGCCAGCGCCGATCCCCCGAGGAACTGGAGGAACACCGTGGCCGGCGCCCGCACGAGCAGCACCTGCAGCAGGCAGACCACCGCGACCAGCGGCGACACGGCCCGGATCACTTCGGGCAGACGGTTCCGCAGCAGCGCGATCACGGGTCGAGCCTCACGGGGCACTCGAAGCCGTCGGGCTTGAGCGTCAGCAGCGAGCACGGGAGCTTCCGGATGACGGCTTCGGCCGTGTTCCCGAACAGCAGGCCGGCGATCCCGCTGCGCGCCACGCTGCCCATGACCACGACATCGGCACCGTGCGACGCAACGAACGCCCGAATCACGTCCTCCGGGGCTCCCCGGCGGTGGGAGGTCCGGACGCCGGATGCCTCCGGCACGACGGACGCGACCAGCGCCTTCAGCTCCCGGGCGGTCCTGTCGCGGACCTCCGTCGCGTAGTCGGCGGCTGCCGCTGCCGATGCGTGACTCTGGATCAGGCGCTCGCCGAACGGGATCCACGCGTGGAGCACGACGGCTTCGGCCTGCTCGACGCGCGCGAGCGCCGCCGTGAGGCCGACGATCCTCCGGTTGAGGGCGTGCTCCGTTTCGTCGGACGTACTCGCGTTCACGGCCCCGACCACGAGCGGCCGGCGCCGCTCGCGCACCAGCCAGACGGGGCAGGGGCACTTGCGCAGCAGCTCCGTGTCCACGGCGCCGAACGCCCTGGGCCGCGCGCCCGGCTGCGTCGTATGGGACCGCATGAGCAGGTCATGCCCGCCGCGCAGAACCTGCTGGATCAGCGCCGTGCCACGCCGTCCCCGCAGGAGCACGGTCGTCGCGGGCACGCCGGTGATGGCGGCCGCCATGCGCGTCAGTGCGAGACTGCGCTCCTCGGTCAGTGCGTCCTCGATCCCGCCGGGCAGCGGGCGCGCCGTGCGTGGCACGCTGACCACGTCCACCAGCGTGAGGGTGGCGCCGCAGGCTTCCGCGAGCGCCACGGCGCGGTCGACCGCCGGGTGCTCGGAGGCGGCCGTGTCCACGTCGACGAGGATGCGGGAGAAGGGGGGCGGCGGGATGGAATGCATCGGTCAGACTCCGTTGGCCAGCTCTGCGTGGGCGCGCGCGCGCTCGCGGTCGATCTGTTCCGGCGTCGCGCCGAGGTGATCCATGAGGTCCTCGACGAATGCGAGGGCCACCTCGCCCTCCCCGGAGTAGACCCGCGTGGCGCCCGCGGCCGTCAGGTCCGCCACGTCGCGCAGGTACGAGGCGCGGGCCAGCACACGCACCGACGGGTTCAGCGTCCGCGCGGCGCGGATCACCTCCGTGGAGTAGGCCATGCCCGCCGACCCGAGAATGAGGCTGCCAGCCGTGCTCAGGCCGGCCGCTTCGAGCGTCTCCGGCCGGGTCGCGTCGCCGTACACGGCGGCCACACCGTCCTGCCGCATCAGGCGCACGACCTCCAGATTGAGTTCGATCACGGTTGGCGTGATGCCGTTCTCGCGCAGCAGGCGCACGACGGCGCGCCCGGTGGGGCCGTACCCGACGACGACCGCCCGATGCGCCGGATCGCTGCCGGCCGCCGCTTCCGGTGTGGCGGCCTCCGGTGCGGGCCGTGCCGCCCGGTCCAGCCAGGCCCAGAGCGCCGGCCGCGCCGCGACCCAGCGTTCGATGGGCCGGATGGTCCGATAGGCGACCGGATTCAGCACGATGGACGTGATGGCCGCAGCCACGATGACGTTCGTGGCCTCCACGGTCAGCAACCCGAGCTCCCGGCCGAGCGAGGCCAGGATGAACGAGAACTCGCCGATCTGCGCCAGTGCAATCCCGGCCGTGAGCGCCGTGCGGAGCGGGTACTTCATGACCCAGACGAACAGCAGCGCGACGGCCGGTTTGGCCATCAGCACCACGCCGAGCGCGCCGGCGAGAAGCCACGGCGAGGCCGCCAGCGACCACGGGTCGAGCAGCATGCCGACGGAGACGAAGAACAGCACGGCGAACGCGTCCCGCATCGGTAGCGCCTCGGATGCGGCGCGCAGGCTGTAGTCCGAGCGGCCGACGACCATGCCGGCGAGGAACGCGCCGAGCGCCATGGACACGCTGAAGATCAGCGAGGAGCCGACGGCGATGCCCAGCGCGATCACGAGCACGGTCAGCGTGAAGAGCTCGCGCGAGCGTGTGTCCGCGATGTGATCCAGCAGGCGCGGGATCAGACGGGTGCCGACGATCGCCGTGAAAGCGATGAGGGCCGTCACCTTGAGGGCGGTGAGGCCGAGCGCGGCCCAGAGCGGCCGGGCGTCCGTTTCCGATCCGAACAGCGCCGGCAGCAGCACGAGCGCCACGACGGTGAACAGGTCCTCGACGACCAGCCAGCCGACGGCGATGTGGCCGGCCTGGGTGTGCAGGTCGTTGTTGTCGGCGAGCACGCGGATCAGGACCACCGTGCTGGCCACGGAGAGGGCCATGCCGAAGACGAGCGCCGCCGGCCAGCTCCAGGCGAAGGAATGCGCCAGCACGGCGCCCAGCACCGTGGCGACTCCGCTCTGCGCCACCGCGCCGGGAATCGCGACGCGCCGCACGGCCAGCAGTTCGTCGAGATGGAACTGCAGGCCGACGCCGAACATCAGCAGGATCACGCCGACTTCCGCCAGTTGCTCGGCCAGCGCCCCGTCGGCCACAAAGCCGGGCGTGTGCGGCCCGACGAGTGTGCCCGCCAGCAGATAGCCGACGATGGGCGAGAGTCCGAGCCGCTGCGTGACGTAGCCGAGCACCAGCGCGGCGCCGAGCCCGCCCGCCAGCGTGAGGATCAGGTCGTAGCTGTGCATCTACCGCAGCTCCCCGAACCATCCCCGCCGTTCCATCCACTTCACGGTGTCGAGCACCGGGACGACCGTCAGCGCCAGGCCGGCGGTCAGGGCCCAGTCCGCCCACGTGAAGCTGAACGTGCCGAAGGGCTCGTGCAGGAAGGGCGCGTAGATCACGGCCGCCAGCAGCACGAGCTCCCAGCCGACTGCCAGATTGAGCCAGCGGTTGGCGAACGGCCGCCGCAGCACGGAGTAACGGTCGGACCGGTAGTTGTAAGCCTTGAAGAACTGGATCAGCACGAGCGACACGAACGTCATGGCCATGGCCTCGGCCAGCGGACGGCCGGTGCGCAGCAGCCACGTGAAGAGGCTCAGGTTGATCGCGGCCGACCAGAGGCCGCCCGTCATCAGCAGCACAACGAGCGGACGCGTGAAGATGCCCGCCCGCCGGTCGCGCGGCCGGCGCTTCATCAGGTCCGGCTCGGGCGGGTCGATGGCCAGCGCGAGCGCGGGCAGGCCGTCGGTCGCCAGGTTCACGTAGAGGATCTGCACGGCCGTCAGCGGCAGCGGCAGCCCGGCGAGCGCGGCGCCGGCCATCAGCGCGATCTCCCCGACGTTGGAGGACAGCAGGAACGCGAGGTACTTCGTGATGTTGCTGAAGACGATCCGGCCCTCGTCCACCGCGGCCACGATGGTCGCGAAGTTGTCGTCGAGCAGCGTGATCGCGGCCGCCTCCTTGCTGACGTCCGTGCCGGTGATGCCCATCGCAATGCCGACGTCGGCCTTCTTGAGCGCGGGCGCGTCGTTGACGCCGTCGCCCGTCATGGCCACGACGTCGCCGCGCGACTGCCACGCCGCCACGACGCGGAGCTTGTCGGCCGGCGAGACGCGGGCGTAGACGCCGATGCCGGTCACCTGCTCGCGCAACGCGTCGTCGGACATCGCCGCCAGCTCGGTCCCGG
>JBFXBH010000018.1:0-27610 GCA_050183355.1 Vicinamibacterales bacterium | reverse complement strand
GTCCGGGGAGTGTGCTACGCTCGGGTGACCGGGCGCTCCGCCCGTCCTCCGGCAGACACTTCTGAACCGGTCCGCCGCCTCCCGCCGGCCCCGGCACCGCACGATTCATGACGCACACTCTCGTTGACGTATCGGATACCCGGAAGCAGCTTTCGATCGAGATTCCCGCGGACGTCGTGGAGGCGAGCATCGCGCGCGTGACGCGCGGCTACGCGAAGAAGGCCCGCATCCCCGGCTTCCGCCCGGGCAAGGTGCCGGCCAACGTGGCGCGGCGCCACTTCAAGTCCGAGATCCTGCAGGATGTCGCGCGCGAGCTCGTGCCCCGCGCGGTCGACGAGGCGCTCCAGGAGCGCGGCGTCGAGCCGGTCGACTCACCGGACGTCGCGGACTTCTCGATCGACGAGGGCAAGCCGCTCGCGTTCACGGCCACGTTCGAGACCGTGCCGGAGTTCGAGATCGGCGACCTCGGCACCATCCTGCTGCAGGAGCCGTCGTCGGAGTTGGCACCGGATGCCGTCGAGAACGCCTTGCAGCAGCTCCGCGAGCGCGCGGCCCGCTTCGAGCCGGTCGAGGGCCGCCCCGCGGCCGACGGCGACACGCTGGTCGCGAACATCGTGCGGACGGACGCCTCGGGCGAGTCGGACGCGCACGACGACGTGACGCTCGCGATCGGCGGCTCCGGCAACCCGCCGGGATTCGACGCGAACCTCATCGGCCTCTCCGCCGGCGATACGAAGACGTTCAGCATCCACTTCGCGGAGGACTACCCCGTCCCGCAGCTCGCCAACACGGACGTGACCTACACCGTCCACGTGAAGGAGCTGCGGCAGCGCGTGCTGCCGGCGCTCGACGACGAGTTCGCGAAGGACGTCGGCGACTTCGCGTCGCTCGAAGCGCTCCGCGCGCGGGTGCAGGCCGACCTGATTCAGGAGGCGGCGGCCAACGCCCAGCGCGCCGTGCGCGGCGGCCTGCTCGCCGAGCTCTCGAAGCGGATCCCGTTCGAGCTGCCGTCCTCGCTCGTCGAGCGCGAGATGGACCGCCGCGTCGAGGAGTTCATGCGGCGGCTCATGGATCAGGGCATCGATCCGCGCAAGGCCGGCATGGACTGGAACGAGTTCCGGAACGCGCAGCGCACGGCGGCGCAGGAGGCCGTCGGCAGCGCGATCGCGCTCGACCAGCTGGCCCGCCGCGAGCAGATCGCCGTGGACGCGGACGCCGTGACCGCCGAGATCGGCCGGATGGCCGAGGCGCTCCAGCGGACGCCCGACGCGGTCCGCGCCCAGCTCGAGAAGGAAGGCGGCCTGCCCCGTCTCGTGACGGGCATGCGCCGCGAACGCGCCTTGGAACATGCCCTCGGGCAGGCGCGGGTGACCAGGGGCTGACCCCTGCATTTCCCCGACTACTGCGCGACGGCCGGAATGTCGATACGTAGAGTCGATACGAAGACAGCGCCGGGAAGGTCCCCGGCCGGTGGAGACCGGATGTGCCGATGAACGCCCACGCCCAGCTCGTGCCCATGGTGGTCGAACAGACCAACCGGGGCGAACGCGCCTACGACATCTTTTCGCGCCTGCTCAAGGACAGCATCATCTTCATCGGCACCCCGATTGACGACGCGGTCGCCAACCTCGTGATCGCCCAGATGCTCTTTCTCGAGGCCGAGGACCCGGACAAGGACATCATGCTCTACATCAACAGCCCCGGCGGGTCGATCACGGCGGGACTGGCGATCTACGACACGATGCAGTTCATCAAGCCCGACGTGCAGACCATCTGCCTCGGCCAGGCAGCCTCGATGGCGGCGGTGCTGCTGTCCGCCGGCGCGAAGGGCAAGCGCTTCTCGCTGCCCAACTCCCGGATCGTGATCCACCAGCCGCTGATGTCGGGCCTGCAGGGACAGGCGACCGACATCGACATCGCGGCCCGGGAAATCCTCCGCATGCGCGAGAACCTCAACGAAATCCTCGTGGCGCACACCGGACAGCCGGTCAAGCGTATCCAGGAGGATACGGAACGCGACTACATCATGTCCGCGGACCAGGGCAAGGAATACGGCATAATTGACGACGTCATCCGGAAGCGGGCGTGATATCAAGAAGTCGAGGCGAAGTGTCGATTCCTGTCGCAGAGAATCCGTTCGTGGCGCCGGTCCAACGGCCCTGAACCTTTCAGCGGAGGCTGCGCGCCGGCGCGGGTGAACTGTGTCCAACATGGTCAAGAAGAGCGGCGAAACCGAAACCCTGCGTTGCTCGTTCTGCAACAAGGACCAGAACGACGTCCGGAAGCTGATCGCCGGGCCGACGGTCTTCATCTGCGACGAGTGCGTCGAGGTCTGCAACGACATCATCGCGGACGACAGCCGCTTCGACACGCGCGGCACGCGCTCCTCGCTGCCCTCCCCGCCCGAGATCAAGAAGTTCCTCGATGAGTACGTCATCGGCCAGGAACGCACGAAGAAGAAGCTCGCCGTCGCGGTCTACAACCACTACAAGCGCCTCGAGATCCAGAAGCAGCCGAAGGGCCGGAACGACGTCGAGCTCAACAAGTCGAACATCCTGCTGATCGGCCCGACGGGCACGGGGAAGACGCTGCTTGCGCAGACGCTCGCGCGCCTGCTGTCGGTGCCCTTCACGATCGTCGACGCCACCACGCTGACCGAGGCGGGCTACGTCGGCGAGGACGTCGAGAACATCATCCTCAAGCTGCTGCAGGCCGCCGGTGGCGACATCGAGAAGTGCCAGCAGGGCATCATCTACATCGACGAAGTCGACAAGATCTGCCGGAAGGACGAGAACCCGTCCATCACGCGCGACGTCTCCGGTGAGGGCGTGCAGCAGGCGCTGCTCAAGATCCTCGAGGGCACCGTCGCGAACGTGCCCCCGCAGGGCGGCCGCAAGCATCCGCACCAGGAGTTCTTCCAGATCGACACGAGCAACATCCTGTTCATCTGCGGCGGCGCGTTCGTCGGCCTGGACAAGGTCATCGAGCGGCGCGCGGGCAAGAAGACGCTCGGCTTCAAGGCCGACATCCGCTCCGGCCAGAAGAAGGACCTCGGCGCGACGCTGGAATCCATCGAGCCCGAGGACCTCATCCGCTACGGCCTGATCCCCGAGTTCGTCGGCCGCCTGCCGGTCATGGGCACGCTGCACGAGCTCGACAAGCCGGCGCTGATCCAGATCCTCACGCAGCCGCGCAACGCCATCACGCGCCAGTACCAGAAGCTGTTCGAGTACGAGAACGTGAAGCTGCGGTTCACCGACGACGCGCTCGAGGCCATCGCCGAGTCCGCGCTCACGCGCAAGATCGGCGCCCGGGGCCTGCGGATGATCATCGAGGACCTGATGCTCGACCTGATGTACTCGGTGCCCGGCCAGAAGAAGCTCCGTGAGATCGTCGTCACGCGCGAAGTGGTCGAGGCCAAGGACAAGGCCTTCACGCTGGTCGAGAAGGCCGGGTAGCCTGGCCCGTCGCGTTGACTTGCCGAAGCCGTGTGCTAGCATCGGACAGGACGGTTCGATGGCCGTCGGCCCACACGCGCTCCACGGGTCAACGCGATTCCTCTCCGCTGGGGAAACTCCGGCGATTGCCGATATCCTGCACAGGGCCGGGCCCGGCGCCCGGCTGAGACGGCTTATCCCTCCTGACCAAGGATCCTGATGGAGACCTACGAAACCCTTCCGGTCGTACCGCTTCGCGATGTGGTGGTCTTCCCGCACATGATGATGCCGTTCGTGATCGGACGGCCCTCCTCCACGCGCGCGCTCGAGCACGCGCTGCTGAAGGACAAGCGGATCTTCCTCGCCGCCCAGCACGACGCATCGGTCGACGACCCGCACCCGGACGACGTCTTCACGATGGGCTGCGTGGCCAACGTGGTCCAGAACCTGAAGCTGCCGGACGGCAACATCAAGGTGCTGGTGGAAGGCATCGACCGCGCCCGCGCCGTCGAGTGGAAGGAAGACAAGGGTTTCTACCGCGTGGTCGTCAAGGTGCTCCCCCGCCAGAAGGACGCGCCCGCCGATATCGAAGCCACGATGAGCCGCGTCGTCGCGCTGTTCGAGCAGTACGTCAAGCTGTCGAACAACCTGCACTACGACGCGATGATCGCCGCCGTGCGGGTCGACGACCCCGGCAAGCTCGCCGACACGATCGCCGCGCACCTGCTCGTCGGCGTGGACGAGAAGCAGAACCTGCTCGAGATCATCTCGCCGGCCGAACGGCTGGCCCGCATCGCGGGCATCCTCGAAGCCGAGGTGGACAAGCTCCAGGTCGACCGCCGCATCCAGTCCCGCGTCAAGAAGCAGATGGAGAAGGCGCAGAAGGAGTACTACCTCAACGAGAAGATGAAGGCGATCCAGAAGGAGCTGGGCCGCAAGGACGAGAAGGGCAACGAAGCCGACGAGCTCAAGAAGAAGATCGAATCGGCCCGGATGCCGAAGGACATCGAGGAGAAGGCCATCCAGGAGCTGAAGCGCCTGGAAGCCATGCCGCCGATGTCGGCCGAGGCCACCGTCTCCCGCAACTACCTCGACTGGCTGATCGCGGTGCCGTGGCACAAGAAGACCCGCGAGAACCGCGACCTGAAGCACGCCGAATCGGTCCTGAACGAGGACCACTACGGCCTCGAGAAGATCAAGGACCGCATCCTCGAGTTCCTGGCCGTCCGCTCGCTGGTCAAGAAGCCGAAGGCCACCATCCTCACGCTGTCCGGCCCTCCCGGCGTCGGCAAGACGTCGCTCGCCAAGTCCATCGCGCGCTCGATGAACCGCAAGTTCGTGCGGCTGTCGCTCGGCGGCGTGCGTGACGAGGCGGAGATCCGCGGCCATCGCCGCACCTACATCGGCGCGTTCCCCGGCCAGATCATCCAGATGATGAAGAAGGCCGGCACGCAGAACCCGGTCTTCCTGCTCGACGAAGTCGACAAGATGTCGATGGACTTCCGCGGCGACCCGTCGGCGGCGTTGCTCGAAGTGCTCGACCCGGAGCAGAACAACGCGTTTCTCGACCACTACCTCGACGTCGAGTACGACCTGTCGAACGTCATGTTCATCTGCACGGCGAACGTGCTGCACACCATCCCGCAGGCGCTCCGCGACCGCATGGAAGTGCTGCAGCTCGCCGGCTACACCGAGCAGGAGAAGGTCGAGATCGCCAAGCGCTTCCTCGCGCCCAAGGCCATCGAAGGCGCGGGCCTGACGAAGGACAACCTCACGTTCTCCGACGAGGCCATCTCAACGGTCATCTCGCGGTACACGCGCGAGGCCGGTGTCCGCAACCTCGAGCGCGAGCTGTCGTCGATCTGCCGGAAGGTCGCGCGCAAGGTCGTCGTCCAGGGCAAGGGCTTCACGGAGGCCATCACCGCCGAGAAGGTCACCGAGTATCTCGGCGTGCCGCGCTTCCGGCCCAGCATGGCCGAGGAGCAGAACGAGGTCGGCATCGCCACAGGGCTGGCGTGGACGGAGGTCGGCGGCGAGCTGCTGACGACCGAGTGCACGCTGATGAACGGGAAGGGCAAGCTCACGCTGACCGGCAAGCTCGGCGACGTGATGCAGGAGTCGGCGCAGGCGGCGCTGAGCTACGTCCGGACGCGCGCGGCGGACCTCGGCCTCGCGGAGGACTTCCACGCCAAGCTCGACGTCCACATCCACGTGCCCGAGGGCGCGATCCCGAAGGACGGCCCGTCGGCCGGCATCACGATGGCAACGACGCTGGTCTCGGCGCTGACGAAGATCCCGACCCGGCGGGACGTCGCCATGACGGGCGAGATCACGCTGCGCGGCAAGGTGCTGCCGATCGGCGGCGTGAAGGAAAAGGTGCTGGCGGCCCACCGCGCCGGCGTCACCACCATCATCCTGCCGAGGGACAACGAGAAGGATCTGGCGGACATTCCGAAGAACGTCCTCGATGCGCTGTCGTTCCACCTGGTCGGCACGATGGACGAGGTGCTGAAGATCGCCCTGGCCGGCGAGCTGCCGGCCCGGCTGCCGGCGGTCGTACCCGACGTCAAGGAGTCCGGAGACGCGATTACACACTAGGAGCGGGACCGCAGGCATCAGGGCCGTCCCCCGGAGTCGTGTCGCAGCGCGTCGTTGAGTTCGTGACCAGCGCGGCCGGCCCCGCGCAGTTTCCCCGGGAGCGGCTTCCGGAAGTCGCGCTGGTCGGCCGGTCGAACGTCGGCAAGTCCAGCCTGATCAACGCGCTGGCGCGGCGGTCCGTCGCCAGGACCAGCGCGGAGCCGGGCAAGACGCGGCTGGCCAACTTCTACAGGGTTCAGCAGGGCCAGGCGCCGCCGTTCTTTCTGGTCGACCTTCCCGGATTCGGCTACGCACGGGCCTCGCGGGTCCGGGCACAGGCCGACCAGGTGTCGCCGGCGGACCGCCGGCAGGCGGCGGCGGAGGAGTTCTCAGGGCTGATCGAGGCGTTCTTTGCCCGGCCCGGCGATCGCGGCGCGCTGTTGCTCGTGGATGCGCGCCATCCCGGACTTGAATCGGACGCGGCCGCGTGGGCGTGGCTGCAGGAGCTGCATCTCCCACTGGGCGTGGTGGGAACGAAGGTCGACAAACTGACGCGCACCGAGCGCGTGAGGCACGCCCGTGAACTGGAAACCGTATTTCGCACGCCGGTTCCGCTGATCTCAGCGGCACGCGGCGAAGGACTGGACGCACTGTGGACGCTGATCGCCCGACTCCCAAGACCAACGGTGGTGTAGCCACCGCTCCCGCCCCGGCCACCGACACCCCCGCCCCGGCCCCGCAAAGCCCGTCAGCCCCCCAGGCACAGGCTCCGCAGAGTCAGGCACAGCCGGCGCCGGCACAGACCATCTCCCTGTCCGCGCTCAAGGAGATGAGCATCACGGCGCTGACGAAGATCGCCAAGGATCTCGACATCGCCGGCGCCACCGGCATGCGCAAGCAGGAGCTCATCTTCGAGATCCTCCGCGTGCGCGCCGAGAAGAGCGGCAACATCTTCTCGGAGGGCGTGCTGGAGACGCTGCCCGACGGCTTCGGGTTCCTGCGCGCGCCGGACTACAACTACCTGCCCGGCCCCGATGACATCTACGTTTCGCCCTCCCAGATCCGCAAGTTCGACCTGCACACCGGCGACACGGTGTCCGGCGTCATCCGGCCGCCGAAGGACGGCGAGCGCTACTTCGCGCTGATCAAGGTCGAGGCGATCAACTTCGAACCGCCGGAAAAGACGAAGGAGAAGATCTTCTTCGAGAACCTGACGCCGCTCTATCCGCAGCAGCGCGTGAACCTCGAAACGGACGGCGACAACCTCTCCGGCCGGGTGATGGATCTGCTCTCGCCGCTCGGCAAGGGCCAGCGCGGCCTCATCGTCGCGCCGCCGCGCACCGGCAAGACGATGCTGCTCCAGAGCATCGCGAACAGCATCACGAAGAACCACCCGGAGGTCTACCTCATCGTCCTGCTCATCGACGAGCGGCCCGAAGAGGTGACCGACATGCAGCGGTCCGTCCGCGGCGAGGTCGTGTCGTCGACGTTCGACGAGCCGGCGCAGCGCCACGTCCAGGTCGCGGAGATGGTGATCGAGAAGGCCAAGCGCCTGGTCGAGCACAAGAAGGACGTCGTGATCCTGCTCGACTCGATCACGCGCCTCGCGCGCGCCTACAACACCATCGTGCCGGCCTCCGGCAAGGTGCTCTCGGGCGGCGTGGACAGCAACGCGCTGCAGCGGCCGAAGCGCTTCTTCGGCGCGGCGCGCAACATCGAGGAGGGCGGCTCGCTGACCATCGTGGCGACGGCCCTGATCGACACCGGCTCGCGGATGGACGAAGTCATCTTCGAGGAGTTCAAGGGCACCGGCAACATGGAGATCCACCTGGACCGCAAGCTGGCGGACCGCCGCGTGTTCCCGGCGATCGACATCCAGAAGAGCGGCACCCGGAAGGAGGAGCTGCTGCTCAGCAAGGACGACCTCAACCGCGTGTGGGTGCTCCGCAAGGTCCTCACGCCGCTCTCCCCCACCGAGGCGATGGAACTGCTGCTCTCGAAGATGGGGAAGACGAAGACCAACAGCGAGTTCCTGGCCTCGATGGCCAGCGGCAAGTCCTAGCGTCGGCGCGGTTCCGGCCCGGCCGTGGGAGACAACGGCCGGCCGGCGCCATCCCCTTCACGTCGCGCCAGGATGATCGGGCGAAGGGCGTCGTACACCTCGTCCGCCATGATTGCGTTGCCGCGCCGGGTGTAGTGCAGGTAGTCGATGAACACGGTGTCCGTCTCGCGGCGGAGCCGGTCCAGCGGGTCGACGTGCGGCAGGCCGCGTTCGCGCATGAAACCCAGCCACCGTTCGCGCATCCGCGCATGGAAGGCCGTCTGGTCGGCGCGCTGATTCACGGCCCGCGCCAGCCACGCTTCGTCGGCGCTCAGCGGCTTGACTGCGCGGACATCCCCGAGAAAGTGCTCCCAGAAGAACATGACGTCCTGCCCCTCGGCGCGGGCGGTCGCCACCAGCCCGTCCACGACGGCGGCGTAGTCCCGGAAGTACCGGGCCTCTTCCTCCACGGTGGCGGCGCCCGCCTCAGCCGGTGCCGGCCCCTGGCGCGGCGCACGCGCCGCGACCACCGCGCTAGCGGCATCCAGCACCTTGCCCGCGGCCTTGGTCCCGATCGTCACCAGCGCGCTGCGGTCGGCCGCGAGCCGGATCCCCTGCTCGAGCCAGGCGCCCAGCGACCCGACGTTGGCGAGCCGCTCGAAATCCTGCCGCCACGGATGCGGCGCGCGCACGCCGGCCTCGCCGCGCCGGACGGCCTCCGCGGACGCCGGCGCGAAGAAGTTGTTGGCGCTGCCGAACACCACGACGACGTCCGCGTCCCACCACGCGTACTCGCCGGTGTACGCCGTCGCCACCTCGACGATGCGGTTGAAGTTCACCGCCGCGTTGAGCACCTCCACGTCGACGCCCGCCAGCACGGGGTCGGCCTCGAGCCGGCGCTCGAGGAACTGCGCGATCGTCGACGCGCTGTCGACGCGGCGCTCGGATTCGAGAAACGTCTCCGCGATGCCGGAGTACAGGACGGACCCGCCGACGAGCAGCACGCGCACGCCGCCGGGCCGCCGCTCGCGTGAGTAATCGCGCAGGTCCCGGAACCCGTTCGCGTTGATCGCGTACTGCGGCGAGGTGGCCGCCGGGTTGCTCCGCACGAGGCCGTACGGCGACCAGAGGTAGAGCGCGGTGGAGCGCAGCCACTGGCCGGACCAGATCTGGAAGTAGGCCTGCCCGAACGCCTCCCCCACGAGCAGCGCGGCGAGCGCGCACGCGAGGATCCGCCCCCAGCGGACGGGCACGGCGGCCGGCGCGTCAGAACCGGCCATAGAGGAACTGGGCCGCCGGCACGTGCAGGATCACGCGGGCCGTCACGAGCAGCAGGATGAACACCGGAATCGCGAGCACCTTCGCCAGCAGCGCCCACTCGCGGCGGGTCAGCGCCCGGGAGACCGGCCAGCGCGAGCGGAACTGCAGCCACGCCAGCACGGCGGCGAGCGCCAGCGCGAACGGCAGCAGCGCCAGCAGCGGACGGAGGTCGCTCAGGACGAGACGCATCGACGGCCAGACGTTACCAGAGGCGCACCCCGGGCACGAAGAGCACCCAGCCCGCCGAGACGAAGAGCACCGTTGCAGCCACGCTCAGCGCGGTCGCGACCCGGCCGGCCGGCGCGGGCGCCGCGACGCCACGGGCCAGACGCGCGGCCACGCGCCGCTGCCGGACGAGGTCGTACACGATCAGTCCGCACGCGTGATAGAGCCCCCAGGCGACGAAGCGCCACGTCGGCCCGTGCCAGTAGCCGGCCAGGCCGAACGTGATCAGATATCCGGCGATCATCACGCCCGCCGGCGCGAGGGACGTGCGTCGCTGGAGCGACCGGGTGACCGGCACGAAGACGTACGCCGTCAGCACCCGGCTGAACGACACGTGCCAGCGGCGCCAGAACTCGCGGATGTTCGGCGCCAGGTACGGCCGCAGGAAGTTCTCGGGTGCCCCGACGCCGGCGGCCCGCGCGGCGGCGATGGCCAGATCCGAGTAGCCCGAGAAGTCCAGATAGAGGACCAGCGAGTACAGCAGCGCACCGCCCGCCAGCACGCCCGGCCCCACCGGTTCACCGCCGGCCATCCCGAGCAGGCTCAACGGCGCCAGCAGCGGCGCCAGCACCTGCACCTTGACCAGGCCGGCGAGGAACCGGAATCCGATGTCGACGGCGTCCTCGGCACGAAGCGTGGCCGGCCGGCGGAGGCCGGCCTCGAACTCACCGTAGTAGTGCATCGGCCCGGAGAGATAGGTCGGCAGGAACAGCAGATAGGCGAGCGCGGCGGGCGCGTGGCAGCCGGGCGCCCGCCCGTCGGCCCGGTCGCGTGCGAGCGTCCACGCCTTGACGATCAGGTAGGACAGACCGGCCGCGGCCAGCGGCGCGACGCGCGCGGCCGAAGCCAGGCCGGCGTGCTTCGCCAGCACCCACAGCAGCAGCAGCGGCCCGGCGATCACGAAGGCCCGGCGGATCGGGTGCTCGACCGGCGCCTCGGTCCGCGCGGCCGCCATGGCCGTCCAGCCAACGGCGAGGGCCAGCACGGCCGTGTGCGCGGCGGAGAGCGGCAGCACGAGCGCGACGCCCGCGAGGCCGGTCGCCGCCAGCAGCAGCGCCTTCGCCGTGACCGCCGCCTCCGGCAGCCCGCGCACGGCGCAGGCGCCGGCCAGCCAGAGGACCCAGAACGCGGTGTCAGTGAACATCGGCCAGATACTTCGCGCGATTGTCCGCCCGGGCCACCTTGCCCGAGGTGGACTTCACGAGCCATCGGGGCGGCACCGCCCTGACGTCGTCCGCCGTGCAGTTGAACGTCTGCGCGACGTGCGCGCGAACGCGCAGGGCCGTCGCGGCGCCGGCATCCGCGGCGACGCCCGGCGCCAGCTCGAACAGCACCACCAGGCGCTCGGTCCCCGTGGCGTCGTCGGGCACGCCGAAGGCCGCCACCCGGCCCGCGGCCACGCCGGGCACGTCGGCGGCCGCCGCCTCGATGTCGCCCGGATAGAAGTTGCGGCCCTGGATGATGATCAGGTCCTTCGCACGTCCGGTCACGTACAGCTCCCCGTCGACGAGCGCGCCGAGATCCCCGGTGTGGTACCACCCGTCGGCGTCGATGGCCGCCGCGGTCAGGTCCGGACGGCCGACGTACCCCGCGAAGCGGCACGCGCCGCGCAGCGCGATCTCCCCCACCTCTCCCGGACCCAGCACCTCACCGGCGGAGCCGAGCACGCGGACCTCGGTGGCCGGCAGCACGGGACCATTGGACACCAGGACCACGCCGTCCGCGGCGACGGGCCGCACGCGATGGCGGGCGAGCGCGTCGCGGTCGACGCGGATCTCGCGCAGGCGGCCCGGCAGCGACTGCGTGACGGCGTAGACGTTCTCGGCCATCGCGTAACTGGCCGTGAGCTGCCCGCGGGTCACACCGCTGTCGGCGTAGGCCGCCAGGAACCGATCGAAGGACGACGCCAGCACCGGCTCGGAGCTGTTGACCCAGGCGCGGATGGACGACAGGTTCCACGCCCCCCGCGACCCGGCGCGATCGCGCGCGGACGCCAGGAACGCGAACGCGAAGTTCGGCAGCCAGCAGTGCGTGCCCTGGTAGCGATCGATCGCGTCGAGCAGCCCGAGCGGCCGGCGGACCCAGTCGAACGGCGACAGCTCGACCACCCGCATGCCGCGCAGCAGCGGCATCAGGAAGCACGCCACGAAGCCCATGTCGTGATAGAGCGGCAGCCACGACACGACGGTATCCGCCGCGGAGAGGCCCAGGGCCCCGGCGTACGCCTCGTCGTGCGCGAAGATCTGGCGGCTCGTCAGGCCGATGGCCTTCTGCAGGCCGGTGGTACCCGACGAGTGCTGCAGCACGGTGACGGCGTCGAGGTCTCCGGCAGGGCCAGGGCCAGCGCCGGGGCCGGTGTCCAGGCCGGCCTCCACGTCGGCGACCTCCGTCGCCACGACGAAACGGCCGGCCAGACCCGAGAGATCCGCGCCGAGCGGCGCCGCGGCCTCGCGGTCCACGACCCACGCCCGCGCGGCGATGTGGCCGGCCATCGCGCGGAATCCGGCCGCGTACTTCGCCGGCTCCATCCGGGGCGACGGCGGCGCGACCATCGTCGGCACGAACCCGGCCAGCAGGGCGCCGAGCCACGCCGCGTGCAGGTCGAGGCCCGGATAGAGACAGATGGCCGCGACGCTCCCGGGCGGGACGGACGGCCCGTCCGCCAGCGCCACCGCGAAGCCACGCGCCCGGGCCAGCAGGCGCTCCGCCGTGACCGGGTGGTCGGCCGCGCCGTCCCGCAGGAAGACGCTGACGACCCGGCCGGGATCGCGGCGCAGCCGGTCCAGGATCCGCGCGCCGAGCGGGGTCATTGCCCGGTGAGGAAGGCCGAAATCCGGCTGATGGACCCGAGGTTGTCCGGGGTGACGTCCGCGTCGTGGATGCGGAGCCCCGGCACCCGGCGCTCCAGTTCGGTGGCCAGCTGCACGAGTCCGAGGGAGTCGCAGACCCCCATCTGGAGCAGGTCGTCCCCGGGGGACAGCGGAATGTCCGGGTTGCCGTGGAGGAAGATCTCCCGTACCAGGGCCATGACGGCGGGAACGTCCATCAGGGAACCCATCCTACCCGAAGTGCTACAATTGCCCTTTGTCTCGAGCACGAAGGAGCTGGCTGTGAAGGAAGGGATTCATCCGAACTACCAGGAAGTCGAGGTGCGGTGCGCCTGCGGGAACACGTTCAAGACCCGCTCGACCAAGCCCGAGCTTCACCTGGAAATCTGCGCGGCGTGCCACCCGTTCTTCACGGGCCGGCAGAAGCTGATCGACACCGAGGGCCGCGTCGAGCGCTTCACGAAGAAGTTCGGCGCGCAGACGGCCGAGCAGCGCAAGACGGCCGCCAAGGCCGCGAAGGCCAAGAAGGCGTCCGCCACCGCCTAGTCCGTCCGGCAGGGGCCGCGTGTCCGCGGCCCCGCCTACCACTCCAGCGTTCCGGCGTCCGCCGCCCCCAGCTTCCGATTCAGCCGGGCCAAACGGTACTCGAGCAACGCGCGTCCGCGCGGGCCGGCCTCGTGCCGGATCGACCGGACGGCGAACTCGCGCGCGCGGGCCGGGTCCCGCCGGCGGTGCTCGTGATGCACGGCCAGCGCTTCGGCCGCCTCGGCCGCGTAGGCCGGCGGGCAGGCGGGGTTGTCCAGCAGCGCCTGCCACGCCTCCGCCGCCCCGTCGAACTGCCGGCGCCGGCGCAGCGCCAGTGCGAGGCGACGCAGCGCTTCGGCGCGCACGAGGCTGGCCCCGTCCGCGCAGGCCGCCGCCCCGGCGAAACACGCGATTGCCTCCTCCATGTGCCCGGCCGACTCCAGCAGGCGCCCGGCCCCCAGCTGCTCCCGCGGGCTGCGGCCGCGCGCCCCGGACGCCAGCAGGGCCGAGGCCTGCGCCGTCATCGCGGCAAGCGTCAGCAGGTCGAGCCGGTTGTGCTCCAGCACGGCGGCGAGCGGCGCCGCATCGCCCGTCCGCACGAAGTCGAAGTAGCGCGCCGGGATCTCGAAGCCCGGCACGTCGCCGACGCGGTCGTGTCCGCAGTACGCGGATTCGAGCGCCACGAGGCGGCAGCCGCCGCCCTCACCGGACGGGTCGCTCCAGAGCCGCCGCGCCGGATGCAGCAGATCCACGTGCGGCAGGTCCGGCAGGCGCCCGGGCATCCGGTGCAGCGCCAGCCGGTTCTCCAGCAGCGGCACGTCGAACGACTTGCCGTTGTAGGTGACGAGAGCGCCGAAACGCTGCGCCAGCTGCTCGACGGCGCGGAGCAGCACCGCCTCCGCCGTGAACGCGCTCAGCAGGAACTGCCGGACGATGAAGGCGTCCCGCTCGAACCATGCGCAGCCGACGAGAAACGCGTACGTGCCGGCGCCGCCGGCCAGCCCCGTCGTCTCCAGGTCCAGAAACAGCAGCGGCTGCTCACCCGCCGCCGGCGCGCCGGGCAGCACCGGGAAGCCCGGCCACGCGCCGCCCGCGTGAGGAAGGATGCCGGACACCGGCACGCGCCCGTGGCGATGGGACGCGTCGTACTGCCGCTCGACGACCAGAAAGCGCCGGCTTCCGTCTCCAACCCACACGCCATCCAGCACGGCTGCCGCGTTGGACGGCGTCGCCGTCGAGGGACCGGCGCCGGGGCCTGCCGCGCCGCCCGCGACGCCGCCGGCCGGACCGATCCCCGCGGCCCCTGACCCGGGCACCGGCGGCAGCAGGCCGCGCAGACGATCGGCCAGGCCCGTCAGAACGGCACCTCGTCAGGCTCCCGCTCCGCGAGCGGAGCGCCATCACGGTCCGCGCCGGGCGCCGCCGGGGCATCCGCGAGCAGCGCATCGAGGATCCGCAGCGCGACGGCCTTGGCCAGCGGCCCCGTGTTTCCCACCGGCCCGACGCATGCCGGGCAACCCTGCTCGCACGTGCACCCCGCGATCAGGCCGCGCGCGTGCACGAGCAGTTCCTCGTGCTTGCCTGACAGCGGCTCGCTGAAGCCGATGCCGCCGGGATAGTTGTCGTAGATGAAGACGCGCGGCTCACCGCTACCGTCATCGGCGTCGCTGTCGATCGACACGCCGATATCCTGCCGGTCGCACATCAGCAGCAGCTGCGCGACCTGACGCAGCGCGAAGGCCAGCCCCACGATGCCGTCGCGCCGGTCGTCCGGCGCGAACGGCAGCGCCGCCATCACCGCGCCCGGCACGGTGAGCCACCACGCCGTCGTGTGCATCTCCTGCTCCGGGAGATCCAGATCGCCCGAGCCAACGTTCTCGTTCGTGTAGAACTTGATCTTCTTGAAGCCGACGACGCGCGACGACACGTGCACCTCGCCGCGGTTCGGCGCGAAGGCGTCCAGCACGGTGACCTTCGTGTACGTGATCGCGTCCGTGTAGTAATCGCAGTCGATCTGCCGCACGTAGGCCTTGCGGCCCTCGACGTCCAGCCGCTCGACCTGGTAGAGCTGCGCCTCGAGCAGATAGATCGCCTTCTCGTGCAGCGTCTCGAAGGCGCTCCCGTAGCTGGTCTCGCCGATCACGTCCGCGCCGCGCGTGACGTCCACGATCACGAAGTTGTCCGACGAGATCGACCGCAGGCTCACGGCGTCGGCCGGGTAGCTCTCGCTCGTCCACTGCCAGGTGGCCGTGCCGTCGTCATCCTCGATCCGGTGCACCAGGCCGTGCTCGGCCAGCACGGTCAGCACATCGTCCACCGGGTGCGGCCCGAACGCTTCGCCGCCCGTGAACGGCAGCTCGAACGCCGCACACTTCACGTGGTTCAGCAGGATCTGCAGGTTGTCCGGGTTCACGAGCGCGTGCTCGGGCGACGCGTCGAAGAAGTACGACGGGTGCCGGATGACGAACTGGTCGAGCGGTGCGCTGCTGCCGACGAGCACGGCCGCCGAGCGCGTGCTCCGCCGGCCCGCGCGGCCGGCCCGCTGCCACGTGGCCGCGATCGTGCCCGGGTAACCCGCCATGACCGCCACGTCGAGCGCCCCGATGTCGATGCCCAGTTCCAGCGCGTTGGTCGAGACGACCGCCCGCACCTGGCCGTCGCGCAGGCCCTTTTCGATCTCCCGCCGCCGCTGCGGCAGGTACCCGCCGCGGTAGCCGCGGATCCGCTCCGGCACGCCGGGCGCGCTGCCGAAGTCGTCCTTGAGGTAGGTCGTCAGGATCTCCGTCGCGAGCCGGCTCTGCGCGAACACGATCGCCTGCAGGTCGCGCTTCAGGAACTCGCCCGCCACGCGCCGTGTCTCGGAGAGATACGAACGCCGGATGCCGAGCTGCTGGTTCACGACCGGCGGATTGACGAACACGAACACCTTCTCGCCGCTCGGCGCACCGGTCTCCTGCACCAGCTCGAACGGCGCCTCGACGAGGGCCTCGGCCAGCTCGCGCGGATTGGCGATCGTGGCGGACGAACAGATGAACGTCGGATTCGACCCGTAGTGCCGGCAGATGCGGCGCAGCCGGCGCAGCACGTTGCCGAGGTGGCTGCCGAACACGCCGCGATACGCGTGCAGCTCGTCGATGACCACGAAGCGCAGGTTCTCGAACAGCTTCGCCCACCGCGTGTGGTGCGGCAGGATGCCCGCGTGCACCATATCCGGATTGCTGAGCACGATGTGCGCGCGGCCGCGAATCGCGCGGCGCGCATCCTGCGGCGTGTCGCCGTCGTAGGTGAAGACGCCGATCTCGAGGTCACCCGGCGTCGACAGCACGTCGCTGAGCGCATGCAGCCCGGCGAGCTGGTCCTGCGCGAGCGCCTTGGTCGGAAACAGATAGAGCGCGCGCGTCGACGGGTCGCCGAGGATGCGGCTCAGGACCGGCGCGTTGTAGCAGAGGGTCTTGCCCGAGGCCGTCGGCGTCGTGATGACGGCGTGGCGGCCGGCGAGCGCATGCGCCATCGCCGCGGCCTGGTGCGTGTAGGGCTGCTCGATGCCGCGGGCGGCCAGGGCGGACCGCAGGCGGGCGTCGATCCCGTCCGGAAACGGGGCGTGCTGTGCGGCCCGGGCTGGCAGCGTCCGGACGGCCGTGACCCAGCCATCGGGCGTATCCGGCCGGTCGGTCGCCCCGCCCGTCAGCCGATCCAGCGCGCCCTTGAGGGCGAGGTCGAGCGCCGGGTCCGACCGGCGGAGCGCGATGGCCGTCATGGACGGCCATCGTAGCAAATAAAAGGCGAAAACCTACACGGCCCCGCGCACTAGTTCACAACGGCGGCGCCCCACGGCTTGTTGCCCGCCTTCACCGTGCCCACGACGCTCCGCGTCGCCACGTCCACGATCGAGATGTCGTTGGACGGCCCGTTGGCCGTGTAGACCGTCGATCCGTCTGGCGAGATGGCGACGCCCCACGGCCGCTGCCCTACCTCGACCTGCCACGCGACCTGGTGTGTCTTCGCGTCGATCGCGACGAGCATCTTGCCGCGGCCGGTCGTCACATACACGTGCGAGCCGTCCGGGGCCGCCACGGCGCCCATCGGCCGGGCCATCTCGCCGGTCAGCGTGACCGTCGCGCGGACCTTGTGCGCCTGCGCGTCGACGACGGCCACCGTTGCGCCGTTCTCGGACGTGACGTAGGCCTCCGAGCTGTCCGGCAGGAACGCCGTCGATCGGGGCCGCGGGCCGACGGCGAACTTCGTCACCAGCTTCTGCGTCTCGATGTCGATGACGAACACCTCGCCGTCCTCCTCCGAGGTGACGTAGGCCACCTTGCCGTCGGGCCGGATGTCCACGCCTTCCGGCTCGCCGCCGACCTTCACGGTCGCCACGATCTCACCCTTCGCGATGTCGACGAAGCTCGTCATCGCGGCGTCCTCGTTCGTGACCAGCGCGAACCGGCCGTCGTTGGTGACGGCCACCTTCTCGGGATCCGGCCCGGAGACCAGCACCCGCAGCAGCTTCCCGGCAGTGAGGTCCACGACGCCGATGCCATCGGCCGAGCGGTCCGGGGGCGGCAGCGTCTTCTCGTCCACGCCCGGGGGCGCGGCGGGCGACCCGCTGAGCGCGACGTAGGCCGTCTTGCCGTTGGGGCTGACGACGATGCCGCGCGGCCGCTTGCCGAGCGGAATCGTGGCGGTGACCTGCCGCGTCGCGAGGTCCATCACGGTCAGGTCGCCGGACTCCTCGTTGGTGACGAGCAGCCGCGGCCCGAACACCTCGAGGACCGGCGCCGGAGCGGGTGCGTCGGCCGGCTTCTCGGCGGGCGTGGAACTGGAGCAGGCGGCCGCGACGAGCGCGAGGCCGATGACGGCAACAGCGTGTCTGGACATGGCGAGACGATACCAGAGGCGGGGCCCGCTGGCGGAACGCACGACGCGCCGGTCGGACGGCGCGATCAGAACGCGCGGCTCTGGCAGCCGTCCACGACGACCGACGTACCGCTGACCCAGCTCGCCCGCGGCGAGGCGAGGAACGCCACGACGTCCCCGACCTCGCGGTCCGTACCGAAGCGGCCGAACGGCAGTTCCTGTGCGACGAAGCGGGCAATCCCCTCCGGGTCCGCCTGCTGACGCTTCCACCAGGACCCGCCCGGGAACAGGATCGACCCCGGCGACACGCTCAGCACGCGGATGCCGTCGGGTGCCAGCTGCTGCGCCATCGTTTTGCCGAGGCTGATCTCCGCCGCCTTCACCGCGTTGTAGGTCATGCGACCGCCCGCCTCGCGCCCGAAGATTGACGCGATCAGGATGATGACGCCACGCCCGGCGGCCCGCATGTGCGGCACCACGGCCCGCGACGCGCGGACGGCGGGCACGACCGTCAGGTCGAACGCCGCCTGCCAGTCGGCGTCGGGCGTTTCGATGCCGCCCCCGCTGCCGCCGCCGACGTTGTTGACGAGAATGTCGACGCGTCCGTACGCCGCAACCGCAGCCGCCACCAGCCGATCGACGTCCGCCGCCACCGTCACGTCGGCCTGCACCGGCAGCACGCGGCCGTCGCCGGCGAGCGCGCGGACCTCCTGCGCGGCGTGCTCCAGCGTCGCCGCCGTCCGTCCGCAGAGCACGACGCGGCATCCCTCCATGGCGAGCGCCTTCGCGCTGGCGAGGCCGAGGCCCCGCGTTGACCCGGTCACAATCGCCACGCTGTCCGTCAGTCCCAGATCCATCGCCCGCGATGATGCCACAATGAATTTCGCGCCGGCCCTCGCGCCGCCGCAACCGAGGCGGTAGATTACAGGCCATGAGACGCCTGCTGACCGCCGCCACTCTTGCCGTCCTCGCCACGGCTGTGCTCTCGGCCGCGGACTGGCCCGCGTGGCGGGGACCCGGGGATGCCGGGGTCTCGCCCGAGACCAACCTGCCCGTCACGTGGAGCGACACCGAGCACGTCGCCTGGCGGGCGCCGCTGACGGGCCTCGGTGTCTCGACGCCGATCGTCTGGGGCGACCGCATCTTCGTCACCTCACAGGCCGGCAACGTGGCCGAGCGTGTCGGCAACCACCCGACGCTCGTCACGGGTGCGGCGCTGGCCACCAGCGGCGAGCGCACGCTCGGCGGGCGCCGGCAGGGCGAGCGCGCCCGGGCCGACGACACCGTCCGGTTCATCCTGACGGCGCTCGACCGCGCGTCCGGCAAGCGGCTGTGGGAACACGCCCTCGACGCGGAGGGTCCGCTGCCGGAGGTGCACGAGAAGCACAATCTCGCCTCGCCCAGCCCGGCCACGGACGGCACGCGCGTCTATGCGTGGTACGGCACCGGGCAGCTCATCGCCGTCGACATGAGCGGCAAACGGGTCTGGACGCGCAACCTGGCGAAGGACGTCGCACCTGTCTCGATCATCTGGGGACCGGGCAGCTCACCGGCCGTCTACGGCGGCACGGTGTACCTGCTCTCGTATCACGGCAAGTCGGCCTATCTGATGGCGGTGGACGCGGCCACCGGCAGGACGAAGTGGAAGGTCGACGGCAGCCCGAACGTGACGTCGTACTCGACGCCCGTCCTGGTGCAGGCCCCGACGGGCCCGGAGCTGGTCGTGAACTCGAGCGAGGGCGTCGCGGGCCACAACCCCGAGACCGGCGCGCGCCTCTGGTTCTACCCCGAAGCCAACTCCTTTCCCGTCCCCGCGCCCGTCCCGGCCGACGGCGGCCTCATCTATCTGAACCGCGGGTATCGCAGCAGCCCGTACATGGCTATCCGTGCCGGAGGCCGCGGCGACATCACGGACACGCACGTCGTGTGGCGCCAGGCGACGTCCGGGCCCTACGTGCCGTCGCTCGTCCACTACCAGGGCCTGCTCTACATGGCGACCGATGCCGGCATCGTCAGCGCGATCGACGCGGCCACCGGGGAACGCGTGTGGCAGGAGCGCATCCCGGGCGTCTACATGGCGTCGCCCGTCGCGGGCGACGGCAAGATCTACTTCGCCGATGAGACCGGCATGACGCTCGTGCTCCAGGCCGGACGCACGCTGAAAGTGCTGGCGAAGAACAGGCTCACGGGCCGCTTCGGCGCGTCACCGGCGATCGCGGGCGGCCGCATCTTCCTGCGCAGCGACGACGCCGTGATCGCCATCGGTAAGTAGCGCGTCCAGGGCCGCGAGGGCGGCGGGGGGCTCCGCTGGCACCAGCGGTCATCGAGATGGCCGCGGCGCCCTGCAGGAAATGCGGCGCGGAGCGCGACTGAAGTGTACGAGCCGGGCGCCCTTCACAGGCGCGCAGGGAGCGCGAGCACCGCATTTCCTGCAGGGCGCCGTGGCTATCGAGTCGCCGTCGTACCCACGGAACGGAACGCTAACAGAGCACGCGGATCACGTCCGACCGCGTGATGATGAACGTCTTGTCGCTCTTGAAGTCACGGACGAGCACGGCCGGGTTGTCGGGCGTGATCATCGTCGACAGCACGTCCACCGGCGTGGAGATGTCGACGAACGGGAACGCCGGCTGCATGATGGCCTCGACCGCCTGCGTCTTCACGCCCGGGTCGCGCACGAGCTCCTGATAGAGCCGCGTCTCGTTCAACGAGCCCACGACGCGGCCGTCCTTCGTCACCGACACCTGCGAGAAGTCGTGCTCGGCCATCAGCCGTGCCGCCTGCTCCACCGTGGCCGACACCGCGATCGACCGCAGTTCGCCCGCCATGGCCGACGCCACCAGATCCCGGGCCGTCAGGCCTGACTTGTCGACGTAGCCCTTCTCGCGCATCCACTCGTCGTTGAACATCTTGCCGAGGTAGCGCGTGCCGTGGTCGTGGAAGATCACGACCACGACGTCGGCGGCCGTGAAGCGGTCCTTGAGCTGCAGCAGCCCCGCCACCGCCGACCCCGCCGAGTTGCCGGCGAAGATGCCCTCCTCGCGCGCGATGCGCCGGGTCATCAGCGCCGCGTCCTTGTCGGTCACCTTTTCGAAGCCGTCGATGACGGAGAAGTCGACGTTCTGCGGCAGGAAGTCCTCGCCGATGCCCTCGGTGACGTACGGATAGATCTCGTTCTTGTCGAAGATGCCGGTCTCCTTGTACTTCTTGAAGACCGACCCGTACGTGTCGATGCCCCACACCTTGATCCCCGCGTTCCGCTCCTTCAGATACCGTCCGGCGCCGCTGATCGTGCCGCCCGTGCCGACGCCGACGACCAGGTGGGTCACCGTGCCCTTCGTCTGCTCCCAGATCTCCGGCCCCGTCGTCTCGTAGTGCGCCGCGGAGTTCGCGAGGTTGTCGTACTGGTTCGCCTTCCACGAGTCCGGAATCTCGCGCTCCAGCCGGGACGACACCGAGTAGTAGGACCGCGGGTCCTCCGGCTCCACGTTCGTCGGGCACACGATCACCTCGGCGCCGAACGCGCGGAGCGCATCCACCTTCTCCTTCGACTGCTTGTCGGTCGTCGTGAAGATGCAGCGGTACCCCTTCACCACGGCCGCAATCG
Source organism: Vicinamibacterales bacterium (assembly GCA_050183355.1). Classification (GTDB taxonomy): domain Bacteria; phylum Acidobacteriota; class Vicinamibacteria; order Vicinamibacterales; family UBA2999; genus CANKJK01. The sequence continues at coordinate 6,196 of JBFXBH010000018.1, read as the reverse complement.
CGAGGCCCATGCCGGTGTTGCCCGAGGTGCCCTCGATGATCGTGCCGCCGGGCTTCAGCAGCCCGGCCCGCTCCGCCTCCTCGATCATGCGGAGGGCCATCCGGTCCTTGATGGAGTTGCCGGGGTTGAACGTCTCCACCTTGGCCAGCACGGTGGCGGCAACAAGTCCCTTCGGAATGCGGGTCAGGCGCACCATGGGCGTGCCGCCGATGGTGTCGAGGATGGTGTCGCTGATGGGCGGCAGGGGCTTCACACGGGAATTGTACAGGCGCGGTTCGTCCGCGGCCGTGTCGGCGCTAAGCTGTTCCGCATGCGCAGCCGTCTTCCCCTTCTGTCCATCGCATGCGCGCTGGCCGTTCTCGTCGGATGCGGCGGCCCCGCGCCCACCGACGTGTCACGACTGCCGGGCGCACCGCCCCCGGCCGACGACCCGGCCACGCGGCCGTACCTGCTCGAGCGGGTGGAACACGCCGCGATCGCGCAGGTGTACGCCGACGGCTTCAACACGCTGACGCTGCCGCAGAAGGTCCTCGCCTACCACCTCTACCGGGCGGCGGTCGCGGGCCGGGACATCTACTACGACCAGCGGCATCGGAACGCGCTCGACATGCGTCTGGTCCTGGAGCAGATCCTCTCGCGCGCCGACCGGCTCGCGCTCGACCCGGCGACGCTGGCCGAACTGACCCGCTACACGAAGCTCTTCTGGCTCAACTCCGGGCCCTACGACAACCTGACGGCGCAGAAGTTCGTGCTGAGGCTCACGCCCGCCGCGCTCGCGGCGGCGGCGAAAGCTGCGTTGGAGAAGGGGGCGGAGTTCGCGTTCCAGGACGGCGCGTCTCTCGACGCGGGCCTGAAACGCCTGGAGCCGATGTTCTTCGACCCGCGTTTCGAGCCGATCGTGACGAACCGGAACCCGCCGCCCGGCCAGGACATCCTGACGGCCAGCGCCAACAACCTCTACGCGGGCGGCGTCAGCATGGCCGACCTGAAGGGCTTCACCGAGCGCTTCCCGTTCAATTCGAAGCTGATCAAGAAGGCCGACGGCACGCTGGCCGAACACAACTACGGCCCGGCGGCGCTCTACTTCCGGGAGATCAAGGAGGTCATCAAGCACCTGACGGCTGCCGCCGCCGTGGCGCCGGCGCCGACCGCCCGGGCGCTGAACGCGCTCGTCCGGTGGTACGAGACCGGATCGCAGGCCGACCGCACGGCGTACGACATCGCGTGGGTGCAGGATTCGTCCGCCGTCGTCGACACGATCAACGGGTTCACCGAGGTCTACCTCGACCCCCGCGGCGTGAAGGGCGCGTGGGAAGGCGCGGTCTTCTACGTGAACCGCGAGAAGACGGCCCGCATCCGCACGCTGGCAGCCAACGCCCAGTGGTTCGAGGACCACATGCCGTGGGACGCGAAGTACCGCAAGCAGGGCGTCACCGGTATCACGGCGAACGCGATGGATACCGTCGTGGAAACCGGCGAGGCCGGCCCGATCACGTTCGTCGGCGTCAACCTGCCGAACGACCAGGCCGTCCGCGAGCAGTACGGCAGCAAGTCCTTCTCGCTGGCCAACATCAACGAGGCCTACGACCGCTCCACGCCCGGGTCGATGCGCGCGGAGTTCGCGTGGTCACCTGAGGAGGCGGCCCGCGCGGACAAATGGGGCACGCTCTCCGGCGAGCTGATCACCGACATGCACGAGGTGATCGGCCACGCGTCCGGGAAGCTCTCGCCGGCGATGAAGACAGCCAACCCCGCCGACGCGCTCGGCGACACCTACAGCGCGCTTGAAGAGGCCCGGGCGGACCTCGTCGGCCTGTATTTCATCGCCGACCCGAAGCTCCCCGAGCTCGGCGTCTTCGCGGCGGCGGACCAGGCCGTCATCGCACAGACGGAGTACGAGGCCTACACGCGCAACGCGCTGACGCAGCTCCGGCGCGTCGGCAGCGGGGACACGATTGCCGATAACCACCTGCGCAACCGCCAGCTCGTCGTGAAGTGGCTCATGGCCCACACGAAGGCCATCGAGGTCCGCGAGCGCGACGGCAAGACGTTCTACGTGATGGTGGACGCGGCTGCGTTCCGCGCCGGCGTGGGCGTACTGCTCGCGGAGATTCAGCGGATCAAGTCGGAGGGGGACGGCAGGGCCGCCCGCGCGCTGCTCGAGGCCTACGGCACGCGGGTGGACACGGCGCTGCGCGACCAGGTGATCGCCCGCACGAAGGCGCTCAACCCCCCGACCTACACCGGGTTCGTCCAGCCGAAGCTGACGCCCGTCACCGGGGCGGACGGCACGATCATCGACGTGCGGATCAGCTATCCGAAGGACTTCACGCGGCAGATGCTGGAGTACTCGGGCTACCAGGCACCGTGACGGCGGCACGCCGCCGCCACGGCCGGACAGCGGGGGCCTACTTCGGCTGCGGGACGATCCGGAGGTACGGGCGCGGCGCCTTCCATCCGTTCGGGTAGATCTGCTTCGCGGCCTCGTCGTTGACGGAGCCCGCGATGATCACGTCGTCGCCCTGCTTCCAGTTGGCCGGCGTGGCCACCTTGTGCTTCGCCGTCAGCTGCATCGAGTCCAGCACGCGCAGGATCTCGTCGAAGTTGCGGCCCGTGGTCATCGGATAGACGAGGATCAGCTTGATCCGCTTGTCCGGCCCGATCACGTAGACGTTCCGCACCGTCAGGTTGTCCATCGCGGTGCGGCCCTGCGAGCTGCCCTCGATGTCCACCGGCAGCATGTCGTAGAGCTTGGCCACGGCCAGATCCGTGTCGCCGATCATCGGGTAGTTCGGTGCCGTGCCCTGCGTCTCCTGAATGTCGACCGCCCACCGCTTGTGGTCGTCGACCGGGTCGACGCTGAGGCCGATCAGCTTCACGCCCCGCTTGTCGAACTCCGGCTTGATGCGCGCCGCCGTGCCGAGTTCCGTCGTGCAGACCGGCGTGAAATCCTTCGGGTGCGAGAAGAGCACCGCCCAGCTGTCGCCCAGCCACTCGTGGAACCTGATCCGGCCTTCGGTGGTCTCCGCCTCGAAGTCCGGCGCGATGTCGTTGATTCTCATCCGTGTGCCTCCATGAGTCCCCGCAGCGTTGCCCTCACCGGGCCGCCGACCCCGTCGGGATCATCCCCGCACTGTACACCGCCCGCGCCGGCGGCGGCCACGGGCCATGACAGCCTGTTGCCACCCGCCGCGCCCGCCCGGTTACACTGGCGCCCATGCACAAGACACTCATCGCCGGTGGCCTGACCGCGGCCGTGTCCGTTCTGGTCGCCCTTGCCGTGCCGTCATCCGCCCAGACGGGCATCGACCGCAAACCCCTGCTGACCGCCGACCTCGGCATCGCCAATCATCAGGCCGTGCAGGTCCAGGTGACCATCGCGCCGGGCGGACGCGAAGGGCGTCACGTCCACGCGGGCCCGCTGCTCATCTACGTGCTCGCCGGAGAAGAAGTACTCGAGCTGAAGGACCGGCCGACCAAGGTCATCAAGGCCGGCGAGTCGTTCCTCGTCGAGCCCGGACTGGTGCACGAAGGCTTCAACAAGGGCACGACGCCGCTGGTCGTCCTCGGCACCTTCATCAACCCGAAGGACAAGCCGCTCTCGACGCCCGCGCCGTAGGTGAGGCCGGTCGCAACCGGCTAGAACGCCAGCATCTGCGTCAGCTTCACCGCCACGGAGCGCGTGACCGGGGCGCCCGTCGTCGGGTGCCCCTCGTTGTAGACGACGTACAGGTCGCTCAGCGGGTGGTGAATGACGTTGAACCGGACGTTCGACGACACCTCGCGCGTCGTGCTGTTGTACTGGATGAACGCGTTCAGGAACATCTTCGTCGTGAACGAGCCGTCCACGCGCAGCGACAGCAGGTTCGTCGTGAACGACCCGCCGGGCAGGTCGATGACGTCGCGGGCGTAGTTCACGCTCGTCGCGAGCCGCACGTTGGCCCGGAACCGGGCCCCCGCCGTGAAACCGGTCCGGCTCCCATTCCAGAACTCTCCCCTTCGCACCTCGCCGTTCAACGCGACGCGGTGTGCGGGCGTCATCCGGCCAGTCGCCACCAGACCTCCGAAGTGATAGCGGCCCGGCGCGATCGTCTGCGTCGGATGGATCCGGAACGGCGAGGCGAGCGCCTCCTCGCTCCGCTGCCAGGTGACCGACGCCGTGGAGGCATCCGCGAAGAGCAGGCTCAGCGACGGGCTCAGCGTGCCGGTTTCCGTGCCGAGGCCATCCCGGACGAACCGCGTGTAGGAAATGCCCGGCGTGTACTCACGGACGATCTTCGCCCGGGCCTTCGAGGGCCGGATGCCGCGTGAGGCCAGCGCGGTGTAGATGTCGCGTCCGGGTCGCTGGATGAAGCCGAGGTCGTTCCGGAAGGTCGGGTCCAGCAGCGTCGCGCTGGCCGCCACGCGCGTGACAGACGAATCGAAGTCCACACCGGCCCTGAAGGCGTTGCCCGAGGGCGCGCCGTTCGTCTCCGAGTGCATCGCCACGACGTCCACCACGGTCCGTCGCCGGATGGCGAGCTGCATGTCCGTGCCGGCGATGCGGTTCGCGTTCGCGCCCTGCTCGTGGCCCATGTAGAAGGCGCTCGCCGACGAGTTGTTCAGGAAGTCCCGGCCGTAGCGCAGGAACGTGTAGTTGCTGCGCGGCACCCGCGGCTGGCCGGGACGCTCCAGTGCTTCGGTCGTGATGTTCAGCAGGCCCACGGTGTTCCGGCCCTGCCGGCCCGAAAGCCGGGCGCCACCGATCAGCGGGATCTCGGTACCGGTGTCGCTCAAGCCGATCCGCCGGCTGAAGAAGGGCACGAGGTTGGTGCCGGCCAGCGTTGAGTTGATCTGGAAGGCACGCTGGTTCTCGAGGAAGAACTCGCGCTTCTCCGGAAAGAACAGGCTGAAGCGCGTCAGGTTGATCTGCTGCTCGTCGACCTCGACCTGCGCGAAGTCCGTGCGCAGCGTGCCGTCGAGCACGAGGTTCGACCCGATGCCGGCCTTCACGTCCAGCCCGCCGTCGAACACGCCGGAGGTCGATCCCGCCCGGTTCGTCATCGACGTCAGGCCGTAGGGCTTCACGCGCAGGTCCCGCCCGGGCTTCACGCCCTCGATGCCCTCGAGCGTGCCGGCAAACGACGGCTTCGACAGCGGGAACGACCGCGGCACGAAGTTCCACAGCGTGATCTCGTTGGTGCGGCGAATGAGGCGGACGACGTTCAGGCCCCACACCTGCGAATCCTTCCGCGGAAAGCGCAGGCTTCGGAACGGAATGGAGTACTCGACCACCCACCCGTTCTCGACGACCGACGTCTTCACCTTCCAGATCCCGTCCCAGTTCTGGTTGTTGGCGCGGCCGTCGTCAGCGACCTGGGAATCGCGCCATGCCGCCATCGGCATCGTGAAGAACCCGTAGCCGTTCAGCTTGTCGAGGAACGTGTCGAGCGTGATGCCGAACATGTCGCTGTCGCGCGGCGCGAAGTCGCGCTTCAGCTCATTGCTGACGAGCCGCCCCGGCTCAGGGTCGTAGAGCATCGCGCCGACGTAGAGCGTGGCGTCGTCGTAGACGAACCGGACGTCGGACTTGAAGTTGCTGAGCGCGCCTTCGGTCGGTTCCTGCTGGAAGAAGTCGGTCAGCGGCTCGGCGGTGGCCCACTCGGGCTCCGACAGCTTCCCGTCAATCTGGATCCGGCCCTTCTCGACGCGCGTGGCGCGCGCGTGCCGCTGCGGATGGTCGATGCCGCGGGAGCGCTGCGCCATCGCGGATCCGGGCAGCAGCAGGAGGACGAGCGCGGCGAGGCGCGACAGGCTGGACGCACGCATGCAGGGGTAACAGTTGCATCGTACGACGGAGGCGACGCCCGACGTTGTCGCGGATCGTGGCGAGGAGCGCCAGGCCCCGGCGAGACCGGGGTCTGGCTGAGCGTCAGGCGTCGTCGCGGTGCACGGCGTCCATCGAGAACGCCGGGAGGCAGATCGCCACGTACTCGGCGCCGCCCGGCTCAGGTGAGCTGTACCGCACCCACTCCCCCGGCGCGGCCACAACGGCCTGTCCGGCGCGGACGTCCATCGCGCCCTGCTCGTGCTCGACCCTGACCATGCCCTTCAGCACGACCGTAATCTCCTCGAACTCCGGGCGCTGGCCGGGCTCCACCCACCCGGCGGGCGAGACCATCCGCGCCACGCTGACCGACGCGTGGCCGGAGTTCAC
>JBFXBH010000017.1:0-29196 GCA_050183355.1 Vicinamibacterales bacterium | reverse complement strand
TCTATCACCTGAACGTGCTGTCGAAGCCGTTCGAGGGACAGGGCCCGATCCGCTACGTCTACTTCACGATCCTGATCACGCACGTGATCCTGGCCGCCGCGATCGTGCCGCTCGTCCTCATCACGGTTCGACGCGGACTCCGCGCCGACTTCGAGCGTCACCGTGCGATCGCCCGGATCACCTTCCCGCTGTGGATGTACGTCTCGGTAACCGGCGTCGTGATCTACGTGATGCTCTACCAGATGCACTGAACGGCGGCGACCCGGGCCTCCGTGCCCGCCCCGGTGCCGGTCGTCGACACGGATTGACATTCGTCCGGCGTGAGGGAAACTCATACCCTGTGGTGGAGAGGCAACCCGTCATGCACACGCATCGCCGTCGCCGCGCAACCGGACTGTTCGTCGTGATGCTCTGTGCCGCCATCCTGGCCACGGCCGGGCCGGCGTGGGCGCAGAGCGGCGCGGTCCGCGGGTCGGTGGTCGACGTGGACGGCCAGCCGATCAAGGGCGCCGTGATCAAGGCGACCAGCCTCGGCGGGCGTCCGCCCGCCATCACCGCCGCCACCGACGCCAAGGGCCGGTTCGCGATGATCGGCCTCGCCAGCGGAGCCTGGACCTTCCGTGTGGAGGCCCCGGGCTTCGTGCCGCAGGACGGCCGGTCCGTCGTGCGCTCCACCGTGACGGGCAATGCGCCCGTCGAGTTCGTGCTGACGCGCGCGCTCCCGCCGGTCCCGGCCACGCTCACGCGGCAGGTGGACGCGGACCTCGAAGCGGCCGACGCGCTCCGCGCCGACGGAAAGTTCGACCAGGCCATCGCCGCCTACCAGGCCATTGCCGAGAAGAACCCGGCGCTGACCTCGGTGCAGCTCGTGATCGGCGACGCGTGGCGGCAGAAGGCCGCCCGGGACGCCGCCCCGGCGAGGGCCGCGAGCCTGGACCGTGCGCTGGCCGCCTTCACGGCGGTGCTGAAGGCGGAGCCGGAGCACGAGCGCGCGCGGATCGAGGCGGCGCTGACGCTGCTGGCGAAGGGCGACGCCGCGGAGGCCGAGGCGCTGGTCGCGGGCGGCGCGCTGGTCGGTGCCAGCCGCGAGCTGGTCTACGCGCTGGCGGAGGTCCGCTTCGGGAAGGGCGACACCCAGGGCGCCGAGGAGCTCTTCAAGCGGGCGGCGGGCATGGACCCGGGATGGCTGCGTCCGCGGCTCCAGCTCGGCCTGCTCGCTCTTCGCAAGGGCGACAAGCCCGCCGCGGCCGAGATCTTCAAGGCCGTGGCCGCCGCAGGCCCGGACAGCTCGGAGGCCCAGGACGCGCGGCGTTATCTGGGGGAACTGGGCCCGTAGCGACGCAAGGCCCGGCGCGTCGCACCGGCGGAGACAAAAAAGGCCCGGCGCATCGCACCGGGCCTCGAAAGACGGCGTTGGGGGCCTAGTCAGTTCCTCAACGCATATCCCCACTTAACTGGCTGCCAGGAACCCGTGGGACCGGTCCGGCACGCTGGCTCTCCTGAGCAATCCTCGCGCCAGGGTTCCGATCTCCCGGATCCCCAGGAATCACGAGCCTTTCAGCGAACTGACCCGATACGGCCCATCCAGAACCCCAGAGGATCCAGAGCCTTGAATTCAGAACTCTGGAGACTCACGGGTAATGGATGCGCCTTCTACTGTCGGGACTCGACCTGCTTGAGCGCGTCCTCGATGATGCGCTCGTTGTCCGCCTTCGTCAGGTTGCGGCCTATCAGCTTGGACGCAATCATCACGGACAGGTCGACGGCCTCGGTGCGGATCTGCGCCAGGGCCCGGTCCCGCTCCAGCTGAATCTGCCGTTCGGCATTCTTCAGGATGGCATCGGCTTCCGCCTTGGCCTTCTGCCGCAGTTCCTCGCGCAGCCGGTCGGCGTCGCGCCGGGCGTTCTCGACCATCGAGGCCGCCTCGGCCCGCGCGCTCTGCAGCTGCGCCGTGTACTCCTTCAGCCGCGCTTCCGCTTCGTCGCGATCGTGCTTCGCGTCGTGCAGGGACTTCCGAATGAAGTCCTCGCGCTCCTTGAGCATGCCGAGGATCGGACCCCAGGCAAACTTGCCGAGCACCACGATGACGAGCACGAAGATCAGCACCGTCCAGAAGGCGTTGCCGACATCCCCGGAGAACGGGCTGAGGGCCGCCGGCTCCGCCTCGCTGGCGTAGGCCGGCAGCGCGCTCATCGCGACGAGCGCTGCGGTGAGCACTCGCTGTCTCATGGAACCTAGGCCTTGAGGACCGCGAGCATGCCGACGACGACGGCGAACAGCGTCGCGCCTTCGATCATGGCCGCGGTGATGATCATGGCCGTCGAGATCTGGCCGGCCGCGCTGGGCTGCCGCGCCATCGACTCCACCGCCGACCCGCCGATGCGGCCCACGCCGGCGCCGCCGCCGATGATGGCCAGGCCCGCGCCGATCGGACCGCCGAGCCAGCCCGCGCCGTTGCTCGAGATGAGCGAGCCGCCCTGCTGCGCCGCTTCCTGCGCGAAGGCGGGGGATTCCGCCGCGAGGACGGCCACGCCGGCCGCCGCGATTGTGAATGCCGTTCTGAAAGCAACCTTGCGATTCATGTGTCTCTATCCTTTTGTCATCGCCGGCCGGGTGCCGGCATTCCAACGACCTTCGCCATCGCAGCAGTGCTGCCCATGGCCTGCATGCGTCCCGGATGTGCAGGCATGGCGACCCCGGCGCACAGGGGGAGGGGGTTAGTGCGCCGCAGCCTCGTGGTGACCGTGTTCGTCACCGTGCTCCTCGTGGTGGACGTTCACCGACATGCCGATGAAGAGCACCGAGAGGAACGTGAAGATGAACGCCTGCAGGAACGCGACGAACAGCTCCAGCAGGTTGATGGCCACGCTCGACACCACGACGATGGCGCCGATGCCGTAGCCCATGCCGGCGCTCGACGCGCCGGCCATCATGATGAACGACAGCAGCACGGCCAGCATGATGTGGCCGGCGATCATGTTGGCGAAGAGACGAACGGCCAGTGCGAAGACCTTCGCGATGAGGCCGATGATCTCGACCGGCACCAGCAGCGGCGCCATGACGAGCGGCCCGGGGCAGAAGTGCGCGATGTAGTGCTTCCCGCCGTAGCGCAGGCCGTTGATCACCATCATGCCGAGCGTGATCACGGCGAGCGTGGCCGTCAGCCAGATGTTGCCGGTCGCCGTGCCGCCGAGGTGCGTGCCGAACAGCGACGAGACCGCGGGAATCGGAATCAGCCCCAGCAGGTTGACCGTCAGCAGGAAGAAGAACAGGCTCCAGATGTACTTGATGAAGCGGTCGGTGTGCTCGCCGAGCACCGGGCGCGCCATGTCGTCGCGGACGTAGGCGCAGAGGAACTCGATGACGTTGAGGCCGCCGGTCGGCACCAGGCCTTCGACGCCGGCCGCCTTCCTCCGGCGCTTCACGATCGTCGGCACCAGCGCGAGGAGCAGGATGCCCGCGAGGGCCAGCATCGAGATCTGATCCGAGAACACCGTGATCTTGCCTTCGGGTGTCAGGAAGCCGAGGTCCGCCGGCACCTGCACCAGCGGGTGCTGGACGACGTGCGTCAGCGGGCTTTCGGCGTGACCGCCACCACCGCCGTGGGCGGCGGCGTCATGGCCGGCGTCACCGTGCGCGGCGCCGGCATGCGCCTCGCCGTGGTCGGCGGCGGCGGCCGGAGCCCCGTGCGCATCCTGTGCCGGGGCGTCGTGTGCAGCGCTTTCCGGAGCGGCTGCGGGGGCCTGATGGGCCGCGTCAACTGGAGCGGTGTCCTGGTGTCCCGTCGGTTCCTGTGTCATGCGAGTGCGAATCTCACTTCAAGCGGAAGCAGCGCCGCATAGGCCACTGCGATCCAGACCAACAACGGCGATGTCGCGAACGCGCCGTCCACGACGGCCAGCGTGCCGAGCACCACCACCACTCCCAGCCGGACGAGCATCGCCAGCATCGCCCGCTGCATCCGGTCCATCGGCGTCTCACCGGGCCTGAGCGTCACCAGCAGCCCCGCCGCCGCGGCCGCGGCCAGACTGACGGCGCACCCCAGGATCATCGCGGGCACCCCGGCGTCGCCCGACCAGCGCGTCGTCAGCGGCCAGCCGACGAGGCACAGCCCGGCGGACAACGCGGCCGAGAAACCCACGAACCGCCCAAAGCGGACCCAACGCTGCACTACCTGCGCTCCGGCGTATCCCTGGATTCCTGCTCGGCGTCCTTCTGGGCCTGGATGGACGCCTTCACCAGGTTGTAGAGCCCGCCGACAATCCCGACGAACACGCCCACCAGCAGTCCCCACGGACCGCTGTCGAACTTCCCGTCCAGCCAGTAACCGGCCAGGGCCAGACCCGCCGTGGCGCCGGCCAGCTCCAGCCCGGCGCCCGAGTGTCGAATCCACGCCGGATACTTCGCCGCTGAAGCCATGGGGTGGCCGCCCTCGACGGGCGGCGCAAACGTCCAATTCTAACAAGAAACGGGAACTACCGGCTCGGCGCGCCGACCGCGCCGAGCGTCGTCGCCGAGGCCTCGGCAAAGTCGAACAACGGGCGCGGATAGAGGCCGAACGCCAGCGTTCCGGCCACCGCCAGCCCCAGCATCAGCGCCAGCGCCGGGTGCAGCCGGAGGGCCTCCCCGGACGGCTCCCGGGTCCACAGGGCCACCACGACGCGCAGGTAGTAGTAGAGCGACACCACGCTGGTCAGCACCCCGACGACGGCGAGCCAGAAGTACCCGGCCTCGATGGCCGCCCCGAACAGCCACAGCTTGCCCATGAACCCGGCCGTCGGCGGAATGCCGCCGAGCGACAGCAGGAAGACGAGCATCGCCGTGGCCACGAGCGGCCGCCGGGCGAAGAGGCCGTTCAGGTCCTGGATCTCCTCGCCCGCACTGCCGTCGCGGCGCATCAGCACGATCACGCCGAACGCACCGAGCTGCATGAATGCGTAGACGGCGAGGTAGATCAGCATCGCGGAGATCCCGCGGGGCGTGGCGGCCACGACGCCCATCAGCAGGTAGCCGGCGTGGGCGATCGAGGAGTAGGCCAGCATCCGCTTGAGGTTCGTCTGCGTCAGCGCGGCCACGTTGCCCGCCACCATCGACAGCACGGCGAGCGCGTAGAAGAGCGTCCGCCACTCCTCGGCCATCGACGGCACGCCGGTCACGAACAGGCGCAGCAGCATCGCGAAGGACGCGGCCTTCGAGCCGACGGAGAGGAACGCCGTGATGGGCGTCGGCGCGCCCTCGTAGACGTCCGGCGCCCACATGTGGAACGGCACGGCGGCAATCTTGAAGGCCACGCCGGCCGCCATCAGGATCACGCCCGTCAGCAGCATCGGGCGCCCCACGGCGTCAGGGTTGGCCACGGCGGCGGCGATGGTGCCGAGGCTGGTCGAACCGGTCAGCCCGTAGACGATCGACATGCCGTACAGCAGGATGCCGAGCGAGAACGCGCCGAGCAGGAAGTACTTCACGGCGGCCTCGTTCGACCGCGGGTTCGGCTTGAGCAAGCCGGCCAGGATGTAGAACGCCACCGCCATCGTCTCGAGGCCGACGACGATCGTGATGAGCTCGATGCCGCTCGCCATGACGAACATGCCGAGCACCGCGGCGAGCACCAGGAAGCAGTACGCGCCCGCGGGCATGCCCTCGACGGCGAGATAGGGCGCGGACATCAGCAGCGTGAGCGCCGCCGCGGCCAGCACGAGCACCTTGAAGAACTGGCCGAAGGCGTCGATCGAGAGCAGCCCGCGCGAGATCGTCTGGCCGGGCACGCCGGCCCACGCCATCGCCACGCCGGCCCCGACCAGCACGGCGAGCGACAGGCCGATCGCCAGGCCGCGCCGGTCGCGCGACAGGAAGGCGTCGGCCAGCAGCACGAGCAGGGCGCCCACGGTGAGCACCAGCTCGGGCAGCAGGTACGCGAACTCGGCGGCCGAGTAGCCGGCGGGCATCACCTGGGGGCGCCGCCTCCGCCGGCCGGCGTCGTGTCGGCGCATGGGGCCGTCCCGAACGCGCCGAGCCCGGTCGACGCGACAGCGGGACCTGCCGCGGCGCCACCGGCGGCGGCAGATGCCGTGGCACCCGCGCCCAGCGCCGACGGCGCGCCGGCATCGGCCATGAAGGCGGGCGGCGTGGTGGACGGCGACGCCGGTGCCGCGGCGGCGGCCGTGCCCGGCATGCCCGCGCCGCAGTCCACGCCCGCCGCCTTGAAGACCTCGGCGTACTCAGGGCTGACGCGCACGACGATCCGGGCGACCGACGTGTTCAGCCGGTTGATGAACGGCGCCGGGTAGAGGCCGATCCACAGCGCGAGGATGATGAGCGGCGCGAACGTCGCGAACTCGCGCAGGCCGACGTCGGCCAGCGCCTCGTTCTTCGGGTGCTCGATGCGCCCGAACATCGTCCGCTGGTAGAGCCACAGCATGTACGCGGCCCCGAGCACGATGCCGGCCGCGGCCACGCCGGCCCACATCCGGCTGACGGCGAAGACGCCCTGCAGGATGAGCAGCTCGCCGATGAAGCCGTTCAGGGCCGGAAGGCCGATCGACGACATCGTCATGAACAGGAAGATCGCCGCGTAGACCGGCATCACCTTCGAGAGGCCGCCGTAGTCGGCGATGGCCCGCGTGTGCCGGCGTTCGTAGACGACGCCCACCAGCAGGAAGAGCGCGCCGGTCGAAATGCCGTGGTTGATCTGCTGGATGATGCTGCCCGTCACGCCGACCGGGTTGAGCGCGAACATGCCGAGCATCACCATGGCCATGTGGCTCACCGACGAATAGGCGACGAGCCGCTTCCAGTCCTTCTGCGCCAGCGCGACCAGCGCGCCGTAGATCACGCCGACCAGCGCCAGCGTCACCACCACCGGCAGGAACGCGTGCGTGGCCGCCGGCAGCATCGGCAGGCTGAACCGGAGGAAGCCGTAGGTGCCCATCTTCAGCAGCACGGCCGCCAGGATCACGGAGCCCGCCGTCGGCGCGTCCGTGTGCGCGTCGGGCAGCCACGTGTGGAACGGCACCATCGGCACCTTGATGGCGAATCCGATGAAGAACGCGAGGAAGACCCACCACTGGAGGCCCGGGTCGAACCCGAACTGCTGGTAGCGCGTGATGTCGAACGTATAGACGCCGGTCGCGTCGTGGAACGCGAAGTACAGCGCGAGGATCCCGAGCAGCATGACCACGCTGCCCGCCAGCGTGTACAGGAAGAACTTGATCGCCGAATAGAGCCGGTTGTCGCTGCCCCAGATGCCGATGAGGAAATACATCGGCACGAGCATCACTTCCCAGAACAGGAAGAACAGCAGGAAGTCGAGCGCGAGGAACGCGCCCAGCATCCCCGTCTGGAGCAGCAGCAGGAAGACGTAGTACTCCTTGACGCGCTCGGTGACGGCCGTCCACGACGCGAGCACCGCGATGGCGCCCATCAGCGTCGTCAGCAGCACGAGCAGCGCGCTGAGGCCGTCCACGCCGAGGAAGTACTCCGCGCCGATCGACGGGATCCACCGCAGGCGCTCGACGAACTGGTAGCTGGCCGTGGACGGGTCGAGGCGGAACCACAGCGGCACGGAGACCAGGAAGCCGGTCACCGCGAACAGGTTGGCGGCCCAGCGGATCGCCGCCTCGGCCGTCTTCGGAAGGAGCAGCAGCACCGCCGCGCCCGCCAGGGGCGTGAACAGGATCAGCGAGAGCAGGTGCGACGCGTTTTCCATGGCCTCTGATCAGCCTCTCACACGAACAGGTAGAGCGTGACGAACGCGAACACGCCGAAGAGCATCAGCAGCGCGTAGTTCTGCACCAGGCCCGACTGCAGCCGGCGCACGGCGAGGCCGGCCTCGCCGACCGCGGCCCCGGTCAGCGTGACGAGGCGGTCGACGACGGCCCGGTCCGTGAGACCGGAGAACCACGCGGTGATCAGCGTCAGCTTGCCCGAGCCGTTCACCAGGCCGTCAACCAGGCCGGTGTCGACGCGCCAGAGCCCTCGCGCGAGCGCGGTCGTCCCGCGCACGACGGTGGCGCCGTAGACCTCGTCGAAGAAGTACCGGCGAAGCAGCAGCGCGTGCAGGCGCGGCCAGCGCCGCGCGAGGCGGCCGGCCGCGTCGGGATGCGTGACGAAGAACCGCCGCGCGAGCAGCATCCCGCCGACGGCCACGGCCACCGAGAGTGCCATGAGCCCCAGCTCGCCGCCGGTGGTCAGGCCGTGGGTGCCGGCCGCGTGCGCCGACGCGCCGCCGGGCTCGGGAAACACGGGGCCGAGCAGGCGGCCGACGGCGTCGGTGCCGAACAGCACGGCCGGCACACCGAAGAAGCCCACGACCATGGAGCCCACGGCGAGGACCATGAGCGGCATGGTCATGACGGATGGCGACTCGTGCGGCAGGGGCGCGTGTGCGTCCGCCTCCTCGCGCCGGCTCGCATCGCCCTCGCGCGCTCCGCCCTGGCTCTCCTCGCCGCGGCGCTCCTCACCGAGGAACGTCAGCGCGATGAGCCGGTACATGTAGAACGCCGTCAGCAGCGCGGTCAGCACGGCCACGGCCCAGACGGCCCGGTTCGCCAGAAAGGCCTGCAGCAGGATCCCGTCCTTGCTGAAGAAACCCGCGAGCGGCGGCACGCCGGCGATCGCGAACGCCCCGATGGCCATCGTCGTGTAGGTCACGGGCAGATACTTGCGCAGGCCGCCCATCCGGCGCATGTCCTGTTCGCCGCCGAGCGCGTGGATGACGCTCCCGCTTCCGAGAAACAGCAGCGCCTTGAAGAAGGCGTGCGTCACGAGGTGGAAGATCGCCGCCGCGAACCCGCCCAGCCCCAGCGCGGTGAACATGTAGCCGAGCTGCGAGACGGTCGAGTACGCGAGGACGCGCTTGATGTCCGGCTGCACGAGGGCGATCGAGGCCGCCACGAACGCCGTCACGACGCCGGTGACGGTGATGGCCGTCATCACGCCCGGCGCGTGCGAGAACAGCACGGCGTTTCTCGCCACCATGTAGACGCCGGCCGTGACCATCGTCGCGGCGTGGATCAGCGCGGACACCGGCGTCGGGCCCTCCATGGCGTCCGGCAGCCAGACGTGGAGCGGCACCTGGGCCGACTTCCCCGTGGCGCCGATGAAGAGGCACAGGCCGATCGTCGTGATCGCGCCGACGTGGACGCCCTCCGGCAGCGCCTCGACCATGCCGGCAATCTCCCGGAAGTCGAACGTGCCGAACGTCGTGAAGATCAGCAGGATGCCGAGCAGGAAGCCCCAGTCGCCGATGCGGTTGGTCAGGAACGCCTTCCGGCCGGCGTCCGCCGCGCTCGTCCGCTGGTAGTGGAAGCCGATCAGCAGGTAGGACGCGAGGCCGACGCCCTCCCAGCCGACGAACAGCACCAGGAAGTTGCTGCCCAGCACCAGCAGCAGCATGAACGCGCAGAACAGGTTCAGGTAGGCGAAGAAGCGCGCGTACCCGCCGCGCGGCTCCTCGGCCATGTATCCCGTCGCGTAGACGTGGATCACCGACCCGATGCCGGTGACCACCAGCAGCATGACCGCCGCCAGCGCGTCGAGCCGCAGTCCCCAGGTCACGGAGAACCCGCCGAGCACCGCCGTGTCGAGCAGCAGCGGGATGCGCGGAATCCACGTCGCCAGCGCCACGTCGTGCACGCGCGCGTCGGGCGGCTGGGCCAGCAGCTGCGCGAAGGCGAAGGCCGACAGGCCGAACGACCCGACGAGCGCCAGACATGCCAGCACGCCCGACGCCCGCCGGCCGAAGACGCGCACGCCGACGAGGCCGTTGACGAGGGCCCCGAGCGCGGGCAGCAGTGGAATCAGCCAGATGAGGTGCATGACGCGGTCAGGACTGCAGGATGTTCATGTCGTCCACGTTGACCGTATCCCGGTTGCGGTAGAGCGCGAGGATGACGCCGAGGCCGACGGCCGCCTCCGCGGCCGCGAGCGCGATGACGAACAGCGTGAACACCTGGCCGGTGGCGTGCCCCCAGCGCATCGAGAACGCCATCAGGTTGATGTTCACGGCGTTCAGCATCAACTCGATCGACATCAGGATGACGATCACGTTCCGCCGGCTGACGACGCCGGCCACGCCGATCATGAACAGCGCGGCGGACAGCACGAGGTAGTGGGTCGTGGTGATCGGCCCCACGTCAGAGCTCCCGCCGGGCGAGCAGAATCGCCCCCACCATCGCCACGAGCAGCAGCATCGAGGCGACCTCGAACGGAACCAGGTAGTCCGCGTAGAGCGCGGTCCCGACGGCCTCGATGGCCCCGGCGTTGCCCGTCACGCCGCTGGCCGGCGCGGGCCTCAGCGCCGCCCACACACCCAGGCTGGCCAGCTCCACGAGCACCGCCGCCGAGAGGAACAGGCCGAGGGCGTTCTGGCGCCCCGGCACCCGCGCGGCCTCGGGCCCGCGGCGGACGAGCATGACGACGAACAGGTAGAGCACGACGATGCCGCCCGCGTAGACCAGCACCTGGATGGCGGCGACGAACAGGCTGTTCATCGCCGCGTACAGCAGCGCCACGGCGAGAAAGTCGGCCACGAGGAACAGGATGCCGTGCACGGTGCTCCTCGCCGTCACGACGAGCACGGCGAACACGAGGATCAGCGCGGCCAGGATGTAGAAGGTCACCGCAGCACCTTGAGCACGCCGCTCACCGCGAGGTTCAGCATCGCCAGCGGGATCAGCACCTTCCAGCCGAGCCGCATCAACTGGTCGTAGCGATAGCGCGGCAGCGTGGCGCGCACCCAGAGGAAGACATACAGGAACAGGAACGTCTTCAGCAGGAACCAGCACCAGCCGGGGATGTAGCCCAGGAACGCCAGCGCCTCGACCGACGGAAACGGCCGCAGCCAGCCGCCGAGGAAGAGCGTCGTCGCGACGGACGAGACGACGATCATGTTGGCATACTCGGCGAGGAAGAACAGCGCGAACCGCATGCCGCTGTACTCGGTGTGGAATCCGCCGGTCAGCTCCTGCTCCGCCTCGGCGAGGTCGAACGGGGCGCGGTTCGTCTCGGCGAGGCCGCCGACGAAGAAGATGAAGAGCGCCAGCGGCTGGACGAACGCGAACCAGACACCCTGGTCGAGCTGCGCCTGGATGATGCCCTGCATGCTGAGCGTCCCGGCGGTCACCACCATGCTGACGAGCGTCATCGTGACGGCGACCTCGTAGCTGATGAGCTGGGCCGACGCGCGCAGGCTCGCGAGCAGCGGGAACTTGCTGTTGGACGCCCACCCCGCGAGGATCGTCCCGTAGACGCCGATCGACGCGACCGACACGATGTAGAGCAGGCCGACGTTCAGGTCGGTGATCTGCAGCGTGACGCGCGTGCCGAACAGCGACACCTCGGACCCGAACGGAATCACGGCGAACACGATGAGCGCCGGGATCAGCGAGAGCAGCGGCGCCAGCGTGAACACCCACCGGTCGGCCTTCGCCGGCGTGATGTCCTCCTTGACCATCAGCTTGATGACGTCGGCGATCGGCTGCAGCGTGCCCCACGGGCCGACGCGCATCGGGCCCAGGCGCGCCTGCGTCCACGCGATCACCTTGCGCTCGAGCAGCACCATGAACGTGACGCCGACCAGCGTCGCGTTCAGCGTGACCAGGATCTTGAGAACGGGGATGACGAGGGTGTCCACCATCAGCGGTCCACCTCGCCGATGACGACGTCGATCGAGCCGATCAGCGCGACGACGTCCGCCATCATGTGACCCTGGATCAGCCGCGGCAGCGCCTGCAGGTTGCAGAAGGACGGCGGGCGCACGCGGAAGCGGTACGGCGCCACCGATGTGCCGTCGGAGACGATGAAGAAGCCGAGCTCGCCCTTCGGCGACTCGATGGCGTGGTACGTCTCCCCGGCAGGCGGCCTGATGAGCCGGGGCACCCTGCCGATGAACGGCCCCTCCGGCACGCCCTCGATCGCCTGGCGGATGATCCGGATCGACTGCCGGAACTCCTCGATGCGGACGAGATACCGGTCGTAGGTGTCCCCGGCCTGGCCGAGCGCCACGTCGAAATCCATCTCGGCGTAGGCGGCGTACGGCTCGTCCTTCCGGACATCGCGTGCGACGCCCGAGCCGCGCAGCGGCGGGCCCGTGAGGCCGATGGCCACCGCCTCGGCGCCGTCGATGACGCCGATGCCCTTCGTGCGGTTCAGCCAGATCCGGTTGCCGGTCAGCAGCGCCTCGTACTCGACGAGCTTCGCCGTCATGATGTCGCAGAACGCAAGCACCTTCCGGTCCCACCCGGGCGGAATGTCCTGCGGCAGCCCGCCGATGCGCATCGCGTTGTAGGTCAGCCGGGCGCCGCAGAACTCCTCGAACAGGTCGAGGATCAGCTCACGCTCGCGGAACGCGTAGAGGAACACCGTCATCGCGCCGATGTCCATCGCGTGCGTGCCGAGCCAGAGGCAGTGGCTCGCGATCCGCTGGAGCTCGGACAGGACCGTGCGCAGGTATCTCGCGCGGCGCGGCACCTCGATGGACATCAGCTTCTCGACCGTCTCGCAGTAGCCGAGGTTGCTCGTCGCGGCGGACACGTAGTCCATCCGGTCCGTGATGAGCACGATCTGCGTGTAGTCGCGGTGCTCGCAGAGCTTCTCGATGCCGCGGTGGAGATAGCCGATCACGACGTCGCTGCCGACGACGCGTTCCCCGTCGAGGCGCAGCACGACCCGGAGCACGCCGTGCGTGCTCGGGTGCTGCGGACCCATGTTGATGACCAGCTCGTCGGTATCGAAGAGCGGCGGCGTGTCCGGCGTCATCGGGGACCTACTCGATGTCCGCTTCGTCGGCCGCCTGCCGCAGGCGCAGCCAGTCGAGCGGGTTCTCCAGCAGGAGCTCCCCGGGGCCTTCGAGCGGGTAGTCCTTCCGCTGGGGATGGCCCTGCCACGCGTCCGGCATCAGGATGCGCCGGAGGTCCGGGTGCCCGCTGAACGGCACGCCGAACAGGTCGTAGACCTCGCGTTCGAGCCAGCTCGCGGCCGGCCAGACGCCGGCGACCGACGGGACGGACACGCCGTCGGCCACGCGCACCTTCAGGCGCAGGCGCTGGCGCGCGGCGACGGCGTACAGCACGTAGATGACGTCGAAGCGCTCGGGACGCTCGGGCCAGTCCGACGCGGTCACGTCCGCGCAGGCGTCGAATCCGTTCGCGCGCAGCCACGCGGCCGCGTCGAGCAGCCGGGCGGCCGGCACGATCGCGGTCCAGTCTCCGACGAAGAAGCTGAGCTGCACGACGGCGCCGGACAGCGTTGGCCCCAGCGCCGCCTGCAGCGCGACGAGCACGTCGGGCACCACGGCGCCCTCGGGCGGCGCCGGGTCCGGCGGCGCGGTCAGGCCCACTCGAGGGCCCCCTTCTTCCAGGCGTAGACGAAGCCGACGACGAGGATCAGCAGGAAGAGGCCCATCTCGATCAGGCCGAAGACGCCGAGCTTCTCGACGATGACGGCCCACGGAAACATGAAGACCGTCTCGACGTCGAAGATCACGAAGAGCATGGCGACCAGGTAGTAGCGGATGCTGTAGCGGTCCCGGGCGTCGGTCGCCGGCTCGATCCCGCATTCGTAGGGGTCGAGCTTGACCTTGCCGGCCCGGTTCGTCTGCAGCAGCCGCGACGGCAGCAGCGTGACGCCGGCAAAGCCGATCGCCACCAGGAGAAACAGGACGACCGGAACGAACTCCTGAGGCATGGGCCTGGGATGCCGGGCAGAAAGGGAGGGGCGGCCCGGCGCGAGAGCAAATTATATACTGAACGTTCCCTGCCATGCGACCGTCCGCCGTCGTCGCGCTCGTGCTGGCCGCCCTGACGGCCCCGCTGACCGCCCAGGACCCGGAGCGGACCTTCCGCGCGGGCGTGGATATCGTGTCCCTCAGCGTGACCGTCACGGACCCCGCCAGCCGCTACATCGTCGATCTGGAGCAGAAGGACTTCAGCGTCTTCGAGGACGGGGTCAAGCAGGACCTCACGTTCTTCAACCGCAAGCAGCAGCCCCTCGCGCTCTCGCTGCTGCTCGACAGTTCGGCCAGCATGGAAGGCCGCATGGCGACGCTGCAGGCGGCGGCCGCGAACTTCGTCCGCCGGCTCCAGCCCGGCGACCTCGCGCAGGTCGTCGACTTCGACAGCCGCGTCGAGATCCGGCAGCGCTTCACGAACCGGCAGGAGGAGCTGGAGGCCGCGATCCGGCAGACGGCCGCCGGCGGCTCCACGTCGCTGCACAACGCGATCTACATCGCCCTCAAGGAGCTGAAGAAGACCCAGGCGAAGACGGACGAGGAGGTCCGCCGTCAGGCCCTGATCGTGTTCAGCGACGGCGAGGACACGTCGAGCCTCGTCTCCTTCGATGAGGTGCTGGACCTGGCCAAGCGGTCGGAGACGGCGATCTACACGATCTCGCTGCAGTCCGACACGCCCTCGGCGTCGCAGCAGCGGGGCTTCCAGGAAGCGGACTTCGTCATGAAGCAGCTCGCGCTGGAGACGGGCGGACGGTCCTTCGCGGCGAAGCGGGTCGAGGACCTGAGCGGCGTCTACGCCGAGATCGCCAACGAGCTGGCCAGCCAGTACGTGCTCGGCTACACGTCGAAGAACCAGATCAGGAACGGCGCGTGGCGGCGCATCGTCGTGCAGGTCGCCCGCGCCGACGCGATCCCGCGCACGAAGAAGGGCTACTTCGCCGCGGCCGGGAAGTGACGTGAACGCGATCCCGCTGGCCATCTACTTCGTCGCCGCCGCGCTCTACGCGCTGCACTTCGCGCGCCGCACGCCCGGTGTCGGCCGCGCGGCCACGACGGTGCTCGTGGCGGGCGCGTTCGCGCACACGTTCGTGATCGGGATGCAGACGATGGAGGTCTGGAACGCGGCGTTCGCGAGCGCGTCGCGGGCAGCGTCGACCTTCGCGTGGCTGCTCGCGCTGTCGTATCTCTATACGGAGCTGACCACCGACGAGCGCGCGATGGGCGTCTTCATCCTGCCGATCGTCGTGCTGCTGCAGGCGGTCTCGACGCTGGCGCCGGCCGAGTCGGAGCCCAACCCGCTGCTCGACAGCCCGTGGTTCTGGGTGCACATGCTCTCGCTGCTGTTCGCCTACGCGAGCTTCGCGCTGGCGGGCGTGCTCGGCCTGACCTACGTGCTCCAGTTCAAGGAGATCAAGAAGAAGAACCTCGGCTTCTTCTACACGCGCCTCCCCTCGCTGCAGACGCTGGACGTGATGAACTCGCGGGCGGTGACGGTCGGCTGGGTGCTGCTGACCGTCGGCGTCGTGGTCGGGTTCATCTGGGCGCAGCAGGCGCACACGGCCGCGCCCGGCGACCCGCAGGTGCAGGCGTTCTCGGCCGGCGACCCGAAGATCCTGGTGACCATCCTCGCCTGGCTGATGTACTCGTTCGCCGTCCTGGCGCGGCGCACGATGGGGTGGTCGGGCCGCAAGGCGGCCTGGCTCTCGGCGGTGGGCTTCGTGGTGATCATGCTGAGCTTCCTGCCCATCAACTACTTCCTCACGACGTCGCACAGTTTCTGAGACCCGCCGTGCACCTCTTCCTCCTCGGCGTCAGCCATCGCACCGCGCCCGTCGAACTGCGCGAGCGGCTGGACTTCTCCAGCCGCGACGTCGGCGCGGCCGTCGAGGCGCTCTGCGCGAAGACCGGCGCGGCGGAGACGGTGGTGCTCTCGACGTGCAACCGCTCCGAGCTCTACGTCGCGAGCGAGAACGTCGCGCAGGCGCGACAGGAGCTCGTCCGCTTTCTCGCGGACTATCACCAGGTGCCCGCCGACCAGTTCGTCCCGCATCTGTTCACGCGGGAGGACGACCAGGTCGCGCACCATCTCTTCCGCGTCGCGGCCGGGCTCGACTCGCTCGTCGTCGGCGAGCCGCAGGTGCTCGGACAGGTCAAGGACGCCTTCGGCGTCGCCAGCGAGCGGCACTGCGCGGGTCCCTTCCTGAACAAGCTGTTCAGCTCGTCGTTCGCCGTCGGCAAGCGCGTGCGGACGGAGACCGCCCTCGGCGAGGGTGCCGTGTCGGTCAGCTTCGCGGCGGTCCAGCTCGCGCGGAAGATCTTCGGGAAGCTCGACGGCCGCCACGTGCTCGTGATCGGCGCGGGCGAGATGGGCAAGCTCACCGCGCAGCACCTGCGGAGCCAGGGCGTCGGCGACATCGTGATCACCGGGCGCACGCTCGCGCGCGCGGAGGAGATCGCGGCCGCCGTCGAGGGGCGGGCCGTCCCGTGGAGCGAGCTGATGCCGGCGCTGGCCCTCGCGGACATCGTGATCACGGCCACCGGGTCGCAGCTCCCGATCATCACGAAGGCCCACGTGGAGACGGTGATGCGGCGCCGGCGCCGCGACCCGCTCTTCATCATCGACATCGCCATCCCGCGCGACGTCGAGGCCGGGGCCGGCGACATCGAGCAGGTCTTCCTCTACAACGTCGACGACCTGCAGGCGATCGTGCAGGAGAACCTGTCGCGCCGGTCGGCGGAGATCCAGCGCGCGGAAGACATCGTCGCGGAGGAAGTGGGCCGGTTCATGGCGTGGCGCCGGTCGCGCACGGTCGTGCCGACCGTCGTGGCGCTGCGCCAGCGGTTCGACACCATCCGAAAGTCCGAGCTCCAGCGGCTCGACGCCAAGCTGGCCGGCCTGGACCCCGACGCACGCGCCCGCGTCGACGAGGTCACGCGGCTCATCGTCGAGAAGCTGCTGCTGGAGCCGACGGAACAGTTGAAGGCGCTCCCGGACGAGGAGACCCAGGTCGCGTACGCGGACGCCGTCCGGCGGCTCTTCGGCCTGCGCGGCGACGACGCCCCCGCGGCCGGAGCGCCGTCCGCGGAGCGGCCGGACACGACGACGCGCTTCGAGTAAGCCCCCGTACCCATGCCCACACTCCGGATCGGCACGCGCGGCAGCCAGCTCGCGCTCTACCAGGCCCGCACCACGGCCGCACTCCTCGAATCCCGCACGGGCTCCACCTGCGAGATCGTGGTCATCAGGACGTCCGGCGACCGGCTGCAGGAGGTGTCGCTCTCGGAGGTCGGCGGCAAGCGCCTGTTCGTCAAGGAAATCGAGGACGCGCTGCTGGCCGGCACCGTGGACCTCGCCGTGCACAGCAGCAAGGACATGCCCGCCGTGCTGCCCGACGGCCTGGAGATCGCGGCGGTGCTGCCCAGAGAGGACCCGCGGGACGCGATCGTGCTGCCGGCGTCGGCGCCAGCCGGTGACGGCTCGCTCGCGAGCGTCCGCGCGCGGCTCGGCGAGGCACCCCGCATCGGCACGAGCAGCGTGCGGCGCATCGCGCAGCTCGCCCGGCTCTTCCCCGGCGCGCGGTTCCTGCCGATCCGCGGCAACCTCGACACGCGGCTCCGCAAGCTCGACGGCGGTGAGTTCGACGCGATCGTGCTGGCGGCCGCCGGCCTGCGCCGGCTGGGTTTCGACGCGCGCATCTCCGCGTCGATCGACACCGGGGACTGCGTCCCGGCGCCCGGCCAGGGGATCATCGCCATCGAGATCCGCGGCGCCGACGACGCGACGCGGGCGCTGGTCGCGCAGCTCGACGACACGCCGGCAACGCAGGCCCTCGCGGCCGAGCGCGAGGTCGTCCGTGCCCTCGGCGGGGGCTGCCAGATGCCCATCGGCGCGATCGCGCACCTCACGGCCGGCACGATGACCGTGCACGGGCTCGTGACCTCGCTCGACGGGACGCGCGCGGTCCGTGCCACAGCCAGTGGCCCGGCCGGAACCGCGCACGACCTCGGCGGCGCCGTGGCCCGCCAGCTCCTCGACCAGGGCGCCGCGGCGATTCTGGCCGAGGCCAGCCAGACGCCGACCGGCGGGGCGCGATGACAACGGCGCCCCGGTTCAAGGCGGCGGCGCTGATCGGCGCCGGCCCCGGCGACCCGGAGCTGATCACCGTCCGCGGGCGTGCGCTGCTCGCGCAGGCCGATGTCGTCGTCCACGACCGGGAGGTCGACGCGCGGGTCCTCGCGCTGGCGGCACCCGGCGTGGAGCTGATCGACGTCGGACACGCCGGGCCCGGCGCGCTGGCGGAGGAGGCCATCAGCTACCTGATCGTCGAGAAGGCGCAGGAAGGCAAACGCGTCGCGCGGCTCAAGTGGGGCGACCCGTTCATCTTCGACCGCGGCGGCGAGGAAGCGTTGTTCCTCCGCGAGCAGGGTGTCGATGTCGAAGTCGTCCCGGGTGTACCGATCGCCGTCGCGGCCTCGGCGTTCGCCGGCATTCCCGTCACCTACCCGGGCGCGGGCGACACGCTGACGATCATCCGCGGGCAGGACGACACGGGCACGTCGATGCCGGACGTGGACTGGACGGCCATCGCGGGGCTGAACGGCACGCTGCTCAGCTACGCCAGCGCGCACCAGCTGCCGCGCATGCTCCAGGCGCTGGCGGCCCACGGCTGCCCGCCGGACATGCCGGCCGCCGTCGTCCGGCACGGCACGCTCCCGAGCCAGTCCGTGGAGGTCTCGACCGTCGGCGCCCTCGCGGACTCCCTCGCGGCGCAGCCACGGCGCGACGGCGGTCTGCTCATCGTGGGCCGCGTGGTCCGCTTCCGCGAGCACCTCCGGTGGTTCGACGCCCGCCCGCTGTTCGGCCGCACCGTGCTCGTCACGCGTCCCCGGGAACAGGCCGCCGAGTTCAGCGAGCGGCTCACCGCGCTCGGGGCCCGCGTCATCGAGCTGCCGCTCATCGAGATCCACCCGCCGCTCGATCCGCGCGCGCTGGAGCTGGCCGCCGGCAGCGCCGGCCGCTTCGACTGGGTCGTGTTCACGAGCGCGAACGCCGTCGACGCCTTCATGGGCGCGCTCGACGCGCTCGCGCAGGACGCCCGGGCTCTCGGGACCGCGCGCCTGTGCGCCGTCGGCCCGGCGACGGCCGAGCGGCTCGCGAGCTACCACCTCCGCGTCGACCTCGTGCCGGAAACGTTCCACGCCGAAGGCACCTTCGCGGCGCTCGACGCCCACGGCCCCCTCGCGGGCCGGCGCATCCTGCTGCCGCAGGGGGACATCGCGCGGGATGTGCTCGCCGAGCGTCTCCGCGCGGCCGGGGCCGAGGTGACCGCCGTCGTCGCGTACCGGACGGTGGCCCGGGAGATCCTCCGCGAACACGACCCGGACATCTACCGGATGCTGCTCGACGGCACGCTCGACTGCGTGACGTTCACGAGCGGATCGGCGGTCCGGACGTTCGTGCGGCTGATCGGCGAGGACGCCGCGGTCGACCTGCTGAAGCGGACCGCGGTGGCGTCAATCGGACCGGTGACGAGCGATGTCGCGCGGTCGCTCGGCATCGACGTGACCGTTCAGCCGGAGCAGTTCACGATCCCCGCCCTGACCGACGCCATCGCCGCGCACTTCTCCGGCGCCTCGCCGGCTCCGTCGCGCGGCTGATCCACCGACGCGCGGGAGGCGGCGCGGTGACCCTGACGGCCCGGTCAGGGAACGGCGGGAAACAGACGCGCCCAGTCGAAGATCGCGAACGTCTTCGCCGACGAGTGCATCGCGACCAGGATCCCGCGCGGCAGTCCGGGCAGCGCGGCCGCGCTGACCTCGATCCCGTCGGTGTCGTCCGCCGTGGTGCGCGTCTCGGCGACGACCCGGTGCTCGTGCGGTGCGCCGGACTCCCCTTCGCGGCGGTACAGCTTGAAGACCGATCCGCCGGGGATCTGGTCGGTGGAAACCAGATACCCCGTCCCTCTTCCGCGCGGATAGATCGCCAGCCCTTCACGGTCGCGCGCGTACCCCTCCAGGCCGAACACGGCGAGCTCACGGCCGGCCTCCGCGTGGTCCGGGTCCGCGTGCCACTTGTGAATGCCGAAGCGCTCGTCGGCGTAGTAGACGTAGCCCAGCTCGTCGTCGACGACGATCGCCTCGATCTCGCCCGGGTCACCCGGCTGCGGCCCGCGCTGACTGAAGCCGCCGAAGCGGCGCGCCAGCGTGCCGGTGACGCCGTCAGCCGACACCATCAGCCGATACTGCGCGAGGTAGCGGTCCGCTCCGCCGGCCTTCGGCGCAACGACCGCGAAGAGCGCGCCGTCCCCAGGGCGCTTGTACAGACCGATGCCCATCGGCTCGGCGCGCTCGCCCTGTTCACCATCGAGCACGGGAACCGCCCCGATCTCCCGCAGGCCCGAGCCGTCCGGAAGAATGCGGAACACGCGCAGCCGGTGCCGCAGGCGCTCCGTGACGACCGCGAGATCCAGGCGCTCCCCGCCGGCAACGACGCCGGTTTCGATGTCGACGTTGTTCGGCCGGTCGAGCCCGCCGATCACCTGGCGGATGGCGCCGTCCAGCCCGAAGACGACGAGGGCGCCATCCGGCGCCGCGACCTTGTTCGTGCCGACGATCAGGCTGCGCGACGGGTTTGCCTGGTGGATCCAGATGGCGGGGTCATCCGCGTCGTTCGACACCGGCTCGGTGTAGCGCAGCGGCGCCACCGGCTGCCGGCCGGCGGGGACAACGGGCCCCCCCGCGTCCCGGGCACAGGCCGTGCCCAGGAGCGCGAGGACGACAAGACAGAGCGGCTTCACCAATTGACCCGGACGCCGAAGCGGGACCACCAGCGGTAGTACTCCTCCTGAATCGGGCGCGTCGTGATGCCGATGTAGTAGCGCAGCGGCGCGTTGGTCAGGTTCAGAAAGTCCGCGAAGATCTGCGCCTTCTTGAAGACGCGCTGGCTGATGTTCACGTCGAGCTGCGTGTGGTTGTCGTAGTAGACATCTTCCGCCGCGCTGGCGCCCACCTGGTCGATGTACTTCCCGTGGAAGTTCCACGACGCCTTGCCCGAGAAGCCGGACTTCTCGTACCAGAGCGACAGGTTGCCGAGATGCCGCGACTGTCCGGGCAGCGTGGAGTCGCCCGTGCGATCCGGGAACGTCGCGGTGGAGTCCGTCATCGTGTAGTTGGCGTAGACGCCGATGCCGTCGAACGGCTTCGGCAGGAAGCGGAGCTGGTTCTGGAACGCGAGCTCGGCGCCCCAGAGCGTCGCCGCGTCGCCGTTGCGCGGCTGCGTGATCTGGTAGAGGTCGCCGAAGGCGCGCTCCTGGAACCGGAACGGAAAGATGTAGTCCGTGAGGCGCTTGAAGAAGATACCGCCTGACACCACACCGACCGACGTGAAGTAGCGCTCGAACAGTACGTCGAGATTGTCCGACGTCGTCGGCTTCAGCGCCGAATTGCCGCGCGTGATCTCGCCGTCTTCCTGAAACACCAGCTCGTACGGCACGAGGTCCACGTAGTTCGGGCGCGCGAGCGTCCGCGTGTAGGCCGTGCGGACGTTGGTCTGGTCATCGAGGGCGTACTTCAGGTGAAAGCCCGGCAGCACCTGCGTGTAGCGGTCTCCGCCGGTCACGGGGCTGGTCGAGGCATAGTCGCCACCGTCGTCGTAGAGCACCTGATTCCCCGTGTAGTTCACCTTCGTGGACTCCACGCGGACGCCGGGCAGCAGCGTCAGCTTCGAGCCGAGGAAGATCTCCGCCATCACGTAGCCGGCCGCCACCTGCTCACCGGCGTCGTACGTCGAGGCATCACCCTCGTAGTCCACTTCGCGCCGAGATGCCGGCTGGCTGTTGAACAGCGCGCGGGACGCGTCCGCATTGATGCCGGGGAACGCGGGATACCCGGCCGGGAAGAAGTCGAGGAACCGGCTGTTGTCGAACGCGGCGTCCTGAAGCTGCGGAAACAGAACAGCGGAGGCCGGTGACGTGGACGTGACCTCGAAGTTGCGGAACTTCCGCTTGTCCTTGAACTTCGCGCCCGCCTTGAGGAAGGTGGCCAGGTCGGACGCCTGGCCGAGGGGCATGCGGAGGTTCGCCGACCCGGTCCAGTCGCGGTCCTGCGTGTCGAAGATCTCCGTTTCCCAGGCGTTGAGCCGCGCGTTGGCAGCGTTGTTGACGGAGGGGTTCGCCAGGACCCGCAGCGGGTCGGAGATGCTCGGCGCGAAATCCACGTTCGTCTGCCGGAAGATGCTGTCGAGACGATCCGGCTGAATCTCCTCCGCGAACGCGTACGCCAGGCGGTAGTCGAGCGTTGCGCCGCCACCGGCCACGTGACGCGCGCCCATCGAGAGCGACCGGATGTTCTGGTTCTGATTGCGGTTCTTCAGCACGTGCTCGATACGCCGGTTCGGTGGACGGAACCGGATGCGGTTGTTCACTTCGTAGTCTTCAAAGCGGTTGACGATCGCGCGCACGACGATCGACGACGACCCGGACAGCCGGACGTCTCCCGACGCGTTGAAGCCATACCGGTTCCGGTCGATCTGATAGTCGCGCAACTGGAGGTCGTTCAGCGTGTTGCCGTCGTACTCCGCCTCGAAGTTCTCGGAACCTCGCACGAGTGACGACGCGCTGAACCCGGCCAGCAGGCCCACCTTTCCGGCATTGAAGCGCCGGCCGAACGTGCCGGACGCGATCTGCTGGTCTCCCGAGCGCTGCAGCGCGTTGTAGCCGCCGCCGAGGCTGAAGAGCGCCGTCGGCTTCGACACGGCCTGCTTGGTGAGCAGGTTCACGGCGCCGCCGATCGAGTCGGCGTCCATGTCGGGCGTGACGGCCTTGGACACCTCGATCGACTGCAACTGATCCGCGGGCACGGCGTCCAGCGCGACCTGGCGGGCGTCACCCTCCGGTGCCGGAATGCGCTCGCCGTCGATCATCATCGAGTTCAGGCGCGGCTCGGTGCCGCGGACAAGCACGTAGCGGCCCTCACCCTGATCGCGGGAGATGGAGACACCGGGCACGCGGGAGGCCGCTTCGGCGGCGTTCGGATCCGGGAAGCTGCCGATCTGGTCGGCTGAGACGATGTTCGTGATGTTGAGGGCGGTCTTCTGCTGGTTGAGTGCCCGGGCCTGGCCTTCCTGGATGGACTGGCCGACAACCGTCACCGACTCGCGGTAGACCTGGTCGGGCTCAAGCGCAACCGTCAGGGGCGACGATTCACCCTCGCGAAGTGTGACGGAGGCGTCCTTCCGGCCGAGGTAGGTCACCAGGAGCACCCGGGCTCCGGCGGGGACGCCCGTCAGCCGGAACGCACCCTGGGCGTCGGTCGGCGTCGAGAGCGCGGTGCCTTCGAGACGGACCAGCGCGCCAGCCAATGGCGCGCCGCCGCTGGCGTCCACCACACGCCCCTGAATCACGCCGCCCTCCTGGGCAAAGGCCACGCGGCCGCAGGCGGCCGTCAACATCAGCAGGGCCATCAGCCCACTCCACACGCTTCTCATCAGCACCATCTCCAGGTCCGCCCGGACGTCCCGTACCGGGCGGAAAAGTCGATGATGGGAGGGCGCAGCGACGTAGCTGTGACCGGTCCGTTACCGGCTGCGATGCACCTGTAACGGAGGTGCGACCGCTTCCGGTCACGACAGCAGCTACAGCTCGGCCCAGCGCCTGACGAGGTTGTGATAGACGCCGGTCAGCTGCACTCCCGTCGGATGCCCGGGCAGGTCGACGGCCAGGCGCTGGATCGCGTTGTCGAGGTCGAACAGCAGCGTGCGATCCGCGTCGCTCCGCACGAGGCTCTGCATCCAGAAGAACGACGCCACCCGCGCGCCTCTCGTCACCGGCCGGACGAGATGCAGGCTCGTGGAGGGATACAGCACAAGGTCACCGGCCGGCAGCTTGACGCTGTGGGCGCCGTAGGTGTCCTCCACCTCGAGCTCGCCGCCGTCGTACTCGTCCGGCGCCGCCAGGAACAACGTCGCCGAGAGGTCCGTGCGGATCCGGAGCGGCATCCCCGGCACCTGCCGGATGGCGTTGTCAACATGGCTGCCGAAGTGTCCGCCGCCGTGATACCGGTTGAACAGCGGCGGGAAGATGCGGAGCGGCAGCGCGGCCGACATGAACAGCGGGCTCCGCTGGAGGGCCTGCAGCACGAGGTCGCCACCTTCGCGCGCCACCGGATGGTCCTCGGGCAGCTGCTCGTTGTGCTTCACCTGCGCGGACTGATAGCCGGCCGTGACGCGGCCGTCCTGCCAGTCGGCCGCGTCGAGCTTCGCCCGAAGCGCGGTGACCTGTTCGGGCGTGAGCACGCCGGGAATGTGCAGCAGCATGGTCGCGCGACGCTCAGAAACGGATGGTCGGCGTCAGCAGGAACGACAATCCCTGGCCCGGGTTGAACCGGCCCCCGTTGTTGTTCACGCTCTTGATGTAGTCGCGGTCCGTCAGGTTGTACACATTCAGCCTGAAGCTCAGACGCGGACTGACGGTGTACTCGGCCAGCGCGTCGAGAACGGCGTAGCCCGGCATGCGGATGGTGTTGGCGGCGTTGATGAACACGCCCTCGGTGAACCGGACACCCCCGCCGACCGACAGCGCGGGCGACGCCTGGTAGGTGCCCCACACCGACCCGGAGACGGTCGGCGTCAGCAGCAGCTGGTTGCCGTTATTGGCCGCCGCCTGCGACTTGAAGGTGCCCTTCAGGACGCCGACATTGGCCAGCACCTGCCAGCGATCGGTCAGCTTGCCGAGCGCGCCGGCTGTGAACCCCGTGACGGTCTGCTCGTCGTCCTGGTTGAAGATCGGTGGAATCGCGGTCGCGTCCACCGTGAAGATGACGTTCGTGTTGATCGTGTGAAAGACCGCCCCGTTGAGCGAGAGCCTCCCGCCGGCGGCGTCCCACTTGCCGCCGCCCTCGTAGTTGGTCGACCGCTGCGGCCTGGTGCTCGGGTTGTTCTGGTTGTTCGGCTGGGCGTTGAGCGTGAAGTTCGCCGTGCCGGGCGGCGTGGCGGTCGCACCGTAGGAGGCGTAGAGGTTCGCCATGGACGACAGGCGGACCACGACGCCGCCGCGGCCGCTGAGCAGTGTGTCCCTGGCCGTGAGATCGGTGGTGATCGCGCCCGCCGCGTCGTTCGCGCGCACGGTGGCCGTGTACCGCTCGGCGCGGAGCCCGCCGGACAGTTGCACTCGCGGCGACACGTCCACCGTGTCGAAGAGGTAGGCCGCCGCGGTCATGGCCTTCCCGACCGACAGGGCGCCCGTCCTCGCTGGCGCCGCGCCGGGCACGAGGGCGGCATTGACCGGGTTGTAGAGGTTTACCGGCGTGGGCGTGCCCAGGTTCCCGAGTGTCGGGGCCTCCTGACGCTCATCGGTGAACTCCACACCGAACGTCGACGCGTGGCTCATCGTGCCCGTCGAGAACCGGGCCGTGACGTTGGTCTGGTTCGAGACGATGGTGTTCTCCCGGTCGTTGCCCTGGCGCGAGAGCGTCACCAGTTCGGTCGCCGGGTTGTAGGCCGCGACGTTCTGGATGGCCGAGACCACGGCCACCCGGTGCGTCTGGTTGTAGCGGGTCAGGTTCCGGATCGAGAGGTGCCGGTTGACGTCATGCTCGAACCTGCCCGTCACGGAGTTCTGGCTCGCGTCGTCGTAGTCCGCCCGCGTGCCGTAGTAGTTGGTGACGTCGACGTTGCGGGGCGCCCGAGCGGTCGTCGGCGCCAGCGGCGCCTCCAGGTACGCGGCGCCGGGGACCCCGTAGTCAGGCGTGTTCTCCTGTCGCATGAACTGGCCGCTGACCGTGACGCGGGTGCCGGTGCCGATGCCGAGCGCCACGGAAGGGGCCACGCCACGGCGCTCGGCGGATACGAAGTCGCGGCTCACGACGCCGCTGTCCTGCACGACCGCGTTCAGGCGGAGAGCGCTGCGGGTTGCCCAGGTGTCGGCGGTCTTCGAGAGCGGCACGTTGACGTCGACCGTGGCGCGACGCTGCGAGGCCGACCCCAACGACAGCATGGCGCTGCGCGAGGCCTGGAGCGTAGGCGCCTTGGTCACCTGGTTGACATAGCCACCGGCCGTGCTCCGGCCGACGTCGGAGCCCGTCGGACCCATGAAGACCTCGACCTGCTCGATGTTGTAGACGTCGCGGGTAATCAACCCGTCGTCACGGACGCCATCGAGGAAAAGGCTGTTGGAGGCCGAGAAGCCGCGCAGGTTGAACATGTCGCCGGCGGTGTTCGACGCGCCGCCGCCTTCACCGGCCTGCAGCGTGACACCGGGCACGTTGCGGAGTGCCTCGCTCAGCGTGAAGGCGCCCTGCTTCTCGATGATGTCGCGGGGGACCACGGCCACCGTCTGCGGCACGTTGCGCAGCGGCACGACGTACTTCGGCGACGACACCGCGGTCGTGCCCACGCCGACGACCTGGACGTCCTCGGAGAGGCGTGCCACCTCGAAGACGACGCGGCCGGATTCGAAGCGGGCCGACAGTCCGGTCCCGGCGAGCATCACGCGGAGCGCGGCGTCTGCCGTGAGGCGGCCCGAGGCGCCCGGCGAGTGGATCGACCCGATCGAGTCGAGCCCGAAGACCACGTTGATGCGCGTCGCGGCCGTGAACGCGGCGGCGGCCGCATCGAGCGGACCGGCGGGCACGGCGAACTCGAAGGCCTGGCCGAGCACGTCCTGACTCCCCTCAGACGCGGCGGCGGCGGCGACCCCGCTGGCGGCGGCCCTGGCCCGGCGGCCGGCCGGGGGGTGGGTCTCGGCCAGCGCGAGGTTCGTGCTCATCGCGAGCGTAGTGCCGAGCACGAACAGACGTGCGGTGCCGCGGCGTCGCCTGCGGGTGGGCACGGCAGGAGTCATGGGTCTCATTGCGGGTGTGCTCCTATGCCAGCGGCGAGACGCCGCGTGACGGTGTTGCCATGGCGGCGGCGTTGCCGGCCGCCGAGATTGCGGGTTCAGGGTTCCGGGAGACGGCGGTTGCCGCCGTCCGGCGGCGCTGGCGCCAGGACGTCCAGCGTCGCCACGCGAGCGCGAAGCCGGTCCACGTGAGGAGCGCGCCGCCGGCGGATGCGAGCCCGGCCACGGCCTGACCGGGAATGCCGAGGATCTCGCCGGTGTGCGCGAAACGGCTGATGCTGCGGAGGCGCCGGCCCGGACTCTGGTCGGCGAACGCCTGCGTCTCCTCGACCTCACCCGTCGACGGATCGACTTCCATCGAGACGCGGTACTGCGGCTGACCGCTCGTGCCACGATCGATGGTCACGTCCATATGGCCGCGGGCCGACCGCGGCCAGCGGACACTGATCGTCCGCCAGTCCGAGACGGTTTCCCGCGCGTGCGCGAGGCCGATGTCCGTCGCGGCGAGCATCACCGGCGTCGGCCGGGGCGCCTCGACGCCGGGACCCGCCGGGCCGCGACCGCCGGAACCGCCCTGGCCGCGTGCCGCAGGGGGCGTGTCACCCGCGATGCGGTAGAGGAGATTGCCGGCCCACGGGAACGAGATCGGCAGGCCCCCGATGATGAGCACGAGAAGTGGGACCGCCGACCAGAGGCCGACGACGTGGTGCCAGTTGAAGTCGCGCGCCTTCCCCTTCGCACCCCGGAACCAGATCACCTGCCGCACTCGCGCCCAGGTCCACGTCGATGGCATCCAGAGATAGAGGCCGGTCAGGACGATGACCGCGAAGATCAGATTGGACCAGCCGGTCAGGAACTTTCCGATCGGGCGCCAGGTGCCCTCGGCACCGATCCACCGATGCCAGGATCTGAGGGTCGAGAGCGCCACCCGCAGGCCGCCTTCCTTCGACTCTCCGAGGACGTTGCCGGAATAGCGGTCCACGAAGAGCGTGCGGCGACCGGCCTGGAACACAGCCGGCGCATCCACCTCGTTCGCCAGACTCAGACCGGTGGCAGCGAAGCCCGGCATCTGCTCGACGACCCGCGCTTCCAGGGCGGCGACCGGCAGGGCAGCCCGACCTTCGATCGGTGTGGAACGGAAGTCGCGCTCGGTCCACGCGACGAGCTGCTTCTCGAACGCCAGCAGCGCCCCAGTCACGCACATCACGAAGATGACGACCCCGGCAACCAGGGCGATCGTCAGATGGGACCAGAAAACAACCGTGCGCAGCTTCAACTCCGCCTCCGGGGCGGCGCAGGCGGGCAGGCCGACCACGGCGGGGGCTGCTAGAATCGGCCCGCCGCACGCGTCCGGCACTCCGTGCCTGGCGAAAAGGGTCTCCCGACCTGTGTTCGGCACGCCGGTCAGGTGTTGCTGCACCTGGCCGGCACCTTCTGACTCTGAGACTCAATCTCAAAGTCAGGATCAGAGCCTACCGGTACGGCCCGGGGCCGTCAAGGGTTCTCTTCGAACAGGGGGTGTGCAGTTACGCGTCAGGCCCCGGGGCGGGCCCTGACAGGATGGCCCCGCCGCGCTTCGCGTCGAAGTCGCGCTCCCACTTCGAGACGACGAGCGCCGCCACGGTGTTGCCGATGAGGTTGGTGATCGCCCGGGCCTCGGACATGAACCGGTCGACGCCGAGGATCAGTGCCAGACCCGCGATGGGCACCTTCCCGCCTGTTGTGGCGAGCGTGGCGGCCAGCGTGATGAAGCCGCCGCCGGTGACGGCCGCGGCGCCCTTGGACGTCAGCAGCAGCACGCCGAGGATCGAGAGCTCCTCGCCGAGCGTCAGGGACACGTCCGTGGCCTGGGCGATGAACAGCACGGCCATCGTCAGGTAGATGCAGGTGCCATCGAGGTTGAACGAGTAGCCGGACGGCACGACGATGCCGACCACCGAGTCGCCGCAGCCGTTCGCCTTCAGCTTCTGCATCAGCAGCGGCAGCGCCGACTCGGACGACGACGTCCCCAGCACGATGAGCAGCTCCTCCCGGATCATCCGGAGCACGCCGAGGATTGAGAAGCCGTGCAGGCGCAGGATCCCGCCCAGCACGACGAAGATGAACAGCAGGCATGTCAGATACACGCTCGCCATCAGCTTGCCGAGCGACACGAGGGTGCCGAGGCCGTAGGCGCCGACGGTGAAGGCCATCGCGCCCAGCGCCGCGATCGGGGCCGCGCGGACGACGAGGTTGACGAGCCCGAAGAACACGCCCGTCAGGTCGTGGACCAGCGCGCCGACGGCCTTGCCGCGCTCCCCCATCTTCGCGAGCACGACGCCGAACAGGATGGCCAGGAAGAGAATCTGCAGGATCTCGCCGTCGGCGAACGCGCCGATGAAGGTCGCCGGCACGATGTGCGTCAGGAACGCCACCGTGCCCTGCTGCTCGGCGCCGGTGGCGTAGCCGGCGATCGTCGTCGCGTTCAGCGTCGCCGGGTCGACGTGGAAGCCGGCGCCCGGCTGGACGACCTTGGCCACGACGAGGCCGATCACCAGCGCCACCGTGGTCACGGCCTCGAAGTACACGAGCGCCTTCCACCCCACGCGCCCCAGGCGCCGCAGGTCGGACAGGCCGGCCAGGCCGCCGACGACCGTG
>JBFXBH010000016.1:0-32400 GCA_050183355.1 Vicinamibacterales bacterium | reverse complement strand
TCGAGCGACTACGTCATCGCCCCGACGCGGACGAAGGAGTTCCACTATCCGAAGGGCGATGAGAACGTCTTCACGCAGTACGCGGGCACGGGCGGGATCCCGATGGCGTCGCTGTGGCGGAAGCTCCTCTTCGCGCTCCGCTTCGGGTCGTACCAGATCCTGCTGAGCGACGACATCACGGCCGACAGCCGCATCCTGATCAACCGCAACATCCGCGACCGCGTGCGGCGGGTGGCGCCATTCCTGAGCTTCGACAGCGACCCGTATCTCGTGCTGACCGGCGGCCGGCTCGTCTGGCTCTACGACGCGTACACCACGTCGGCTCGCTACCCGTATGCGACCCCCGTGTCGCGCGGCCTCAACTACATCCGGAACGCGGTCAAGATCTCGATCGACGCCTACGACGGCACCACCACGCTCTACCTGGCCGACGACCGCGACCCGGTCGCGGCGACCTACGCGCGCGCCTTCCCCGGCATCTTCAAGCCCCTCGCGGAGATGCCGGCCGACCTGCGGTCGCACGTGCGCTATCCCGAGGACATCTTCTCGATCCAGGCCGCCGTCTATGCGACCTACCACATGACGCAGCCGGCGGTCTTCTACAACCGCGAGGACCAGTGGGAGGTGCCGGTGATGGGCGAGGCGAACGAAGCCCGCCCGATGGCGCCCTACTACACGATCATGAAGCTGCCCGGTGAACAGCAGGCGGAATTCATCCAGATGCTGCCGTTCACGCCGCGCCGCAAGGACAATCTCGCCGCGTGGCTCGTGGCGCGGAGCGACGGCAGCCACTACGGCACGCTCCGGGCCTTCCAGTTCCCCAAGCAGTCGGTCGTCTTCGGTCCGCGGCAGGTCATGGCGCGCATGAGCCAGGACCAGACGATCTCACCGCAGGTCACGCTGTGGAATCAGCAGGGGTCACAGGTCATCTGGGGCACGCTGATGGTCATCCCCATCGAGGAGTCGCTGCTGTACGTGCGGCCGCTCTATCTGAAGGGCGTCGGCGGACGGATTCCCGAACTGCGCCGCGTGGCGGTCGCGCTCGGCAACCGCATCGCCATGGAGGACACGCTCGACGCCGCGCTCACCCGCCTGTTCGGCGGCACCGGCAGCGCGCAGGGCTCGGCCCGCGCGGATGCCTCGTCATCCGCGACGCGGACCGAGCCGGGGACTGGAACCGGGACGGCCCAGGAGACGCCCGACGCCACGGCGACGCTGCGCTCGCTGGCCGACGACGCCAACGCCAGCTTCGAGCGCGCCACCGACGCGCAGCGGAAGGGCGACTGGGGGCGCTACGGCGAGGAGATGAAGGCGCTCGGCGCGATCCTCGAACGGATGCGCGCTACTCGACCCTGATCCGGATGTTCCGGTAGGCCATCTTCCGGCCCTGCGCCTGGAAGGCGATGTTGCCGGCGTAGTTGTAGTCGTGCCTGTCGACCTTCGAGATCGGCACGCCGTTCAGCGAGGTCACGATCCGCCCGCCCTTCGCCATGATCTCCAGGGCGTTCCATTGTCCGAGCGGGCGCATGACACGGCGCTTGGCGTCCAGGTCGATCTCGCCGATCTTGCCCGGGCCGCCGATCGCGTAGTACTCGCCGATGTCGCGGTGCCGGCCCTCGACCTCGATGCTCTTCGGATAGCCGGGCGCGCCGATGTCCGAGAAGATCAGGTACCCGCCGCCGCCGCTGAAGAGTTCCTCGTCATCCTCGGGCGCGAACTCCTCCGGCTTCTCGAACCGGTAGTCGAACCGCAGCGTGAAGTCCTTGTACTTCTTGTCCGTGTAGAAGATCCCGTGGACGTGGCATTCGCAGACGATCGTGCCGCCCTCGACCCGCAGCACGTCGCCCGGCACCGTCTTCCCGCAGCCGTCCGGCGCCTCGCGGCAGTTCGCACCGAGGTTGAAGTTCCAGCCGCTGAAGTCCTTCCCGTTGAAGATGCGCTCGAAGCCGGGCTCGTTGAGCGTCATCTGCCGCATCGCATCGACGTCGGCCGGAATCTCGTCCGCGCCCGACGGGTAGCCGTTGGCCTGCAGGATGTAAGCCGCGATGTCGACGCGCTGCTGGGCGCTGACCGCCTTCGTGTTGAACGCCGGCATCGACAGCAGCTTGCTGTAGAGCATCAGCACGTTCGGGTAGACCATCTTGCCGTTGACCACGCGCTCGAGGAAGTGCCCGCCGAACGTGCTCGGCAGCGCCGCCACGAGGTCGGCCGGCGTCGACGTGCGCGGATCCACCGTGTGGCAGAACGCGCAGTTCCGGTTGAAGGCCAGCTTGCCGCGGCGGGCCTGATCCTCGGTGTAGAAGGCCTCGCCCTTCCGGGTCGACGGTGTGGCGACCTTCAGGTAGTCGGGTGACCGCTTCACGGCCGGTGAACCACCCTCCGGACCGTCCGTCCAGAAGTCCTTCGCGCCCGCGGCCGCGCCGTTCCGCATCAGCACGAACGCGAGGATGTCGGCCGTCTGGTGCCGCGTGAGCCCCCCGGGGCCCTGCAGCGGCATCTGCGTCTGCGTGTAGTCCAGCAGGTCGGCCAGCGGGCGGCTCTTCCACCGCGCGGCGAAGCCGGCTCCCGCCAGGGCCGGCGCCCGGTCACCGCCCGCGAGGTCCTTGCTGTGGCACATGATGCACGTGCCGTTGTAGAGCGCCTCGCCGCGCTTCGCCTGCGCGGCCGTGTAGGTGCCGTCCCAGGACGGCTGCTGCGCGAAGGTGACCGGCAGCAGGAACAGCGCGAACAGGACGGCGGCGGTGGCGCGGATCTTCTTCTCCATGGCCGGCGAGTATACGCTGGGCGGGCACAGCCCATGCGCTTCAAGCTGACCATCGAGTACAACGGGACCCGCTACAGCGGCTGGCAGCGGCAGAAGAACGCGCGCACCGTCGCCGGTGAACTGGAACAGGCGATCGCGGAGGCCACCGGTGCGCGGGACTTCGAGCTCTACGGCTCCGGCCGCACGGATGCCGGCGTCCACGCGCTGCGGCAGGTGGCGCACCTCGAGATCCGCTCGACGCTCCCGCCCGCCACGCTGCGGCAGCGCGTCAACGACGCCCTGCCGGCGGATATCGCGGTCCTTGACGTGGAGACCGTGCCGCACCGGTTCCACGCGCGCCACAACGCCGTCGCGCGCAGCTACATCTACCAGGTCGCCCGGCGGAAGTCGGCGTTCGCGAAGCCGTTCGTCTGGTGGGTCAAGGAGCCACTGGACGTGGCGCGGATGCGGGCCGCCGCGGCGCGGCTCGTGGGCTTCCACGACTTCCGGAGCTTCTCGGACGACGACCCGGACGAGAAGTCGACCACCGTGCAGCTCGACACGCTGGAGATCTACGAGGACGGCGATCTGCTGCTCGTGCACGTCGAAGGCTCGCACTTCATCTGGAAGCTCGTGCGACGGCTCGTCGGCGTGCTGGTCGAGGTCGGCCGCGGCGGCCTCGCACCTGACACGGTCGCGGGGCTGCTGACGTCGGACTCTCCGCTGCCCGCCAGGCTGACGGCTCCGGCCGCGGGCCTGTTTCTCGAGCGCGTCTACTATCCGGGCGACGCGCGGGATCGGCCGGTCGCCCCGGCCGTCGTCCTCGGGCGGGACTGACCGATCGGCCGTGCTACGGTGTCACGAGTGATTCGCGCCCTCGTCGTCGCGCTCTGGCTGGTCGTCCCCGCTGTGGCCGCCGCCGGGACCGGCTGGCCGGCCACGCAGGCACCAGCCGCACCGCCCGCGATGCTCCCTGCACCACAGGCACCCTCCTCGCCCGCCGCACCGTCCACGGCACCAGCCGTCGAGCGGGACGCCCAGGGTCGCCCCGTCATCAGGGCCGTCCGGACCCCGGCCCCGATCCGCGTCGACGGCAGGCTCGACGAGCCGGTCTACGCGTCGACGCCGCCCGTCGACGCGTTCATCCAGGTCGACCCGGCGCCCGGCGCGCCGGCCACGCAGAAGACCGAGCTGTGGATCTTCTTCGACGACCAGTACGTCTACGCGACCTTCCGCTGCTGGGAGGAGCATCCCGAGCGGATGATCGTCAACGAACTGCGCCGCGACAACGTCGCCATCGCGAACAACGAGTACGTCGCCGTGTCGTTCGACACGATGCTCGACCGGCTCAACGGCAGCTTCTTCACGATCTCCGCGATCGGCGGCCGGATGGACGGCCAGTCCTCGAACGACCGCGCCGTCTCGAACGACCCGAACCCGATCTGGCTCTCGCGGACCGGGCGGTTCGAGGGCGGCTGGATCGCCGAAGCCGCCGTCCCGTTCAAGTCGCTGCGCGTCCAGTCGGCGCGCACGCAGACATGGGGCCTGATGGCGATGCGGATGAACCGCTGGAAGAACGAGGTCGTCTTCATCAACGCGATGCCGCCGGCCCGCGGCGCCGGCGCGGTCGCGATGATGTCCCGGGCCGCCACGCTGGTCGGGATGGAGGTGCCGCCGCCCGGGCTGAACATGGACGTCAAGCCCTTCGCGACCGCCAGCCTGACGACCGACCGGCCGACGCGCGTCAGCAACCGGGGCAACGCCGACGCCGGGCTCGACGTGAAGTGGTCGTTCTCCCGCTCGGCCAGCGCCGACCTCACACTCAACACGGACTTCGCGCAGGTCGAGGCTGATGACGCGCAGGTCAACCTGACCCGCTTCAACCTGTTCTTTCCCGAGAAGCGCGACTTCTTCCTCGAGAACCAGGGGACCTTCGCCATCGGCGGCATCGCGGCCGGCGGCGCGGGCGCGGGCGCGGGTGACGCGCCGGTTCTCTTCTACAGCCGCCGGATCGGTCTCAACCAGGGCCTCGCGGTGCCGATCCAGGCCGGCGGCCGCCTGACGGGACGGGCCGGCAAGTACAACGTCGGCCTGCTGAACATCCGCACGGGCGACGACGCCGCGACGGGGGCGGCAGCGACGAACTTTGCCGTCGCACGCCTGCGACGGGACCTCCGGACGCGCACGTACGTCGGCGGCATGATCACGTCCCGGTCCCGCGGGGACGTCCGCGCCACCGGCAGCGAGCTGTACACGGTCGACGGCGCGGTGGGCTTCTTCACGGACTTCAACATCTACGGCTACTGGGCCCGCTCGCGCACGCCGGGCGTCAGCACCGGCGACCAGAGCTTCCGGACGCAGCTCGACTACGGGTCGGACCGTTATGCCGTCCAGGCCGAGCACCTGTCCGTCGGCCGCAGCTTCAATCCCGAGATCGGATTCGTCCGGCGGCCCGACATGCGCAAGACCTACGGGATGTTCCGCTTCAGCCCGAGGCCGGCGCGGGCGCAGCGCATCCGGAAGTTCTTCTGGACGACCACGGCCAACTACATCGAGAACACGTCAGGCCGGCTGGAGACGCGGACCATCGACAGCGAGTTCGCGATGGACTTCCAGACCGGCGACCGGGTGGCGGTCAGCGCGACGTCGAACCACGAGTTCCTGCCGCGCCCGTTCCGGATCGCCAGCACCGTCACGCTGCCCGTGGATGGCTACGACTTCGGCTTCATCCGGGCGGGCTACACGTTCGGCCAGCAGCGGAAGGTCTCGGGTGCCGTCAGCATCGAGCGCGGCACGTTCTACAACGGCGACCGGACGACGGTGTCGGTCAGCCGGGGCCGGGCCGAGGTATCGTCGCGGCTGTCGATCGAGCCGACGCTCTCGCTGAACCGGGTGCGGCTCCGCCAGGGCGACTTCACGAACACGGTCGCGGGCACGCGTGTCACCGCCACGATGACGCCCTTCATGTTCGCGAGCGCACTGATTCAGTACGCCTCGGCCACCAACACGCTGTCGGCCAACGTCCGGTTCCGCTGGGAGTACACGCCGGGGAGCGAGTTCTTCGTCGTCTACAACGACCAGCGCGACACGCTGCGGCCGGGGTTCCCGGACCTGGTGAACCGGGCGATCATCATGAAGTTCACGCGGCTCTTCCGATACTGAGCGGCCGGCGCGCCGCGCGTGGTGCCCCCGGAGGATTGCCACTGCCGGTAGACTAGGTACGTCCGGCTTTCCCGCTGTCGGTCCATGTGCGTCCACCCTGCATGGAACCTGTCGATCCGTATCGTCCCCCGGTCTCCCGCGAAACCCGTCGCCTGTTCCTCGCCGGGGTAATGTCGCTCGCCCTGCTCTGGCTGCTCGCGCGGCTCGAGTTTCCGGAGCGGCCGGTCTCGCCGAACCCGGTCCCGGCCGTGCTGGGCCAGCTGACGGACGGGCCGTTCTTCAGCGGTCTCGCGGACAGTTCGCCAGCGCAGCCCGACGCGGTTGACGTGCACGAGGCCGGCCTGACGCTCGTGGCACGCGCGGGCGCGGGCAGCGAGGTGCTCGACGTCGTGCCCGGCTCGCTGGCGGCGCGCGCGGGACTGGAGCCCGGCGACGTGATCACCACGGCCGGCGATGCGGCGGCCCCCGATCCCATACAGGTCACGTGGGCGCTGGCGGCGCGCGCCGCGACCGGCGGCGTGATGCTCTCAGTCGTGCGCGGCGAGGCCGACGTCGCCCTGCTGGTGGAACCGTGATGCGGTTCGGCTGGTCGGCCTCGTCGGTGCCCGTCGCGCCCCTGCTGCTGGCCGGGATGGCCGTGGGGCCGCACGGCATCAATCTGCTGCCGCCGACGTCGCTGACCTGGCTGGATCCGGTCGTGCCGGTGGCGCTGGCGGCGCTCGGCGTGCGGGCCGGACTCGGCATCGGGCACGCGCGGCCGGGTGACGGGCGCCTGCTCGCGGCCGCCTCGCTGGCCGCGGCGCTGACGGCGCTGGCCGTCGCCGCGGGGATGGCCGCCCTGGCCCGCGCCGGCGTGGTCGACGCCCTCCAGCCCGCGTGGCTGGTGCCGCTGGCCACCGGGCTCGCGGCGGCGACCGCCCTGACGGCGCCGGCCGGCGAACCCTTCGAACCGCGGACGCCCGGCGTCCGCGTCACCGAACTGGCCCTGCTGGGACCCGCGCTGGCCGGCGCGCTGCTGATGGCCTGGCTCCGGACGGGGTCGGCCGGCGCGGCGGCGCTGCTCCTCGTGCAGAGCACGCTGGTGACGATCGCGCTGACCGCCGCCGGGTGGCTGCTGCTGTCACGGGCCACCACGGACACCGACCGGCGCGTCTTCGGCATCGCGGTGCTGCTGCTCGCCGGCGGCGCCGCGGCCGCCCTCTCACAGTCGGCCATCTTCGGCGGGCTGGTCGCCGGTCTCTGCTGGCGATGGGCTGGCGGTCCCCCGCGCGAGAGCCTGAGCCGCGACGTACACCTCGTCCAGCATCCGCTGCTCGTGCTCGTGCTGCTGGCCGCGGGCGCGCGCACGGTGCTCTCCCCGGCCACACTCGTCCTCGGCGCCGCGTATCTCGCGCTCCGGACAGTGGGCGTGCTCGCCGGTGCCCGCCTGCTGCGCCCCCTCGCCGGGGCGAAGCCCCCGGGCGAACTCCGCGCAGCCCTGCTCCAGCCGGGCGTCTTCGGCGTGGCCTTCGCGCTCAACCTGGCGGGCGTGGCGGGCGACCCCGCCGGACCCGGTCCGCTCCTGCTGGGCGCGGTGGTCCTCGGGTCCGCGGCCGGCGCCATCGTCGCCCCCTCCGGTCGGCCGATCCGGAGGCCGGCATGAAACGGCTCCTCGCACTGCTGCTGGCGACCGGCGCCATGGTGGCGATCCGCGAGATCGGGATCCCGCCGCGGGCGGAGGCGGCGGCGACCGCGCTGGCGCTCGGGTTCGCCCTGATCGGCGCGTCGGTCTTCGGCGACGTACTGCGCCGGTTTCGGCTGCCGCGACTGACGGGCTATCTGCTGTTCGGCATCGCCGTGGGTCCGTACCTCGGCAATCTGATCACGGCGGGGATGGCCGCCCAGCTTCCCGCCGTGACGGGTGTCGCCACGACGCTCATCGCCCTCATCGCGGGCCTGACGCTCAGCCTCGATCGGCTCGGCACGCGCGCGGGCGCCATCGCGCGCGTGACGGCGGTCACGATGGCGGTCGCGATGGCGATCCTCGCGGCGATCGGCTGGCTGGCATGGCCGTGGCTGCCGGTGGCGCCCGAGGCTGGCGGCCTCCCCCGTCTCGTGATGCTGGCGCTGCTCGTGGTCACGGTGATCTCGTTCTCACCGACGATGACCGCCGCGGTGGCCGCGGATTCCGGCGCGCGCGGGCGATTGAGCGACACGGTCCTCGCGATGGTGGTGCTGGCGGACCTGATCGCGCTGGTGCTCTTCTCCGTCTCGATGGAGGGCGCCCGGGCGGTCCTCAGTCCGGGAGCCAGCGACGGCCTGGCCGGCCTGTCGCGCCTGGCCTGGGAGCTCGGCGGCGCCGTGGCGTTCGGCGTGCTCGCCGGCGTGCTGTTCGCGCTGTACATGCGCTACATCGGCCGCGAGGTCACGCTCGCCCTGCTCGTCCTGTGCCTGCTGCTGAGTCAGGTCGGCACGACGCAGCAGCTCCAGCCGCTGCTCGCGGCGCTCTCGGCAGGCGTGGTCATCGAGAACCTGGCGGTGGCCCAGGGCGACACGCTCCGGGCCGCGGTGCGCCGGGGGGCGCCGCCGGTGCTCGTCGTGTTCTTCGTCGCCGTCGGCGCCTCACTCCGCTTCGACGCGCTCGCCTCCATCGGCCTGGCGGCCCTCGCGCTCGCCGCGGTCCGGGTCGGGCTCATCCGTCTGGGCGTCCGCGCGGGGGTACGGTCCGCCGGCCTGCCCGCCCCGGTGGCGCGATACGCGTGGACCGGGCTCGTCTCACAGGCGGGCGTCACGCTCGGCTTCGCCTCCGTCGTCGCCGCCGAGTTTCCCGGCTGGGGGCAGCAGCTGCAGCTGCTG
This sequence comes from Vicinamibacterales bacterium, assembly GCA_050183355.1. Taxonomy (GTDB): domain Bacteria; phylum Acidobacteriota; class Vicinamibacteria; order Vicinamibacterales; family UBA2999; genus CANKJK01. The sequence goes on along the minus strand of JBFXBH010000016.1, from coordinate 23,660 downwards.
CTCGTGGCCTCCATCGCCATCAACGAGCTCGTCGGCCCGCTGCTCTTCCGCCGGGGCCTGGCGGACGCCGGCGAGATCGACGCCACCGCGCCCCGGCCGCTGCTGGTCCTCTCGAACCGCGAGCCGTATCTGCACGAACGGACGGCAGACGGCGGCGTCGAGGCCCGGGCGGCCACCGGCGGCGTCGCCGTCGCCCTCGACGCGCTGATGCGCGAACGCGGCGGCGTCTGGATCGCGCATGGCGCGGGCACGGCCGACCGGGACGTGGTGGACGCCGCCGACAAGGTCCGCGTCCCGCCCGACAGTCCGGCCTACGACCTCCGCCGGCTCTGGCTCGAGGAGCCGACGTTCTCCGCGTACTACGGCGGGTTTGCCAACGAGGGGCTCTGGCCGCTCTGTCACGTCGTCGACGTGCGGCCGAAGTTCCGCAGCGAGGACTGGGCCGCCTACGTCGACATCAACGGCCGGTTCGCCGCGGCCGCGCACGCCGAGCTTGGTGAGTCGGAATCCCCGGTCTTCATCCAGGACTACCACCTCGCGCTGGTCGCGCCGGCGCTGCGGGCCCTGCGGCCCGGGGCCCGGACCGCGCTCTTCTGGCACATTCCGTGGCCTTATCCCGATCGCCTCCGCATCTGCCCCTGGCGCCGCGAGCTCCTCGAAGGGCTGCTGGCCAACGACCTGCTCGCCTTTCAGGTCGAGCGCGACCGGCACAACTTCCTGCTGGCCGTCGAGGAGGAACTCGGCGCCGAGGTGGAGCTGGAGGCCTCGCGCGTGCGCTTCAACGGCCGGCTGAGCACCGTCGTCGCCGTGCCGATCGGCGTGGACTTCGACCGCATCCAGGGCTTCGCCGCCGACCCGGCCCTGGCGGCAGAGCAGGACCGGCTGCGCGCCCTGCTCCATCTCGACGCGGAGGTACTCGGGCTCGGCGTGGACCGCCTTGACTACACCAAGGGCATCCCGGAGCGCCTCGACGCGCTGGACGCGCTGCTCACGCGGCGGCCCGACCTGCGCGGCCGCCTGACGTTCGTCCAGATCGGCGTGCCGTCGCGATCGGACCTCGAGAGCTACTCGGCGATCGAGGCCGAGATCAGCGAGCGGGTCGTCCGGCTCAACGCCCGCCACGCCGTCGAGGGCGGCGCGCCTGCCATCTGCTACTTCACGACGCCGCTCGGCGCCTTCAGCCTCACCGCGCTCTACCGCATGGCGCGGTTCTGCCTGGTCAGCTCGCTGCACGACGGCATGAACCTCGTCGCGAAGGAGTTCGTCGCCGCCCGGGATGACGAGCAGGGCGTGCTCGTGCTCAGCACGATGGCCGGTGCCGCGCAGGAACTGGAGGACGCGCTGCTCATCAATCCGTACGACGTCGACGCGTTTGCCGCCGCGCTCGCCGACGCGATCGACATGCCGGCCGGTGAGCAGGCCCGCCGGATGCGGGCGATGCGGAAGGTCGTGGCCGGGCGTCACGTCTTCAACTGGGCGTCGGACATCCTCGAGGGCCTCGAGAGTCTGTGGACGAGGCCCCTGCTGTACGCCGTTCGCGGCTGGGAGGACACCTCCGTCTGATGACCCTCGACATCCTGGCCCCGCGCCAGCAGCCCCTCCTCGCCCGCTTCGCGCGCGGCTCCGTGCTGCTGGCCTTCGACTACGACGGCACGCTGGCACCGATTGCGTCCTCGCCCGAGATCGTCCGCATGCGCGTCCGCACGCGGCGCCTGCTGACGGAGGTCGCCCTCCGCTATCCCGTCATCGCCATCTCGGGCCGTCCGCTCGCCGACCTTGCCGCGCGGCTGGACGGCATCCCGCTGCGCGCCCTGTTCGGCAACTACGGGGCCGAGCCGGTGGGCCGCCACGTCAAGCCGCCGACCGAACTCTGGGCGGCGCACCTGCAACGCCACCTCCTCGAGCACCCCGGCGTCGTCGTGGAGGACAAGCAGTACTCGGTGACCGTGCACTACCGCCACGCGCGGCATCGCACGCAGGCGCACGACGATGCCGTCGCGGCCGCGCGGACGCTGCACGGCGTCCGTCTGCTCGGCGGCGTCCAGGCCGTGACGATTCTGCCGGCGCACGGCACCAACAAGGGCGCGACGCTGCAGCGCATCCGGCGGTCGCTGGCGTGCGACACCGCCCTCTACGCGGGCGACGACGACACGGACGAGGACGCGTTCCGGTCGGACACGGCGTCACGCCTGCTGGCGATCCGCATGGGCGCGTCGGACGCCACGGCCGCGGGTTACCACCTGGACCGTCAGACGGACATCGACCGGCTGCTGCAGGCGCTGATCGCCCTGCGCGCCGCCCCGGCATAGCGCGCCGCCCGCACCGCGGCCTGCCGGCTCATCCGCGCATCAGGTAGCTCAGGCTGACGGCCGCGACGTACACGGCGGCCATGGCCGCGGTGTCCCAGGCGACGGCGAAGCGCTTGGTGAGCGCCCGGTAGCTCAGGCCCGCGAGGAACAGGCCGTACATCGCCACCACGCCGAACAGCGACACGGCGTGGACCGCATCCACGGACGCCAGCAGCGCCCCGTCCCGGTAGAACACGTCGTCGAGCCCGAGGATCAGCATGTTGAACAGGTTGCTGCCGAGAATGTTGGCGATGCCCAGCTCCACCGCACCCATGCGCACGGCGGCCACGGATACGACGATCTCGGGCAGCGACGTGGTGACCGCGATCAGCAGGCTCCCCACGAACGCCTGCCCCAGTCCCGTCTGATCCGCGATCGTCGCGCCGAGGCGCGGCAGCACCGTGGCGGCGCCGATGACGAGTACCGCCGCCGTCGCGTAGTGCCCGACCGCGGCGCGCGTGGACACGGCGGCGTACTGCAGCTGGCTGGCGACCTCCTGCACCTCCCGTGCCCGCCGGTGCTGCTCGTGGCGGAACACCAGGCGCATGCTGAGCACGTACACGGCCGCCAGCACCGGGGTGGACAGCCCGACCCAGCCGAGCACCGGGAGCGCGGCTCCGCCGAGCAGGCCGAATCCGGTGATGGCGGTCAGCACGAGGCCGAACCCGATCGCGAGTGCATGGCCCTGGTGCGCCCGCGCGCTGAGCGGCTCGGGCTGGATGGCGTCCATCAGTGACAGGATGAGCAGGTTGAACATGCAGCTGCCGAGCACGTCGCCCACGGCGATGTCCGGCAGGCGTGCGAGCGCCGTGGCGCCGAACCCGGTGAACAGTTCCGGCAGGCTCGTCGTGGCCGCCAGCAGCACGACGCCGATCCAGTTCCGTCCCAGGCCCGACTTCTCACCGATCACGTCGCCGAACCGCGCCAGCCGCACGCCGGCGACGACGATGACGAGGGAAACCGCCAGAAACTGGAGCCAGGCCATCGCGTCTCCTCAGGTCCACGCGCGGAAGCGCGACTCCCGTGCCTCGAGCCGTTCGGCAACCGTGATCGCCGCATGGATCAGGCCCACGTGCGACTGCACCGCCATCACTGCTCCCTCCTCAGAGTGCCGCTCGCCGCAGGCGAAGGCTGTTGCTCACCACGCTGACCGAGCTGACCGCCATCGCGGCACTGGCCAGGATCGGGCTCAGCAGAATCCCGAAGGCCGGGTAGAGCACGCCCGCCGCCACGGGAATCCCGATCACGTTGTACGCGAAGGCCCAGAACAGGTTCTGCCGCATCGTCCGCACCGTCTGCCGGGACAGCCGCACCGCCGCCGCGACGGCCGTGAGATCCCCCCGCAGCAGCGCGATGTCCGCCGCGTCGACGGCCACGTCCGACCCGCTGGCCATCGCGATCCCCACGTCCGCCTGCGCGAGCGCCGGCGCGTCATTGACGCCGTCGCCGACCATCGCCACGACGGCACCCTGCGCCTGCAGACGGCGGACCTCGGCCACCTTCCCGTCCGGCCGCACCCCGGCAATCACCCGTGTCACGCCGGCCTCACGAGCGATCGCCTCGGCCGCGGCCTGCGTGTCGCCGGACAGCAGCACGACGTCGAGCCCGAGCGCCGTGAGCGCCTCGACCGCCCGTCGCGACGTCGGCCGCAGCCGGTCGGCAATCGCGAAGAGCACGAACTCCGGCCCGACCGCCGCGGCCACCACCGTCCGGCCACGCCCGCCCAGCCGCTCGACGTCGCCCGCAACGCCGGCCGTGTCGATCCCCTGGCCTTCCAGGAACGCCAGGCTGCCGGCGACCACGCGCCGGCCATCGACGGTACCGGTCACGCCGCCACCGGCTTCGCTGGCGAATGCCGTGACCAAGCCGGCCGGGCCGGCACCGGCCGGCGGCGCGCCGGCGACCGTCCCGGCGGCCCGGACGATCGCCTCGGCGAGCGGATGCTCGGACCGGCGCTCGAGGGCGGCGACCAGCGGCACGAGGCGCGCCCGCGCCGCCGGGTCCGCCGGCGCCATCTCGACCACGTCGGGACGGCCCTCGGTCAGCGTGCCCGTCTTGTCGAGCACCACCGTCGTCACCTGCCCCGCCCGCTCCAGCGCCTCGCCGCCCTTGATGAGCACGCCACCCTCGGCCCCGCGCCCCGTCGCAACCATGACGGCCGTCGGGACGGCGAGACCCATCGCACACGGGCACGCGATGATCAGCACGGCCACGGCGGCCGCGGCGCCCGGCACGACGACCGCGGTCCCTCCCGCCAGCACCCACGCCGCGAACGTCAGCAGCGACAGCGCCATCACCCCCGGCACGAACACCGCACTGACGCGGTCCGCGAGCTGCTGCATCGGCGCGCGTGAGGCCTGGGCATCGCGCATCAACCGGACGATCTGCGCCAGCACGCCGCTGCCCCCGGCGGCGGTGACGCGCACCGTCAACGCCCCGCCGCGCGCGATGGTGCCGCCGATGACGCGTTGACCGGCCGCGCGCGTGACCGGCAGGGATTCGCCCGTGAGCAACGACTCGTCCACGGCGGCCGAGCCGTCGAGGACGACGCCGTCGACAGGGATCCGCTCTCCCGGGCGCACGAGTACGGTGTCCCCGGCCCGCACCTGCTCGAGCGGCACCTCGGCATCACCGTCGGAGCCGACGCGCCGGGCGGTGGCCGGCTGCAGCGCCACCAGTCCGCGCAGCGCCTCGGCCGTGCGGCCGCGGGCCCGCGCTTCGAGCGCGCGGCCGGCCAGCACGAGCGCGACGATGAGGATGACGGCCTCGTAGTAGACGTCCGGCGACACCCCCCGCCGCTCGAGCGCACCGGGCGCGAACGTGGCCACGAGCGAGTAGAGGAACGCGGCGCCCGTGCCGACGGCCACCAGCGAGTTCATGTCGGGTACGCGGTGCCAGAGCGCACGCGCGCCGAGCACGTAGAACGCGCGGCCCGCCCAGGCCATCACCCACAGCGATGCGGCGAGCAGGCCGGCCAGCAGCCAGGCGCGCGGCACGGCATAGAGCCACGGCAGCGCCCGTGCGAGCGCGGGGCTCAACGCCTCCATCGTCCAGCGCATGAAGGGATCCGCCGGACCCGCGCCCGGGCCGTGCCCGCCGTGCCCGGCCGGTGCCATCACCGGCATCGACACCACCATCGCGGCCACGCCGAGCACGACGCTCGCCGTCGCGCGGCGCACGAGCGACCGCGCCTCGGCGTCCGCCCGGCGCTCCCGTTCGACCTCGGCCTCGATGGCCGTGCGCTCCGCCGGCGGCAGCGCCGCGCCGTAGCCAATGGCGGCGACCGCGTCGATCAGGGTGTCCGGCGACACGGCGGCCGGGTCGTAGTCCACGGCCGCGACGCCGGTGATGAGGTTGACGGTCGCCCGGGCGACGCCGGGCTGACGTGCGAGCGCGCGCTGGACGTTGGCCTGGCAGGCCGCGCACGTCATCCCGGTGATGTCGAGACTGACGTCGGCCACCCCGGTCCCCCGTCCTCCGGCGTCAGCGCCCGATGATGTCTTCGAGGGCGGCGCGGACCGCCTCGACCGCGTCCGCGTCGGTCCGGGCGGCCCGGGCCAGACGGGCCAGCCGCTCGGCCGCGCCCTCGTTGGCGCGTCCCGCCTGGTCGTCGCGCGCGACGGCGCTGATCATGCCGGCGCCGGCCGTGAAGTTGGTCGCCGGGTCGATGAGGATGAAGCTGCCGGTCGCGCGGACATCCTGATAGCTGTCGAAGATGAGCGGGCGTGACGTGCGCACGCCGGCGGTCGCGATCTCGTTCAACTGGAACGCGCGGTCCACCTCCGCCGTGACCACGCGGGTCGAGTGCTTCAGCACGTACATCCGGGAAGGCTCGAGCGGGCGCTCGTCCATCCAGACGATGTCGGCCTGGAAGCGCTGCCCCACCTGCACGGGCCCGGCGACGAGCGTGTCGCCGCGGCTGATGTCGATCTCGTCCTCGAGCACCAGCGTGACCGACATCGGCGCGAACGCGGACTCGACGTCGCCGTCCCACGTCACGATCCGCTTCACGGCCGTCGACCGGCCGGACGGCCACACCGTCACGTCGTCGCCCCGTCGGACCATGCCCGCCTGAATCTGACCGGCGTAGCCGCGGAAGTCCTGGTGCGGCCGGAGCACGAGCTGCACCGGAAAGCGGAACGGCTTGCCGGTGACGTTCGTGTCGACGTCCACCGATTCGAGATGCTCGAGCAGGCTGGGCCCCGTGAACCACGGCGTCCGCTCGCTGACGGTCATCACGTTGTCGCCCTCCAGCGCGCTCAACGGGATCGCGTGGAATGACACGCCGCGCAGGATCTCGGCGAACTCCGTGCAGATGGCGTCGTAGATCGCCCGGTCGAAGTCGACCAGGTCCATCTTGTTCACCGCCACGACGAAGTTCGTGATGCCGAGCAGCCGGGCGATGCGGGCGTGCCGGCGCGACTGCTCCTTGACGCCCTGGCGGGCGTCCACGAGCAGGATCGCCAGCTCGGCGGTCGACGCCCCGGTGGCCATGTTGCGCGTGTACTGCTCGTGACCCGGCGTGTCGGCGAGGATGAACTTCCGCTTCGCGGTCGCGAAGTAGCGGTACGCGACGTCGATCGTGATGCCCTGTTCCCGCTCCGCCTTCAGTCCGTCGGTGAAGAGCGAGAAGTCGATCGGCCCGGCCACCCGGTTCTTCGACGCCTTCTGGACCGCGCTGATCTGGTCCTCGTAGACCGCCTGGGAGTCGTGCAGCAGCCGGCCGATCAGCGTGCTCTTGCCGTCGTCGACGCTCCCGGCCGTGCAGATCCGGAGGAGTCCCTTCACTAGAAGTAGCCCTCGCGCTTCTTCACTTCCATCGACCCGTCCTGGTCGTGGTCGATGATGCGCAGCATCCGCTCCGACTGCTTGACCGACACGAGCTCGTCGATGATCTTCGGCACCGTGTCGGCATCCGACCGGATGGCGCCCGTGCACGGCGAGCAGCCGAGCGAGCGCATGCGGCACTTGACCATCTGCGTCTTCTCGCCGGGCAGCAGCGGCACGAAGGACTGCTCGCGCACGATGATCGAGTCCCCGCGCACGATGGCCTCGCGCTCCTTCGCGAAGTAGAGCGGCACGACCGGAATGTTCTCGAGGTGGATGTACTGCCAGATGTCGATCTCGGTCCAGTTCGACAGCGGAAACACGCGGATGCTCTCACCGGGGTTCAGCCGGCTGTTCAGCAGGCTCCACAGTTCCGGCCGCTGACGCTTCGGGTCCCACTGCCCGTGGGCGTCGCGCAGCGAGAACACGCGCTCCTTGGCGCGGGAGCGCTCCTCGTCGCGCCGGGCGCCACCGAACGCGGCGTCGAACTGCCCGTCCGCCAGGCCGTCGAGCAGTGACTTGGTCTTGAGCAGCTGGCAGCAGCGCTGCGTACCCACCTTGAACGGCTGCGTGCCCTCGGCGATCGCCTCCTTGTTGATGTGGACGATGAGCTTGGCGCCGACCTCCGCGGCCATCCGGTCGCGAAACTCGATCATCTCGCGGAACTTGTACGTCGTGTCGACGTGCAGCAGCGGGAACGGGATGGGCGCCGGGTGGAAGGCCTTCTGCGCCAGGCGCAGCATCACGGACGAGTCCTTCCCGACGGAGTAGAGCATCACCGGGCGCTCGAACTCCGCCACCACCTCGCGGAGGATGTGGATGCTCTCAGCCTCCAGCCGCCGCAGGTGGTCGAGTTGCGGCGGCGGGGACGTCTGGCCGGTCTCTATCTGTGCAGTCGGCATCGGGATACTCGGCACGCAAAAAAAAACCCGGGACGGTGGTCCCGGGCCTGCTGATCTGCCGCGCGATTCGTCGGGCGCGTTATTCGTCCGTGGGGACTACAGACCGCGGGCGCGGGACCCATGACAGGGCCGCATACAGCGACAACACGCGCACGCGAAAAGCATCGGAACCATGGACTGCTCAATACTTTAGCACCCGGCGTTCGGATGCGTCCACCGGGAGAGTCGCCGCGATGCCCGGGGGTGGCGTTCCGGCCGCTCCGGTTCCGCATGCCGGACAAATACACCTCCGGCGGACCTGTCGCATCCGGGCGGGGCCCTGTCGCCGCCCGTTGGGTGAGCGTCCAACGGGTCCCACCGGCGACATCCCGCCCGGCGCCTGCGGTGCATTTGTCGTGAAGACGGCATGCTCCACAGTCGCGGCCGGAACGCCACCCCCGGGCATCGCGGCTCCGCCCCGCTCGCCCTCGCCGTCCGTGGCCGTCGTTTGACAGTCCCGGCGTGGCTCAAGTACAACCGTCCCCGATGGTTCGCACGGCGTGTCCGGCGTGTTGTTGTCCGATCTCGGTCCGCCTCCGAGCCGTCCCCCTGCGTCCGTGTAGCTAGCCAGACGCCCAGCACCACCTGAGGATTCGAGCCCGGAGCGGTCACCACCGCCCGGGCTTTTGTGTTTGTGCGAGGACGAAAGGGCCAGGATTCCCACAGTCATGGATGGTTACGTGCTGCCGCTGGCAGCCATCACGTTCGGCGCCGCCGTCGTCAACGGCGCGCTCGGCTACGGGTTCTCGTCGATCACCGTGCCGCTGGCGCTGCTGTTCCTGGCGAACCGCGTCCTCAACCCGGCGCTGGTCCTCATCGAGGTCGTCCTCAACGGGTACGTGCTGTGGGTCAATCGCGACGCGCTGCCGCAGGTGTGGCGGCGCGTGCTGCCCATCGTGTTCGGACTGATTCCCGGCGTCATCGTGGGAACGACGCTCGTGTCGCAGGTGGATGCGGCCCCGCTGAAGCTCATCACCTACATCACGCTGCTGCCGCTCATCCTCATTCAGGCCGCCGGGTACCGCCGGCCGATCAAGTCCGAACGGTCGGCGGGCGCCGTCTTCGGCGGCGCGCTGGGCGTGCTCTACTCGGTCACCACGATTTCGGGGCCTCCGCTGGCCGTGATGCTCAGCAACCAGGGGCTGACCAAGCGGGACTTCCGGGCGGCCCTCGGCGTGATCCGGCTCGCGGAGTCGTCGATGACCGCGGTCGCCTACCTCTATGCCGATCTGTACAGCGAGGCGAGCTTCCGCCTGATTCCCGCGATCCTGCCCAGCATCCTGGTCGGCGTGCCGATCGGGTCGGCGCTGATCCGCCGCATCCGGCCCGAGACGTTCCGCCGGGTCTGCATGAGTTTCGACGCGTGGGTCGTGGCGTTCGGGTTGTCACGGGTGACGGGCGAAATGCGTGTCATCGCCGGACCGCGGGCGTATCTGATCATGGTCGCCGTCGGCCTGGTGGACGCGTGGCTGCTGTATCGCTTCTTCGCCACACTGCCGCCGGAGGATGGTTCCCCGCCAGTATCCACACCGGCCGGGTCGGCCTGAACACGCGCCACTGCTTCCCGGCGGGGCTGATGGTTTGTTGCGCGGGGGGACCCGCGTGCCCGGGCCACCGAAACATTCGCGATCGGAACCGCGCGCATGCCGGTCGAAGGCTGCGCGGGCTGATCTATTATGTTTCCATAACGACGGGGTCCCGCCGGACCCTGCCCCGACCCGGACAATCACCCCATGCTCAGCTCGCTGGCCGACATTTACCAGGAACTCGAACAGATTGACGTCGCGCGCGACCTCGACCAGAAGTCGCTCCACGTCTCCGCCCGCGGCCTGACGTGGGTGCCGGCTCCGGTGCTCGACGGTTTCACGAAGGACGAGCTGCTGAAGCTCTACTACTTCATGAGCCTGACACGGGCGACCGACGTCGAGATCGTCAAGATGTCGCGCAAGGGCCTCGCGCTCGGCAAGCACCTGCCGTGCACCGGCAACGAGGCCACCGCCGTCGGCGCGACCTCCGCGCTGCAGCCGGGCGACTGGGCCACGCTCGCCATCCGCGACCTCGGCGCGTTCCTCGTCCGCGGCGTGCCGCCCTCCCGCGTCATCGGTCAGGCGTGCGGCCGCATGAACGGCATGTCGAGCGGCTGGGACGGCAGCCTCCACATGGCCAACAAGGCGGCGAAGGTCGTCGGCCTGATCAGCCACCTCGGCACGCTCATTCCGCTCGGCGCCGGCTGCGCGTTCGGCGAGAACTATCAGGGCAAGGATGCCGTCGCGCTGGCGTTCGTCGGCGACGGCACGACCAGCACGGGCGACGTCCACGAGGCGCTGAACATCTGCTCGGTCATGCAGATCCCGCTCGTGCTCGTCATCGAGAACAACCAGTGGGCGTTCGGCACGCCGAACCGCCTCGAGTACGCGACGCCGACCCTGACGCTGCGTGCGCTCGGTTACGGCCGGAACGCGGAAGGCTACTGGATTGACGGCACCAACGTCGTCACGGTCTATGACACCGTGTCGAAGGCGGTCGCGCGGGCCCGGGAGACGAAGGGCCTCACGATTATCGAGGCCGCGACGATGCGGATGGACGGCCACTCCCTCGCGGACCCGTTCACCAGCTACGTCCCGGCCGAGCAGCTCAACACGTGGAAGGCCAAGGATCCCGTCGCGACGTTCCGTGACCGCCTCGTCAAGGCACGGGTCGCCACGGCGAAGGAACTGGGCGAGATCGACGCGAAGGTCACGGCCGAAGTCCTGGCGGCCGCCCTCGAGACCGAGCAGAGCCCGAAGCCCGTGCCGGGCAACATCGAGGCGGAGGTGCTGGCGCCGGCGCCGACGTTCCCGAACGCGCTGGCCGTGCCGACCGGCAAGGGCCGCACCATCACCTACCACCAGGCCATCCGCGAGGGCCTGGACGAGGAGCTCTCCCGCGACCCGAACGTCTTCATGATCGGCGAGGACATCGGCGTCAGCAACGGCGCCTTCAAGATCACGGAAGGCTTCTCGAAGAAATACGACGGCATCGACTGGGCGCAGGCGTGGAACAACAAGGCCGTGCCGTTCAAGCAGCGCCGGATCATCGACTCCCCCATCGCCGAAGCCGGCTACGTCGGGATCGCGCTGGGCGCGCAGCTCGCGGGCCTCACGCCCATCGTCGAGTTCCAGTACGCCGACTTCGCGTCGGAAGCCTTCAAGATGATCGTCAACTACGCCGCCACGCAGAACGTGCGTGAGATGGGCCCGGTGGGCATCGTGCTGCGCTTCCCCTCCGGCTGGGCGACGAACACCTCGATCTATCACTCGGTCAATCCCGAGTCCTGGTTCGCCTCGACGCCGGGCCTCAAGATCGTCGCGCCGATCACGGCGTTCGATGCCAAGGGCCTGCTCAAGGCGGCCGTCCGCGACGGCAACCCGGTCCTCTTCCTCGAGTACAAGAACTACTACCGCATCAAGCCCGAGCGCCTGCCCGAAGGGCTGAACCTCCCGGTGCCCGAGGAGGACTACGTGGTGCCGATCGGCAAGGCACGCGTGGCCCGCGAGGGCAAGGACGTGACCATTGTCTCGTTCGGGTCGCAGACGATCCGTGCGCTCGAAGCCGCGCAGCAGCTCGCGCAGGAGGGCATCTCGGCGGAAGTGATCGACCTGCGCACCGTGCTCCCGCTCGACGTCGAGACGATTGCCGCGTCCGTCAGGAAGACGAACCGGGCGCTGGTCACCTGTGAGGCGCCGCGCACGGGCAGCTTCGGCACGACGATCGTCACCGAGATCGTCCGCGCGTCGTTCGACGACCTCGACGCCCCGGTGCAGCTCGTGGCCGCCGCGGACACGCCGGTGCCCTTCGCGACCGAACTCGAGGAAGCGCACCTGCCCACGACGTCCAAGGTCGTGGCGGCCGCCCGCGCGCTCGTGAAGTACTGACCGTACGACGCCGCCACGCGGGCGCTAGTGCCAGCCGCGCGGCCGCGGAGGCATCCCGGCGCCGGACGTCTGGACGACCTCCGGCGCAGCGGCTGTTGGGTCGTAGCCCCGCGGACATCCCGTCTGCAACCGGTACAGCGTGGCCGGCTCGAAGCCGGTGTCCTGCGTGTGCCCGAGGGGGCCGAGCCACCCCAACCTTGACGGTGGCGGCTCGAAGCGGGCCACCTTCTCCGACGCACAGGCCAGTTCTTCGGGCAACGGCTCTCTGTCGAGCCACACGAGATACCGGCCGCGGAATCGACGGGGCGGCGGCACGCGCAGCGCCTCCGGTTCCAGTTCGGGCACCCAGCGGGCCCAGTCGGCCGAGCTCTCGGGATTCAGGTGAAAGTAGCTGGATCCGCTCTGCTCCACCGCCGTGAAGAACGGCGCACCAGGGCCAATCACCGCCGACCCCCGTGGGACATGCCGCGCCAGAAACGCATGCAGCCGGTCGGGGTCCCGCCGATCCCACGTCGCGGCGATCCGCGCCCAGCGGACGGACGCCAGACCGGCATCGAGCACCAGCAGCAGGATGACCACCGCGGGAAGGACCCGGCGGTCGAGGCCGAGGCGTCCGTACGGAAGCGCCAGCACGACAGCGAACAACGGCACGACCGAATAGATCCGGAACGATCCGGCGAAGTTCATCACCGCCATCGTGGCGACCAGCGCCATCCACGTCCACAGCAGCAGGAAGGCGGGCGCCGAAGAGGCCGCCCCGGCCTGACCACTGGTCCGGCCAACGTGCCGTGCGGCATACAGACCCAGGCCGATGGCCACGAGCGGAGTGACGAGTACCGAGCCGCTCGCCTGCCATGTACGCGTCGCGAACGGCAGCAGCGCGACGTCGCGGTCCTCGCGCGTCAACACACCCGCCATGAAACGCACCCACTCGACGGCGCCCCCTTTGGCGGCCACGGCCCAGACGAGCACGACGACGCCGCACGCCGCCAGCGCGACGGACCACTGACGGCGCACCGCGGCGCTCCCGCCGGGTACGAGCAGTCCGGCCAATACGAACGCGCCGGCGAACGGGAAGGTGCGCGGCGTCGTCAGTACCGCGAGGCCCAGGAGCACCCCGGACGTGAGACCGCTCCTCCAGTTGGCCGGATGCGCGACGGCTCCCGCGAAGGCCACCAGCGTCAGCAATTCGAACGCGACGGCAACGGGGTGCATCGTGGACACAACGTTGGCCGCACCGAGCTCAGGTGCCAACAGCAGCAACACGGCCGCCAGGAGTGCCCGCGACCGGCTCCCGGTCAGGCGCCAGGCCAACCCGGCGGCCGCCGCGGCCATCAGCCAGACGCCGACAAGGCTCGTGATGCGCACGCTCGCGGGTGACACGCCGAAGTAACGCACCGGCAGCGCCGCCAGCGAGAAGTACACCGGTCCGTAGAAGGGCAGGTGGTCAACGATGACGGGGGACCGCGCGAACATCGACGGGATGCCCGTGCCCGTCGTCGCGACCGAGACGGCAATGGAGGCGTAGAACTGTCCATCGCTGGTCGGTGTCGGCACGCGCCGGAACGTGCAGAGATGGAGGGTGACGAGCAGCACGGCCGCGGTGCACAGCACCGTCAGCCGGACGCGATCGCCGCACGTCAGGTGGCTCATGCAGCGTCCGCACGGTAGCGGGGCACAATCGCCCGTGGAATCATGGCAACAGACTACTGCTCATCATGTCAGACCATGACCATCGCCCGCACACGGCTGGACCGCGATCCACCGGAGCCGGTAGGATGCCCTCCATGTCGCTCCGGACTACGCCGGACGGGCCGCCGGGTGTCTCCCGCTTCGGCGTCACCACGCTGCTCGCTGTCGGATTCGCGGCCGTGTTTGCGCTCTGGCTCGTCTGGAGCTACCAGGTGATCAGCGGGCTCGACGGCGTGGCCGCCGAGGTCACCGCGATCAGGCACGCCTACGACCGCGGTGACGAAGCCCTGGTCAGGATCCGCACGAACGTCCTGCTCAGTTCGGTGTACCTGCGCGACGCCGTCCTCGAGGCCGTGCCCGGCCGCCGTACGGCCCTCCGCACCGAGTTCGTCCAGCTTCGGGACGACGCGATGGCCCAGCTCGCGGGCTACGAGGCCGTGGCGCTTCCGGAGGACCGCGGGGGGTTGCGTCAGCTGGCGGCCGTGCTGGATCGCTTCTGGGAGGACCGGGACGCCGCGTTCCCCAGCGAGTCGCAGACGACGGACGAAGCCGCGGCCATCATCCGCATGAAGATGGCGCCGTCGCGGCAGGACGTGCTCGACATCCTCGACCACCTCGCCGCCCAGCAGGCGCTGACCTACGCCCACGAGCAGGCGCAGGTCGAGGGTCTGCAGCGACAGGCGACACTCCGGCTCGTGCTCGCCGGTTCCGTTCCGCTGCTGCTGGCCTTCGCCGCGGCGCTGGCCTCGGGCCGCCGGATCAGCCGGCTGCAGCGTGAGGTCGAGGCGCAGCGCACCCGCGAGGAGGCCACGCGCCAGGATCTCGAGCGCCTGTCGGCGAGGCTCGTGGACGTGCAGGAGCAGGAACGCCGGAGCATCGCCCGCGAACTGCACGATACCGTGGGCCAGGCGCTGACCGCCGTGAAGCTCGACATCGGCGTGGCGCTCCGCGGCACGCTCGACACCCGCGCCCGCGGCGTGCTCGAGGAGGCGCGCGACGTCGCGGAGCGGACACTGCAGGGCGTCCGCAACCTCTCGCAGCTCCTGCACCCGAGCGTGCTCGACGACTTCGGACTCGAAGCCACGCTGCGCGCGTACCTGACGCGCTTCTCGGAGCGCACGTCGATCGCGGCGACGCTCTCCTGTCATCTGTCGTCCCGGCTTCCGGCGCCGGTCGAGGCGGGGCTCTACCGCATCGCGCAGGAAGCCCTGAACAACGTCGCCAGGCACAGCCACGCGTCCGCGTGCACGGTGTCACTGGCCATTACCGGAGGACTGGTCTCGATGGACGTCGAAGACAACGGACAGGGCCGGTGGCCGGCGCCAGGCGCCCGGCGCTCGAACGGGCTCGGCCTGATTGCCATGCGGGAGCGCGCGCAGTCGCTCGGTGGGTCCGTCACCGTCGGCGCCGGCGCGGCCGGCGGCACGCGGCTCACCGCGGTGGTCCCGATGGCCGCCGAGGGGCACGCGGCATGAGAATCCTGCTGGCGGACGATCACACGCTGGTGCGCCAGGGCATCCGGCGCATGCTGGAGGAGGAACCGGGCTGGACGGTCGTGGGCGAGGCCAGCGACGGCCACGAAGTCCTGCGGATGGCCGAGGAGCTGAAGCCGGACCTGGCCATCGTCGACGTGGCCATGCCCCACCTCAACGGCATCGAGGCCGTCCGGCGCATCATCCAGAAGCAGCCCCGCATCCAGGTGCTGGTGCTCAGCATGTACGCCGACGAGTCCTACGTCTCGCAGACACTTCAGGCGGGCGCGCGCGGCTACATGCTCAAGGACTCCGCGGACGCGGACCTGTTCCAGGCCGTCCGGACGATCGCGTCCGGGGGGACGTTCCTGAGCCCGGCCATCGCGCAACAGGTGAGCGAGCGCATGCCCTGGACGGTCGGCGCGGCCACCGACCCCTACGACACGCTGACCAACCGGGAGCGGGAGGTGTTTCAGCTCGTCGCCGAGGCACGCTCCAACCGCGACATCGCGTCGCTGCTGGGGATCAGCCTGACGACCGTCGAGACGCACCGCGCGCGCGTGCTGAACAAGCTGAGCCTGCACAGCGCCGCCGAGATCGCACTCTACGCGCTGCGCCGCGGCGTGATCCGCTGAGGCGCCGCGCCGGTCGAAAGGTGGCCCCCCGGACCGCCTGATCAGACGCTCGCGCTGGTCTCGACGATCGGGTTCGTCGTGGCCGTCTGCCCGCGCTGGATCATCTCGTGCAGCGCGGCGCCGGTCGGCACCATCGGGTAGACCGAGTCCTCCTGCTCCACCTGGAAGTCGATGATCACCGCCTTACCGTGCTTCCGCGCGGCCTGGGCGGCGGGAATCACCTCGCTCCGCTGCCGGACCGTCTGGCCCTTCAGGCCGTAGGCCTCGGCCACCTTCGCGAAGTCGGGGCTCAGGATCGGGGTGGCCGTGTAGCGCTTCTCGTAGAAGAACTGCTGCCACTGCCGCACCATGCCGAGGTAGCCGTTGTTGATGATGGCGACGTTCACCTTGATCAACTCCTGCGCCATCGTGCCCAGCTCCGGCATCGTCATCTGGAACCCGCCGTCGCCGGCCACGGCCCACACGTCCGCGTCGGGACGCGCGAGCTTGGCGCCGATCGCGGCCGGCAGCGCGAAGCCCATCGTGCCCAGGCCGCCCGAGGTCAGCAGCGTCCGCGGCTCGTTATGCTTGTAGTACTGCGCTTCCCACATCTGGTGCTGGCCGACGTCGGTCGCGACGATCGCGTTGCCGTCGGTCGCGCGCCAGAGGTCGTGGATCACGTGCGCGGCGTACAGGTGCCCGTCGTCCGGAAGGTCGGTGATGTCGCGCACGGCGGCGTTCCCGCGATTGGCGGCGATCTGCGCGTGCCAGTCCGGATGCCGGCGCTCGGCCATGTACGGCACGAGCTGTTCCAGCACGTCCCGCAGGTCCCCGGCCAGGGCCACGTCCACCCGCACGTTCTTGTTGAACTCGGTCGGGTCGATGTCGATGTGGATCTTCTTCGCGTTCGGGGCGTAGTTCTTCAGGTTGCCCGTCACGCGGTCGTCGAAGCGCATGCCGCAGGCGATCAGCAGGTCCGCCTCCTGAATGGCCTGGTTGACCCACGCCTCGCCGTGCATGCCCATCATGCCGAGGTTCAGCGGGTGCTGCGCCGGGAAGGCCCCGATCCCGAGCAGCGTCATCGCCACGGGGATGTCGCCCCGTTCGGCGAACGTCCGCATCACCTGCATGCCGTTTGACAGCAGGATGCCGTGGCCCGCGAGGATCAGCGGCCGTTCCGCGGTGGCCAGCAGGTCCAGCGCCTTGCGCACCGAATCCGGCGCGAGCGCCTTTGACGCCTTCAGGCCCGGCAACTGGATCTCGGTGTCCCCCCACTCGAACTCGCAGGTCGCCTGCTGGGCGTCCTTCGTGATGTCCACATGGACCGGCCCCGGCCGGCCCGTGCGGGCCACGTGAAACGCCTCGCGCAGCGTCGGCGCGATGTCCTCCGCCTTCGTCACGAGGTAGTTGTGCTTCGTGATGGGCAGCGTGACGCCGGTGATGTCCGTTTCCTGGAAGGCTTCCGTGCCGATCAGCGCCGCGCCGACCTGGCCCGTGATGCAGACGATCGGCGACGAGTCCATCATGGCCGTCGCCATGCCCGTCACCATGTTCGTCGCGCCAGGGCCGGAGGTCGCGATCGCCACACCGACGCCGCCGCCCGCCCGGGCGTAGCCGTCGGCCATGTGCGTCGCGCCCTGCTCGTGGCGCACGAGGATGTGCCGGATCGAGGGGAACTCGGGCAGCGCGTCGTACGTCGGGAGGATCGCCCCGCCCGGGTATCCGAACACGGTCGTCACGCCCGCCTTCTCCAGTGACGCCCAGATGGCCTGTGCTCCAGTTCGCTTCATGACTCGCTCTCTCTGACGCTCTCGTCGGACTACGGATTGCTATCGGTCGTACTAATGAAAAAGGCCATCACCCTGGTGGATGATGGCCTCGAACCTGCCGTCCCGGGCGCTCGTTACGCCCGCATCATCCACCGTTTTTCCGGGCTGCTAATGCCCGGAATGCCAATAATGCTGATGGCGATGATGCCGGCGGCCACGGACACGACTCCCCGAACGGCGGTGCCGAGGGACGGGAGCGCGTGGGTGAAAGCCTGTCCGGACATGAACACGGCCAGTCTACCGGCGGGGATCCCGGCCGTCAAGGTGGCCCTCCCCCGCTCGCTATAATCCCGCCCGGACGTCCCCCGATCCCCGAATGCCCGACAACATCCTGCTCGTCGAAGACGAACCCGCCCTGCGTCTGACCCTCGGCGACCGCCTCCGGAGCGAGGGATACGACGTGGACTATGCCGCGACGGGCGACGACGGCCTCGACAAGGCCACGCGGCTGCCCTTCGACCTCGTCATCCTCGACCTGATGCTGCCGGGCCGGGACGGCCTGAGCGTGTGCGAGGAGATCCGGGCCGCCGGGCTCATCACCCCGGTGCTGATGCTGACGGCCAGGGGCGAGACCGCGGACAAGGTGGCCGGGCTCCGGATCGGGGCCGACGACTACGTGACCAAGCCGTTCGAGATGCAGGAGCTCATCGCGCGCGTCGAGGCCCTGCTCCGCCGCGCGCCGGCCCGGACGTCGGCTTCCGCGGAGGTCGTCGAGTTCGGCCCGAATCGCGTCGACCTGCGCGGCACGGAGGTGCTGCGTGACGGCAGGCCGCTCGCGCTCTCCGCCCGCGAGTTCCAGCTCCTGCGCTACTTCGTCGAACACCCGGGCGCCACGCTCTCCCGCGAGCGGCTGCTGACCGACGTCTGGGGCTACAGCGGCAAGATGTTCACGCGCACGGTGGATGTCCACGTGGCCGGCCTCCGCCAGAAGCTCGAACCCGAGCCGCGTCAGCCGCGCTACTTCGTCACCGTCCAGGGCCTCGGCTACAAGTTCCGGCCGCAGGGCGCATGAGAAGACTCGGGCAGGGCCGGCTGCTCACGGCGGCCGTCGTCGCCACGACGGCGGCGCTGATCGTCTTCACGGTGCTGCAGTACCGCTCCAGCCGCGAGGCCGCCGAGGCGACGGGGCTGCGCCTCGCCGACACGCTCCAGATGTCGCTCGTCAACTGGCACGTCGACTTCGAGCGGAGCCTGACCGGCCTGACGGGGACGCTGGACGTGCAGCTCGCCGGCGTCGCGACGCCGGAGCGGGTCAGCGCGGCCCTGCGCGTCTGGCGCCGGACCGCGCGCTACCCCGCCCTCGTCCGGCAGGTGCTGCTGTACGTGCCGGCCACGGGCGCCGGGGAGGCCGTCCCGGTGTCGGCGGACGGCGCGCCCTCCGGCCCCGTGCCGCTGCCGCCGATCGCGCTCGCACCCGTCACGGACGCCAGCGCGGATCCGTGGCTCTTCCATCCGGCGATCCCGGCGCTGACGCGGCAGGTTGGCGTCGGTCCGGACCCGCGGTGGCTGATTGTCGTCATCGACCGTGACGTCCTCGGCCGGGCGCTGCTCCCGGATCTGGCGCTGCGCTACTTCTCGGGCACGGACGGCCTCGACTACGACGTGGCGCTCTTCGCCGGTCCGGGCCGGGCGCTCTACGCCTCGAGCCCGGAGTTCGGCGCGTCGCCGGCGCCGGACGCCGACGGCCTTCTGAACGTCTTCGGGCGCCGCTCCAGCCCGCGCGCGGCCGGGCCGTACGAGGTGTTCCTCGCGGTGCCGCTCAAGGCCGGCGCGCCCTCGCCGACCGTCACGTGGTATCCGCTGCCGGCCGGGGCGCCGGAGGCCGATGACTGGCGGCTCGTCGTCCGGCACCGGCGCGGCGGCGCGCTCGGCGCCTTCCTCGCGAACGCCCAGCGCCGCGACCTGCTGACGACGCTCGGCGCACTGCTGCTGCTCGTGACGTCGATCGCGTTGCTGGTCGCGGCGAGCACCCGGGCGCAGCGGCTCGCGCAACTCCAGATGAGCTTCGTCACGGCCGTCTCGCACGAGCTCCGGACCCCGCTCGCCGTGATCGGCTCCGCGGCGGACAACATCGCCCGCGGCGTGGTGCACGAAGCCTCCCGCCTCGCGGAGTACGGCCAGGTCATCGGCCAGCAGACGCGTCAGCTCGGCTCGCTCGTCGAGCGGATTCTGCTGTTCGCCGGCCGGACCGGCGGCGCGCCGCGGCCGGCGCTGCGGCCGCTGGCGGTCCCGGACACGATCGACGCCACGCTCTCCACGATCGCGGAGCTGACCGGCGGCGCGGCCTTCACCGTCGATCGCGACATCCAGCCGGACCTGCCGCCCGTCCTGGGCGACCCGACGGCCCTCGCGCAGTGCCTCGAGAACCTGCTGACCAATGCCGTCAAGTACGCCGGCACGGAGCGCTGGATCGGCGTGCGGGCCTACACCGAGCGGACGGCCGCGGGCGCCGTGGAGGTCTGCGTGGACGTCTCCGACCGCGGCCTCGGCATCCCGGCCGCCGAGCGCGGCCGCATCTTCGAACCGTTCTACCGGGGTCCCGCGGCCATCGCCGCGCAGATCCACGGGACGGGTCTCGGCCTCGCGCTGGCCCGGAGCATGGCCGAGATGATGGACGGCACGATCACGGTCCGGAGCCAGCCTGGCCAGGGCTCCACGTTCACGCTCCGGCTGCCGGCCGCACCCGCTGACCGCGCGCACGCCTGAGCGTTTACAACACGCTTACACAGGAGGTCCGCGGCGCCGGGATACCCTCGACGGCGATGCCTCTGCACACCCTCGTCACCCGATCGCTCGCCTGCTGCCTCCTCGCCCTCGCGGCCTCGAGTGCCGCGGCGCAGACCAACGCCGGCCAGATCACGGGCGTCGTCAAGGACTCCTCCGGCGCCGTCCTGCCTGGCGCCACCGTCACGGCGACACACCCGGCGAGCGGCACCACGGTCGAGCGCGTCAGCGACGCCACCGGCCGCTTCCTGCTGCCGGAGTTGCGCGTGGGCGAGTGGAACATCGACGCCAGCCTCAGCGGCTTCCGGACCAGCACGGCGAAGGCCGTGACCGTCGAGATCGGACGCATCCTCCAGATCGACTTCACGCTCGGGCTCGAGGGCCTGACGGAGACCGTCACCGTCGCGGCCACTGTCGCCCCGCTCGTCCAGGCCACCAACGCGGAGATCAGCGACGTCATCACCAACCGGGAGGTCGTCCAGATTCCGATCAACGGCAGGAACCTGATGGCGCTCGCGCAGCTCAGCGACGCCGTCGTCATCCCGCCCGGCGGCACGCGCGGCGAGTCGCTGCAGCAGGCGGGCCCGCTCCCGAACGTCGGGGGCCAGCGGTCGGGCCACAACATCTACCTGCTCGACGGCGCAAAGGTCACCGACGAGCTGTTCAACAACCTCGTGATCAACCCGTCGATCGACTCGGTGCAGGAGTTCAAGATCCAGAAGTCGCAGTACCCGGCCGAGTTCGGCGGCAAGGCCTCCGCCCTGATCAACGTGGCGACGAAGGCCGGCGCCAACCGGTTCACGGGCAGCCTGTTCGAGTTCTTCCGCGACGACGCCTTCGACGCGACCAACTACTTCCTGCCGAAGGGCCAGAAGAATCCCCCCCTTCGGCAGAACCAGTTCGGCGGCGCGTTCGGCGGCCCGATCGTGCAGAACCGGACGTTCTTCTTCGGGAGCTACGAAGGCCAGCGCCTGAACCGGACGCAGACCCGGACGTTCTCCGTCCCGTCCGCCGCGCTGCGCACCGGGGACTTCAGCGGGCTGGGCGCGGTATGCGACCCGACGCCGTCGGGCTGCGTGCCGTTTCCCGGCAACCAGATCCCGGCGAGCCGCATCGACCCCGTCGCCGCCGCGATGCTGCGGGCCGTGCCAATGCCGACGGGCGCCGGCAACGTCCAGAACCTGTCCGCCGCCGAGGAACTCGAGAAGCAGGTCAACCAGATGAGCCTCCGGGTCGACCACCGGCTGACGGACAGCGACCAGTTGTTCGCCCGCTTCAGCACGTTCAGCGCCGACGAGACGCAGCCGTTCGGTACCAGCGTGCTCAGCGAATCCATCGTGCCCGGCTTCGGCCGCACGCTGGACACGCGGACGAAGAACCTCGTCGCGAGCCACACGCGCGTCCTCGGCAACTCGATGCTGAACGAGGTGCGCTTCGGGTGGATGACCGTCACAGGCGGCCAGCGCAGCGTGAACGCCGGCGCCGACTTCGCCCGCCAGACGGGGCTGCTCGGCGTCACCACGGACAGGCGGGACATGGGGTTCCCGCAGATCTCGACGGGCGGCCTGTTCAACACCTTCGGGGATCCGACGTCGTTCGTCGCGCGGAACAACCAGCACTTCGAGCTCTACGAGAACTTCTCCATCGCCCGGGCGAAGCACAATCTGAAGTTCGGCGCGTACTACTTCCACCTCCAACTCCGGCCCGAACAGCCCGACAACGCGCGCGGCGCGTTCACCTACACGGGGCAGTTCAGTGGCAACGCGCTCGCGGACTTCCTGCTGGGCTACCCCGTGGCCGCGACGTCCGGCATCGGCCGCGGCGACGAGGACGGGCGGACGAACTGGATCCACCTGTACGCGCAGGACGACTGGCGTCTGCGCGACAACCTGACGGTCAACGTCGGCCTGCGCTACGAATTCAACCAGCACATGTACGACGCGAACAACCGGCTGTCCTCGATCGACATCGACGGCAAGCGGTTCGTGATTGCGAGCGACGACGATGGCAACATCAACCCGGCCGCGCAGCCGCTGCTGCCGCTGATTCCGATCCCCTACACGACGTCGAAGGACGCCGGCTGGGGACCGGGCCTGATGGATCCCAGCGCGGTGCGCCTGGCGCCCCGCACCGGCTTCGCGCTGTCGCTGCAGGACGGGAAGACGGTCGTGCGCGGCGGCTACGGCATCTTCCTGAACCAGTGGGCGTACTCGGTGCAGACGGCGTTCGCGCGCAACCTGCCGTTCTTCTATACCAAGCAGGTGAACGTGCCGATCGACGTCAGGGTTCCGACGCTCCAGACACGGGACATCCTGACGGGCAATGCCACGGGCACGGTCGGCGGCACCATCATGGACTACGCCTACAGCGTCGAGTACAGCCAGACGTGGAGCGGTGGCGTGCAGCGGGAGCTCGGCCACAACATGGTCGCCGACGTGTTCTACATGGGCACGTGGACGCTCGGGGCCGACAACGCGACGGTCCACAACGTGCCGGAACCCGGCCCCGGTGCGATCCAGCCGCGCCGGCCGATTCCGCAGCTCAGCAACATCAGCGCGATCCGCTTCGACGGCAAGTCGATCTACCACGGCGTCACGGTCAAGACCGAGAAGCGCATGTCGGACGGCTTCGCGTTCAACGTCGCCTACACCTGGTCGCACTCGAAGGACGATGCGTCGAGCCCGGGCCCGACCGAATCGGAGACGAACTTCCCGCAGAACGTCCGCAACATCTTCAGCGACAGCGGCGAGTGGGCGCTCTCGAGCTTCAACCGGACCCACCAGTTCGTCGCCAGCGGCACCCTCATGACGCCAGGCGTGGGCAGCGGCCTGTCGGCCGCCCTGACGCGGGACTGGCGCTTCAACACGATCGTCACGGCCCAGTCGGGCGCGCCGTTCACGGTCAATCTCAGCATCGACCGCGCCAACATCGGCGCGGGCCCCGCGCAGCGGCCGAATCAGTCGGGTGATCCGAACCTGCCTGGCGATCAGCGCACGCCCGACCGCTGGTTCGACACGAGTGTCTTCACGCTGCCGGATGCGTTCACGTTCGGCAACGCGCCGCGCAACAGCGTCGTCGGGCCCGGCTTCGCGAACGTCGACTTCTCCGTCGCACGGACGTTCCCGCTGGGCGACGGGCCACAGGTCGAGTTCCGGTGGGAGATCTTCAACCTGCTGAACCGTGCCAACTTCGATCTCCCGAACCGGACCTTCGGCAACGCGAACTTCGGCCGGATCTTCAGCGCACGCGACCCGCGGCAGATGCAGTTCGGCCTGCGTTTCTCGTTCTAGTTCCGGAAC
>JBFXBH010000015.1:0-33398 GCA_050183355.1 Vicinamibacterales bacterium | reverse complement strand
TTCCGATTCCCTGCACGTCGAACTCGAAACGATTCCGGCATAGCCGCCCAACAATCAAATGGAGCCGACGCCCGCTCCCCGCTTGCGCGCCGCAGCGGGCGCGGCTCATTTGTCACGTTCGGCTGACAAGACGCCTCGTCGAACATGAGAGGGAATGATTGATGGCCGGGAAGTCTATTCGCATCTTTCTCGTGGATGGCGTACCACAAGGGATGCGCTCGGCCGAGGTTGGCAACTGGACCGGCATCGCGCTCGTATCGCCGCGAACCGAGCTCTCGCGACTCAGTCAGCGGAAGGAGGTGCGTCGGACCGGCGTCTACATCTTGCTGGGGCCTTCGGACGTGTCCACTTCCGGGCTCGCCGTCTACGTTGGCGAAGGCGACGATGTGTGGGCACGCCTCCGCAGCCACGATGACTCGAAGGATTTTTGGACGTGGGTCGTAATCTTCGTGTCGAAGGACGACAACCTGACGAAGGCCCATGTCCGTTGGCTTGAGGCTGCGCTCGTCAGGGACGTGTCTGCGGCCAAGCGAGTCGAAATTAGGAACGGCAACGAGCCGTTCGGCGGCACGCTGCCCGAGGCGGACGTCGCGGACATGGAGGCGTTCCTCGAACATGTGCGCTTGCTGCTGCCGACGCTCGGCGCAGATGTGTTCATGTCGACAGCGCCATCGCGCGGTGTCGGAACCAAGTCTGGCGAACTCATGCTGGAGCTACGCTGGGAAGACTGCCGGGCAGAGTGTGTGGTGCGTGACGGCAGCTTCATTGTGCAGAAGGGATCCACCGCTCGCGTCACCGAGGTTCCGTCGCTCAACGACGCGGGCCGCCGCACGCGCCAGGCGCTTCGGGACAACGCCGTGCTTGTCCCCGTCGCGGGCAATGGCCAGCTCCTCCGATTTGAACAGGACTACGCGTTCGACTCCCCTTCAGCCGCCGCATCTGTGGTGAGCGGAACTGGCCTGAACGGCCGTGTTCACTGGAAGGTGAAGGGGCAGGCGCTCACATACAAGGCATGGGAAGAGCAACAACTAGCGTCAGGGGCGTCGTAGGGCCGGTACCCGAACGTCTGGGACGAGTGCCAAGGCCTCATCGCTGATGCTCCGTGGTACCGGGTCTACGACTTCGTTGAGGCGCTGTACCAGCGTATCAACGGCACAGGCGAGGTCACACCGGCTGATCAGTGGGCGGAGCTGGTCAATGACTACTTCGTCGAGGTCGGGGTGGGTTGGCGCCTGGTGGATGGGCAACTTGAACGGCGAGGCGAGGAGGCCTTCGAGGTCTCCGTCGACATGGCGCGGGGGCTGCTAGAGGCCGCCGGTTTGCCCACCGCGAAGACCGAGCTTCACGAGGCTATGCGAGATCTCGCCCGCAGGCCTGATCCGGATCTTACGGGGGCGGTACATCACGCCATGGCCGCACTAGAGTGCACCGCCCGGGAAGCCGTCGGCGACCGCAAGGCTACGCTTGGCGAGATCCTCAGGTGGCATCCGCAGCTTCTGCCGAAGCCCCTGGACGAAGGTCTCATCAAACTGTGGGGCTACTCCTCCAATGCTGCGAGGCATATCCAAGAGGGCGCAACACCTGGCCCGCTTGAGGCAGCACTCGTTGTTGGGGTCGCAGCGGCGGTCTGCTCGCACCTGGCGCAACAGCTTCAGGCCGGGCGTGCGTGAAATGGCGCTGTCTAACACGGCATGCACCAGACCGCGCGCAGGATGGTCCCGCGCGGCTGGTGATGCTTCCCGTTGGGCTGACAGGATTCAGACGCGAGACAACCAGTAGCCCGGCCTGCGGTGGTCGTGAGCGAAGGCGAGAATCCGAATCACACCGTCCCACTCGAGGTACACGACGTGGTACGGAAATCGACTCAACGGCAACCGCCTGGCGGGTATGTCGGTCGGAAGGCCGCGCACGCGGTGGCCCGCATCAGGCCAGCGCTCGACGAGCGCCAGAGTGGCGTCAACCGCCTCAACGAACTCAAGGCCGAGGCCAGCCCGTCGGCTTTCATACCAGCGGACGGCATCTTCGAACTCCGCCGAAGCCTCGGGTTCGGGACGGAGTGTTCGGCTCACTGGCCTGTGAGATCGCGCATCACCTTGGCCCGGACGTCCGCCCACGACTCACCCGTGGACTCACCGTTCATGACTCGCCGGGCGCGGCGCTCTATCTCGTGTGCCCAGGCGGCTTCGACGGCTGCGGGATCATCGGGCTGGGCTTCGTCCAAGCTGGCCAACAACTCTGCGGCCACGTCGGCGCGTTCCTGGACCGACAGTGTCAGGGCCTCGCGCAGGAGTTCTTGCACTCGTGGCGACATGCGGCCATTCTACACCTCGCTACAGCAGCCCAACACTGCTTGCAGCCGACGGCGGCTGGGCGCGCGATGGGCCGCCGCGGCTGAAGCTTCTCGTTCGGCGGACCGGTTGGAGATCGTCGTGCGGAAGACCCACTGTGAGCCGGGCGCCCCTGCCCTCGATGCGTGCGACGAAACCCAGGGATGACAGATGAAGCCCTTCCTTCGAGGTCCGCGCGTCGTCCTTCGATCCGTGAACGAAGACGATCTACCACGCCTCTTGGAGATCCTCCGCGAGCCCGAGGTCGCTCGCCATTGGAGCCAGCCCGATGACGACTTCGACCGGCACGAGCTTCTCTCCGGGGACGATGCCGATGGGGCAGAGTCCAGCACCACCTTCGTCATCTCGGTGAACGCCGAGACGATAGGCTGGATTGCGGGATGGGAGAAGCTGCATCGCGACTACCGGCACGCGGGCATCGACCTCTTCCTCTCCCCACAGCACCAGGGGCAAGGCTTCGGGACTGAGGCGATACGCTTGGTGTGCCGCTTCCTCTTCGAGGAGCGAGGGCATCACCGCATTACCATCGATCCTGCTGCCGACAACCTTCGCGCCATCCGCGCGTACGAGAGGGTCGGCTTCAAACGCGTCGGCGTCATGCGGCAATACGAACGAGGAGCTGACGGCACATTTCATGACGGCGTGTTGCTGGATCTCTTGCACGAGGACCTGCTCGACTGGTCCTGACCGACGGGATGGAACCGGAGATTGTGCCAGGGACCTCGCCGCAGCCGCCGAACAATCGCTTGCAGCCGATGCCGGCGCGGCTGAAGCGTCGCGGTAGACAGTCAGAGAGGGAACGAACTAGAGGTCTTCCGGAGTAAGGCCGGTGCGCTTGGCCACACGGGCGAGCATCCGAGGGCCGACGTCCTCGGCATCGTGGAAGGCGAAGACCATATCGGGCCAGCCGGCTCGTTCCAGCGTGCGGTGGGACCCACTCTGCCGCTTCGTGGTCCAGCCGATGCGGTGCAGTGCAGACAGAAGGCGGCCGGCCTTGATCGACGGCCAGTTGCTCACGCGGCGTGGAAGCTTACTTGAAGGAACTCTGCAGGCGCCTCGCGATGCTCGAGACGTTCCGCTATGACACGCAGCGCCAATGCCTGCACGCGGGCCACCGCCTCGTCCCGATCAGCCCCGTAGGCCATCACCCCGGACAGCACGGGCACCTCGGCCAGCCAGCGACCGTCGTCTTCCCGTTCAAGTTCCACGGTGAACGTCATGGTTGGAATCTACCA
The DNA here is from genome assembly GCA_050183355.1 of Vicinamibacterales bacterium. Taxonomy (GTDB): domain Bacteria; phylum Acidobacteriota; class Vicinamibacteria; order Vicinamibacterales; family UBA2999; genus CANKJK01. The sequence continues at coordinate 29,815 of JBFXBH010000015.1, read as the reverse complement.
CCGGGCTCACTGTCCAACAAGCGGCCGCACCTCACCGCGGCCACGCTAGGATCCCGGTAGTTCGCTGACACCATTGCCATGGCACGGATCATTCCCAAGGCTGGGAGAATCAGGAGCTTCCGTACGGAAGCCGCGTTCGCACAATGGCTGAGCGCCAACCACGCCCGGGAGACGGAGCTGTGGCTGAAGATTCACAAGAAGGCCTCGGGCCTGCCGACGGTTACCTACGCACAAGCGCTGGACGTCGCGCTGTGCTGGGGATGGATTGACGGCATCCGAAAAGGCTTCGACGATCGCTCCTTCCTGCAACGGTTCACACCGCGCAGGGCGAGAAGCATCTGGAGCCAGATCAACCGCGACCATGTGGCCCGGTTGACCGCTGCTGGCCGCATGACCGCGCATGGCCAGCGACATGTCGAGGCGGCAAAGGCGGATGGCCGCTGGGAGGCGGCGTACGCCCCGATCCGCAGCGCGACCGAAGCAACGATCCCCGACGACCTTCGCGCCGCCATCGAGGCGAACCCGGGGGCCCGCAAGGCGTTTCGGTCCCTCGGACGCATGAACCTCTTTGCGCTGGCGTTTCGCACCAACCACATGCGCACGCCTGCCGGGCGTGCGAAGAAGATTGCTGCGCTGGTGGATATGCTGGCGAGCGGGGAGACCATCGTGCCAGAACGGCCCGGCAATCCGCCGCACGCGCCCGCGTCACGAAAGACGGCCCGTGCGCGGCGGCGTTAGGGGCGCACGCGGGCAGTCGCCTGCGAGAACGGGCTAAACGACCGGCAGCGTGAGCGTCGCCGTGGTCCCGTCCGGCGCCTGCGCGAGCGTGAGTGCGCCACCGGCCCGCTCGGCGAGCGCCCGGGAGACGTGAAGGCCGAGTCCGGCCCGCTCGTCCGGCGCGGACGTGACGAACGGCTCGAACAGGTGGTCGCGCACGGCCGGCCCGGGGCCCGGCCCGGAGTCGGACACGGAGATCCGCGCCTCCCCCCCCGCGCGGACCACCGCCCACACGATCTCGCGTCGGTCCCGTCCGGCCACGGCGGCCTCGGCGTTGAGCAGCAGATTCAACACGATCTGCAGCAGGTGATCCGGCGGGATGGGGACGACGACCGCGGCGGCATCCTCCACCCGAACGGTCACAGCCCGGCGCCGCAGCGCGGCTTCCCGAAACGCGCACGCCTGCGTGACGACGGTCCGGGCGTCGGCCCTCGTCTCCGTTCCCTCCGGCTTCAGCACGCCGCCAAGCTCGCGCAGCCGGCCGGCCATGGCGGCGTGCTGCCGTCGGATGCGCTCGAGCCTGGGCCTAGGGTCGTCTCCCGGCTGGGCCTCCTCCAGCAGTTCCACGGACCCGCCGATGACGAGGAGGCTGTTGTTGAAGTCGTGGATGAGGCCAGAGACGAGCGAGGCGACCACGGAGGCGTGGTTCAGCCGGATCAGCGCGTCGATTGCAGGTGTACCTGGCATCACCGCCCGTCGGAGCCGCCGTGCCCGTCTATCGTGGCGGCCTCGCGCACGTCGCCCTTCCACAGCGCGTAGGCCAGGAACGCGCCGAAGATCACGACGATGGCGCCGAGCGAGATCGTCTTCGGCACCTCGAAGTGCACCCAGCCGGTGATGTGGGCGTACTCGAGGATCAGCTTGATGCCGACCCACGCGATGATGACGAACGCGCCGTCCACGAGCACGGGATAGCGCTCGATGAGCGCCAGCAGACGGCCGGCCACCAGCCGCATCGTCACGATGCCGAGGATGCCGCCGGTGATGACCACCCAGAGCTTCGGCGACATGGCGACGGCCACGAGCACCGAGTCGATCGAGAACGCGACGTCGACGAGTTCGACGCGCAGCACGGTGGACCAGAACGGCGAGAGTCCGAAGAGCCGCGTCGGCACGGCGGGAGCGCGGCGGTCGTGCCCGTCCTCCTTCGCCCAGAAGTGCGCCACGGCCAGATACAGCAGGTAGCCGCCGCCGGCAATCTTCACCCAGGCGACCCGCATGAGGTAGGACGCCAGCGCCGTGGCGATCGCCCGGAACAGGAAGGCCCCGCCCATGCCGTAGCGCATGGCCTTCTTCTGCTCGGGCTTGGGCAGGCCCAGGACCATGACGGCGATCACCAGCGCGTTGTCGGCGCTCAGCAGGCCCTCGAGGGCCACGAGCATGGCGATCGTCAGGAAGTCTGCGCCCACGGAACGATCAGATTACCCGAGGAACCCAACCTTGACATGATCCGTATCAAGGCCTAGAGTCGATCAGGCTCATGGCACAGACAGTCTTCCTGATCAGCGTGGCCGCCGAACGGCTGGGCATGCACCCGCAGACCCTGCGGAAGTACGAACGGCTGGGGTTGGTCCAGCCGTCGCGGACGCTCGGCAGCATGCGCGTCTACACGGACGATGAACTCGCCCGGGTCCGGCTCATCCGCCGTCTGGTGGACGAGCACGGCGTCAACCTCGCCGGCGTGCAGCGTCTGCTCGCCGTGGCCGAGGTGGTGCAGCGGGTGCGGCCGCTGCTCGAGGACGGAGGCATCGACACGGCGCAGGGCCGGCGGCAGCTCGGCTCGGAAGTGCGTCGTCTTCACCAGATCGTCGGCTTGTAGGAGGGCGCGATGGAGTTCAAGGACTACTACGCCGCCCTCGGCGTGCCCCGCAGCGCCAGCGAGAAGGACATCAAGCAGGCGTTCCGCCGGCTCGCGCGGAAGTACCACCCCGACGTGAATCCGGGCGACAAGGCGGCCGAGGCGCGCTTCAAGGACATCAACGAGGCCAACGAGGTGCTCGGGAACCCGGAGTCGCGGAAGAAGTACGACGAGCTCGGCGCGAACTGGCGGCAGTACGACCAGGCGCGGGCCGCCGGCCAGGCGCCGCCGTTCTGGGGGAGCGCCGGAGGCGCGGGCGGGCCGGCCGGCCGCACGGTGTCGCCGGAGGAGATGGCCGACCTGTTCGGCGACGGCGCGTTCTCGGACTTCTTCAGCACGTTCTTCGGTGGCGCGGCGCAGGCCGGCCAGGCCGGCCCCCGGGGCACCCGCGGCGCCGCCGGCGCGCGCGCCGGCAGACGGCCGCGGCGGGGCCGGGACATCGAGCACGAACTGGAGCTGACACTCGAGGAGGCCTTCCATGGGCTGACGAAGCGCCTCGCGCTCCAGTCCCCCACGGGCAGCCGCACGGTGGACGTCCGCATTCCGGCCGGTGTCGGGGACGGCAGCCGCGTGCGGGTGGCGGGTGAAGGCGAACAGGTCGCGGGCGCCTCGGGCGACCTCTACCTGCGGGTCCGGATCGCGCCGCACCCCACGTTCGAGCGCCGTGACCGCGACGTCTACGTGAGGCTGAAGCTGCCCGTCACGACGGCGGTGCTGGGCGGCGAGGCGGCGGTGCCCACGCTCAGCGGCTCGACGGTGCGCCTGAAGATTCCGCCGCTCACGCAGCCGGGACAGCTCTTCCGGCTCAAGGGATACGGGATGCCGGCCGGCAAGGCCGGCGACCCCGGGGACGCGTATGCGCGTGTCGAGGTGCAGCTGCCCTCGTCGCTCTCCCCCGCCGCCAGAGAGCACTGGGAAAAACTGGCCGCACTCGACCGCTGAGGGCCGGACACGTCACTGGAGGAACCGATGGCTGACTTTCCACTCACCGAGAAGGCCCAGGCCGCGCTGGTCGCGGCCCAGGGACTTGCCACACAGGCGCACCACGCCGAGGTCACGCCCGAGCACCTGCTCGTGGCCCTGATCGAGCAGTCCGGCGGACTGGTGCCCTCGATTCTGTCGAAGCTGAACATCGGGACCGACGCCGCCGGCACACAGGCGCGTGCGGCGATGAACCGGACGGCCACGGCCGTCGGGGGTGACGTCCGTCCGTCGCCGCGGCTCAACCTCATCTTCGAGGCGGCCAAGGCGGAGGCCACGCGGCTCAAGGACGAGTACCTCAGCACCGAGCATCTGCTGCTGGCCCTGGCGGCCGAGTCGGGCCGGTCGCCGTCGGCGGACGTCCTGAAGAAGCTGGGGGCCACGCGCGAGGCCCTGCTGCCGGCGCTGACGCAGGTCCGCGGGCACCAGGGTGCGAACTCCCCGAACCCGGAGTCGAGCTACGAGGCCCTCGCCCGCTACGGCCGCGACCTGACGGACCTCGCGCGGCAGGGCAAGCTCGACCCGGTCATCGGGCGCGATGAGGAAGTGCGCCGTGTGATCCAGGTGCTGTCCCGGCGCACGAAGAACAACCCGGTCCTGATCGGCGAACCGGGCGTCGGCAAGACGGCCATCGTCGAAGGCCTCGCGCAGCGCGTGGTCCGCGGCGACGTCCCGGAAGGCCTGAAGGACAAGCAGATCTTCGCGCTCGACATGGGCGCGCTCGTCGCGGGCGCGAAGTATCGCGGCGAGTTCGAGGAGCGCCTGAAGGCGGTGCTCAAGGAGATCACGGAGTCGGCCGGGCGGATCGTGCTCTTCATCGACGAGCTGCATACCGTGGTCGGCGCGGGCGCGGCCGAAGGCGCGATGGACGCCTCGCAGATGCTCAAGCCGATGCTCGCGCGCGGCGAACTGCACACCATCGGCGCCACGACGCTGGACGAGTACCGCAAGCACATCGAGAAGGACGCGGCGCTCGAACGCCGCTTCCAGCCCGTGCTCGTCGGTGAGCCGACGGTCGAGGACACGATCTCGATCCTGCGCGGCCTCCGGGAGCGCTACGAAATCCACCACAAGGTGCAGTTCAAGGATGCGGCGCTGGTGGCCGCGGCCGTGCTGTCGAACCGCTACATCGCGGACCGGTTCCTGCCCGACAAGGCGATCGACCTGATCGACGAGGCGGCGTCGCGCCTGCGCATGGAGATCGACTCGATGCCGGCCGAACTGGACGAGGTGCGCCGCCGCGTCATGCAGCTCGAGATCGAGCGCGAGGCGCTGCGCAAGGAGACCGACCCGGCGTCGAAGGAGCGGCTGACGAAGCTCGAGCGGGAACTCGCGGACCTCAAGGAGGAGGACGCGCGCCTGCAGGCGCAGTGGCAGAAGGAGAAGGCCGACATCCAGGGCAGCAGCTCCCTCAAGGAGCAGCTCGAACAGGCGAAGCTCGCCCTCGACAAGGCGACACGCGAGGGCGACTACGCGAAGGCGTCCGAGCTGCAGTACGGCCGGATCCCCGAACTGGAGCGCCTGATCGCGGCACCCGCCGGCGAGGCGGCGCCGGGCCAGACCCGCATGCTGAAGCTGCAGGTGGACGAGGACGACATCGCCGAGGTCGTCGCCAAGTGGACGCATATCCCGGTCAGCCGGCTGCTGGAAGGCGAGGTGCAGAAGCTCATCCGCATGGAGGGCCGCCTGCACGAACGCGTGGTCGGTCAGAACGAGGCCGTCACGGCCGTGGCGAACGCGATCCGCCGCGCCCGGGCCGGTCTGCAGGACCCGAACCGTCCGCTGGGCAGCTTCCTGTTCCTCGGCCCGACGGGGGTCGGCAAGACCGAGCTGGCGCGGGCGCTCGCCGAGTTCCTGTTCGACGACGAGCACGCGATGATCCGCATCGACATGTCGGAGTACCAGGAGAAGCACACGGTGGCGCGGATGATCGGCGCCCCGCCCGGATACGTCGGCTATGACGAGGCCGGCCAGCTCTCCGAAGCGGTGCGGCGGCGTCCGTACTCCGTGGTGCTCTTCGACGAGGTCGAGAAGGCGCACCCCGAGGTGCTGAACGTGCTGCTGCAGGTCCTCGACGACGGGCGTCTGACGGACGGCAAGGGCCGCACCGTGGACTTCAAGAACGTGGTCGTCATCATGACGTCGAACCTGGGCGGCGCGGCCATCACCGACGCGACGCTCGGCGGCGGCGCCGTCGACGAGGGCGTGCGGGCGGTCGTGCAGGAGGCGCTGCGCCGCCACTTCCGTCCGGAGTTCCTGAACCGGGTCGACGAGACGATCATCTTCCACGCGCTCGACATGGCGCAGCTGACGCGGATCGTCGACATCCAGATCTTCGGCCTGCTGAAGCGGCTCAGCGAGCGGAAGATCGCCGTCACGCTGACCGACGCGGCGAAGCAGTACCTGGTCACCGAGGGCTACGAGCCGGCGTTCGGCGCGCGCCCGTTGAAGCGGACGCTGCAGCGCAAGGTGCTCGACCCGCTGGCGCTGCGCGTGCTGGAGGGCGACGTCCAGGAAGGCGACACGGTCGTCGTCGACGCGGGGAGCGCCGGCCTGACCTTCCGGACGGAACGCGCGTCCGGAGCGGCCGGCGACTCAGTAGTGCAGGCTCAGACCCACTGAGGCGCGCCAGAAGCTGAGGCGGGTGGTACTGGTACCGACGATGCGGGCGCTGCCTTCGGTCAGCGTCTGCATCCGTCGCAGGTCGAAGCGGACGCTGGACCTCCGGCCGGTCCGCCCGATCGCGCCGACGCCGATCGACATGGCCCCGTAGTTCTCGCTGACATTGAGCGCGCCGATCAGGGTTCCGATGCCGACGTGCAGCAGTCCCCCGCCGACCGTCAGATACGGCCGGAGCGAGTCCCGCATGACGCTGGCCGGGGGCGAGACGAGGATCTGCCCCATCGCACTGACGACGCGGCTCGACGACACGAGCCCGCCGGGAGCGGACGAATCGAAGAAGCCGGGCATGTAGCCGAGGTCGCCCTCGAAGCCGAGGATGCCGCGGCTCACGCGGCTGACGGACACGCCGACGATGGGCTTCGTCGTGCCCGACGCCCTGTCGAGGTCGACCAGGTTGGTCTGGGCGTCGACCTTCGCGCCGATGAAGGGCGTGACGAGCCAGTCGGCGTGGGCGGCCACGGGCGCCAGCAGGATCGCCCCCAGCGCCGCCACGGCGGCGTTATGGAACAAACGTCGTGAGGAAGAGCGCGGCAAAAGGCGAGACCGTGACGTCTCCCGCGGCCAGTGTGGGCGGCGCACTCAGGCCGTCCGTGTTGGCCAGCAGCGCGAACGTCAGCCGGCGGCCGGGCAGCACCAGCACGAGCGACGAATACGCATCCCCGACCGACCCGAACTGCCAGACGATCAGCTCGCCGCGGTAGACCTGCACGAACCACCCGAGCCCGGCCGGCGTGGCCTGCCCGATCGCGGAGGCCTGAGCCGTCCACCCGAGGTTCCTCGTCGGTTCGTCGAGCAGCAGGCCGCCCGTCAGCAGCGCGGAGGTGAACGCCCCGACATCGCGCACGCTGGTCACCAGGCCCGTGGACGCGTTGATCCCGCTGGGCGCCACCGTGCTCCGGACGGGCCGCCCCCGTTCCACGCGGTACGGCAGCGCCAGGCCCCGCATCGTGTCCGCGTACCGCGCCAGCGTCACGGCATCGAACGCGCCGCGCACCTCGCTCGTCGGCTCCACGATGTCCGTGCCGGGCACCGAGGCGCGCATGACCAGCCGGTCCAGCAGTTCCGTCCCGACGATGCTCGCGAAGGGCCGGTCGAAGCAGTCCTCCAGGACGGGCGTGAGCTGCGTGAACCGGGCCGGGTCGAGGCGGAAGCCGCCGCCCGGGATGAGATGACCGAGCAGCTGGCGGACCGTCAGGCCGGGCTCGGCCGTCTGCACCCAGCGGGTCACGGGGTCATCGAGGTTCAGCAGGCCGCGCGCGCTGCACTGGAGTGCCAGCGTGGCGGAGAACGCCTGCGTCAGCCCGCCCACGGGAAACGGCGTATCGGGCAGGACCGGCAGGTCGGATTCGATGCTCCGCTGGCCGAACCCGCGCTCCCACTCCGTCACGCCGTCCTGGATGACGGTGGCCGCCAGGCCCGGGATGCCGGCCTGCTGACGCACGGCGTCCAGGTAGCGCTCGAACAGCGAAAACGCCAGGTTCTGGGCGGCGGCCGGCGTCGCCAGCAGCACGATGCCGGCCACGAGCACACCTCGCCGCACCGCCCCTTTGACCATCAGAGACACGACCCGCGCATGATAACACCCCACGTCGGGGGGCGTTGTGTGCTACATTCCGCAGGAATCGCGCGCATATGCGGGCCTTTTTGCTCTCTTTCGCCGTCCGTCCCGCCGTCAGGGGCGCTGCCCGCCTGTCCGGGTGGCTGGCCGTCTGCGCCGTGCTGGTGGCCGCGGGCGCCGCTCCGGCCGCCGCGCAGGAATCCATTCGTGTCGTTCCGCTGGCCCGGGACGGGTCGGTCCTCGTATCGTTCAATCTGGCCGACGGCTTTACGGACGACGTGCGGGCCGCCATCGCCAGCGGGCTGCGCACCACGATCACCTACACCGTCGAACTGCGGCTGGAAGTGCCCTTCTGGGTCGACCGGACGATCACGGAGGCCGTGGTCAGCAGCAGCGTCCAGTACGACAACCTGACCCGCCGTGCGTCGGTCACGCGGAGCGTGGACGGCCGCGCGGAAGAGTCGACCGTCCTCGACGACGAAGCCAGCATCCGGCGCTGGCTGACCTCGCTCCAGCGGATTCCGCTGTTCGACACGGCCCGGCTGGAGCCGAACCGCGAGTACTACATCCGCGTCAGCGCCCGCACGCAGCCCCGCAACAGCTCGCTCCCCTGGTCGACGGCCGTCTCCGGCCTCGCGAAGTTCACCTTCATCCCATAGCGCGGGCGTCTGCCCGCCTCGCGCCCGCCGCTCGTTCGCGGGCCTGCGCCTTCGTACGCCGCCACAGTCGCCGTGCGCCCCCTGACAATGGAGGGCAAGTAACAGGACGGCTCATCCCGACGCTGGCGCCGGCCGCTTCGTGCCTCCCGTTGGAGGGCGAAGCCGGGACGGGCGAGGCGATTCACAACGTCGAGGGCGAATTGTTCTTGGTCAAGCCGGGAATCGATGCGCCCGGTGAGCCCACGACTTGTGAACGCCCGCCCGGCACGGCTCATCCCGACGCTGGCGCCGGCCGCTTCGTGCCTCCCGTTGGAGGGCGAATGTCGGGACGGGCGGGGCGATTCACAACGTCGAGGGCGAATTGTTCTTGGTCAAGCCGGGAATCGATGCGCCCGGTGAGCCCACGACTTGTGAACGCCCGCCCGGCACGGCTCATCCCGACTCTTGAGAGAGAACTAGCGGCCGGGCTGTGACTCGGGGAAGATCTTGCCAGGATTGAGCAGTCCGAGCGGATCGAACGCCGCTTTGACGCGGCGCATCAGGTCGATCTGCGCGGCGTCCAGTTCCAGTTCCAGATAGCGGGACTTCGTGAAGCCGATCCCGTGCTCGCCGCTGATCGACCCCTCCAGTTCCACGACGCGCTCAAACAGCCGCCGCTCGGCCTCGAGGCCCGCCGCGCGGGCCGCGGCGTCGTCCGACGGGAGCATGAGGTTCACGTGGATGTTCCCGTCGCCGGCGTGGCCGAAGCACGCGATGTCGATCCCGAAGTCCCGGCGCAGGTCCGCGACGGCATCCATCAGTTCCGGCACGCGGCCGCGCGGCACGACGACGTCGTTGTTGATCTTGACCAGCCCCGTGGCCCGCAGCGCGTGCGAGAGCTGCCGGCGCAGGTCCCAGAGCGCCGCGGCCTCCGCCTCCGACCCGGCCCGCTCGACGCGCGAGGCGCCACTCGCCCGGCAGGCCGCGTCCACGGTATCCGCCTCGGCGGCGACCGCCTCCGGCGCGCCGTCGACTTCGATGATCAGCAGCGCCCCGGCGCCCGCCGGGATCAGGGCCGACGGCCTGTAGGCCCGCAGCGCCGCCAGCGACCGGCCATCGATGAACTCCAGCGCCGCCGGCACGACGCGGCCCTCGAGGAGCCCGGTCACGGCGTCCACGGCGGGCCGCACGCCGTCGAAGACCGCGAGCAGGACCGCGCGGGCGGACGGCTTCGGGATGAGCCGCAGGATGACCTTCGTGACGATGGCGAGCGTGCCTTCCGACCCGACCAGCAACTGCGTCAGGTCGTAGCCGACGACGTTCTTGACGGCCTTCGAACCCGTGCGGACCACCTCCCCGCTCGGCAGCACGGCCTCCAGGCCGAGGACGTAGCGCTTCGTCGTTCCGTACTTGAAGGCCCGGGGCCCGCCGGCGCACTCGGCGACATTCCCGCCGATCGACGACCGGTCGAGGCTGGCCGGGTCGGGCGGATAGAACAGCCCGCGTGCCTCCACGGCGCGCTGCAGCTCGCCGGTGATGACCTGCGGCTCGACGACGGCCACGAGGTTCAGCGTGTCGACCTCCAGGATGCGTGTGAAGCGTTCCATCGAGATGACGACGCCCCCCGCCACGGGCACCGCTCCGCCCGTGTATCCGGTGCCCGCGCCACGCACGACCATCGGCACCCGGCCCGCCACGCAGGCGCGCACGACCGCCGCCACCTCGTCGGTGGTGGCCGGCGCGACGACGGCTTCGGGGCGATGCGCGATGCCGAGGGCGTCGGCCGCGCACGCGTCGAGCGCCGGCGTATCGGTCCGGCACCAGGCCGGACCGACGATGTCAGTGAGTGCACGGAGGACGGCCGGGGCGAGCACCCGACCCTCCGTTCAGCGCGCCACGGCCGACGGCCGGATCTTGTCCGCGAAGGCGAGCAGACGCTTGGAGGCTTCCTCGAGGTTCTTCATCGAGGTCGCGTAGGAGATGCGGACGTAACCCGGGGCGTCGAAGGCCTCCCCCGGCGTCAGCGCCACGTGCGCCTGCTCGAGCAGCACCTCGGCGAACTTCCCCGTCGTCGGAATCTCGGGCGAGAGCAGCCCCGTCAGGTCCGGGAACAGGTAGAAGGCGCCGCGCGGCTTCACGCACTTGATGGCCGGATGGGCCGTCAGCCAGCCGTGCACAGCGTCGCGCCGCGTCCGGTACTCCTCGAGCATCCGCGTGACGTCGTTCTGCGGCCCCGTCAGCGCCGCGATCGCCGCCTTCTGCGTGATCGACGCGATGTTGGACGTCGCGTGGCTCAGGATCGTGTTGCAGGCCGCGATCAGCTCGACCGGGCCGATCGTCCAGCCGCAGCGCCAGCCGGTCATCGCGTACGCCTTGGACGCCGACCCGCACAGGATCGTCCGTTCGCGCATGCGGTCGAACAGCACCTTCGGCAGGTTGTGCGGGTCCTTGTCGTAGATCAGCTGCTCGTAGCAGAGGTCGATCACGATCCAGATGCCCTTCGGCCCCGCCACGTCCGCAATCTTCGCGAGCTCGGCCTCCGAGATCAGCGCGCCGGTCGGGTTCCCGGGCGAGTTGATGATGATCGCCTTGGTCTTCGGCGTGATCTTCTCGATGATCGCGTCCGCGTGGACGGCGAAGCCGTCCGCGGAGCTGGTCCGCGCGACGACGGGGATGGCGCCGGCCATCTTCACCTGCTCGACGATCGTCGGCCAGTACGGCGCGTGCGTGATCACCTCGTCGCCGGGGTTGTAGAGCGCGAGCGCCACATTGAACAGCGCCTGCTTGCCCCCGGCCGCCACGGCCACTTCGTTCGTCTTGAACTCGATGCCGTAGTCGCTCTTGTACCGCGCGCAGATCGCCTCGCGCAGCTCGAGCACGCCGCTGGCGGCCGTGTACCGCGTGAAGTTGGCGCCGATCGCCGCGACGGCGGCGGCCTTGGCGTGCTCCGGCGTGTTGAAGTCCGGCTCGCCCGCGCCGAGGTCGATGACATCGATTCCGGCCCGCCGCATCTTCTCGGCGTTCGCCCCCACCTTCAGCGTCGGCGATTCCGAAATCGCACTGAGCCGATCCGCGATCACACCCACGTTCGTCCTCCTGCTCCGTCGTTCGGGGGCGCTACGCGCCCCGCCGTTCCCGCAGGCGGGCCTCGACCAGGGGCGGCACCAGACCGTGCGCGTCGCCACCGAGGCTCACCACTTCCTTGATCAGGCGGGAACTCAGATAAGTGTACTGCTCCGCCGGCATCATGAACACCGTCTCGAGCGCCGGCTCGAGGTGGCGGTTCATCAGCGCCATCTGGAACTCATACTCGAAGTCCGACACGGCGCGCATCCCCCGGACGATCACCGTCGCGCGCTTCTCGCGCGCGTAGTCCACGAGCAGGCCGTCGAACGTGTCCACCTCGACGTTCGGATACTCCCTGAAGACCTCCCGGACCATCGCGACGCGTTCCTCCGGCGCGAACATCGGCTGCTTGGACGCGTTGACCAGCACGGCCACGAGGATGCGCTCGAAGAGCCGCGCGCCCCGCAGGATGATGTCGACGTGCCCGTTGGTCAGCGGGTCGAACGAACCGGGATAGATCGCCAGCCGTCCGGCCGGAGGTACCTGCGTCATCATCGTGTTCCTGGAATCGGTCGAAGAAACGTCAGCGTGCTGTCGCCGGACACCAGCGTCCGGGTCACGGTCCAGCCCTCGGGCACGTCCGGCGCCCGCCGCGTCGCGTGCTCCAGCACCGCCGTGCCATCCGCCGTCAGCGCGGGCCGGATCGCCGCCAGTGTCGGACCGGCCGACCGCTCCGCGTACGGCGGGTCGAGCCACACCAGCGTGAAGGCCGCGCCCGCCGGCGCCCGCCACCGCGTCGCGTCACCGGTGACGACAGTATACCGGCGGGGCGCCTCCTGGTCGGCGCGGCACGTCGCGAGATTCCGCTCGATCAGCGCAACCGCGCGCCGGTCGTGCTCGAGAAACGTCACATGCGCCGCGCCGCGGCTCAGGGCCTCGATGCCCACCGCCCCGGTGCCCGCGAACGCGTCGAGCACGCGTGCGCCCACGACCGCCGGGCCCAGCACGTTGAACAGGGTTTCCCGCAGCCGGTCGGAGGTCGGGCGCAGGCCCTCCCACGACGGCGTCGCGAGGCGGCGCCCCTTCCACGCACCCGTGATCACCCGCACTACCCGACCTCGATCAGGCCGAATCGCGTCGGCCACTCGTCCTCGACGAAGGCCAGCAGCGCCGGCGGGAGCGGGCCGGCCGCGACCGCGCGCCGGGCCTCCTGATGCGCCAGCTCCATCAGGTCGCGGTCCCGCACGAGGTCGCCGGTCCTGAGCGCGGGCACGCCGGACTGCCGCGTGCCGAAGAAGTCACCCGGGCCGCGCAGCTCGAGGTCCCGCTCCGCGATGACGAAGCCGTCGTCCGTCTCCTGCATCGCCTGGAGCCGCTGCCGGGCCTCGTCGGTCCACGGCGACTGATACAGCAGCACGCACGTCGAGGCGTGCGTGCCGCGGCCCACGCGGCCGCGCAGCTGATGCAGCTGCGAGAGGCCGAACCGCTCGGCGTGCTCGATGACCATCACGGTGGCGTTCGGCACGTCCACGCCGACCTCGATCACCGTCGTGGAGACCAGCACCTGCGTCCGGCCGGCGAGGAATCCCTGCATGACGCGCGCCTTCTCGTCGGTCTTCATCCGGCCGTGCAGCAGCCCCACCGTGAAGCCCGGAAACACCTCCGTCTGCAGGTGCTCGGCCATCTCGGTGGCCGACTTCAGGTCCGACTTCTCGGACTCGGCGACGAGCGGGTACACGACGTAGGCCTGCCGGCCGCCGAGCAGGTGCTCCCGCACCAGCGCGTAGACCTCGTCGCGGCGCGACTCGGGCCGCACCAGCGTCGCGATCGGCGTCCGGCCCGGCGGCCGGTCGGGAATCTTCGACACGTCCAGGCTCGCGTAGTCGGTGAGGGCCAGCGTCCGGGGAATCGGCGTCGCCGTCATCAGCAGCACGTCCGGGCGCAGTCCCTTCGCGCCCAGCATCGCGCGCTGCGCCACGCCGAAGCGGTGCTGCTCGTCGATCACGACCAGCCCGAGTTCGCGAAACGCCACGTCCTCCTGCACGAGCGCGTGCGTGCCGACGACGAGATGCGTGGACCCGCGCGCCAGGCTGGCGTAGGCCGTCCGCTTCTCGAGCGCCGGCGTGCTGCCGGTCAGCAGCTCGACCCTGTAGCGCGAATGGGCGAGCACCGTGGCGATCGTCCGGAAGTGCTGCGCCGCGAGGATCTCCGTCGGCGCCATGAACGCGACCTGCTGCCCGTGCTCCATCGCGACGACGGCCGCCAGCAGCGCCACGATCGTCTTGCCGGACCCGACGTCCCCCTGCAGCAGCCGGTGCATCGGCTCGGGACGGCACATGTCGTCGACGATCTCCTTGAGCGCCACGCGCTGCCCCGGCGTCAGCTTGAACGGGAGCACGCGGGCCGCCGCCGCGCGGATCGCGTCGGACATCACGACGGGCCGCGGCTTCTGCTCGGCCGCCACCGCCCGGCGCCGCCAGGCGTGCCCGGCCTGGAACAGGAAGAACTCGTCGAAGATCAGGCGGCGCTGCGACGGCGTGCCGCAGCGGTTCAGCACGTCCACGTCCGCCTCGTTCGGCGGGAAATGCGCGCCGTCGAACGCCTCGCGCCGCGGCGGCAGGCCGGCGCGCGCGATCACGTCAGGCGGGATCCGATCCGTCAGCACGGCGGGCAGCCGGTCGATCGCCTCGCGGACGAGGCGCCGCTGCATGTTCGGCGTCACCTGGCCGGTCCGCTCGTAGAAAGGCACGATGCGCCCGGTGCGGAGCGGCGTGCGGCCGTCGCCCTCGTCCGGCTCCGCGACCTCGTACTCGGCGTTCAGGAAGTGCAGGCCGCTCGAGTCGAGCTTCACGTCGCCGAACATGACGACGGACAGGCCCTGCACCAGGATGTCCGCGAGGAACGCCTGGTTCATCCACGTGCAGCGGATCGCGCCGCTCGCGTCGCTGAGCACGGCGTGGAAGATCGTGAAGCCGCGGCGGCGCGTGCGGGCGAGGTGCGCGCTGGTGATGGTGCCGCTGACCGCCGCGCGCTCCCCGGGCCTCAGCGACCGCACCGTGCGCATCCGGGAGCGGTCCTCGTACCGGAACGGCAGCCGGTACAGCAGGTCCTCGACCGTCTCCAGCCCGGCCTTCGCGAAGTCCGCCGCCTTCCGGGGCCCGACGCCCTTCAGATACTGGAGCCGCAGCGCGAGCGGGTCGGCCGGCGGCGCCCCCGCGCCGCTCACTGGATGACCACCGCCTGACCCTTGCCGACCTCGACTTCCTCGATGCCCACCGGGAGGGCGAACGGGTCGTCGAGGCTGATGCCGCGCGGCCGCGACGGCGACTTCGCGTAGAAACTCACCATCTCCTGCAGCAGCCACTTCGGCACGGTGATGCCGGAAACCTGGGCCGACTCGAGCACGAACCGGCCGACGCCGGCGTCCGTCCGGACGACGCCGGTGGCGACGACCGGCACGCGGCCGCCCAGGTAGCGCCACGGGTCGAGCAGGCCGCCGCTGCCGCGCTTCTTCCCCATCAGGTCCAGGTCGACAACGGCGCGGCCCTGCGCGCGACCGTCGCCGAGAAGCACGACCGCCGGGTCCGTCACGCCGACCGGCAGCCGCTCGCCGCCCTCGAACGCAAACCACGAGTTCAGTTCGGCCTCGCTGAAGACGGTGCGCATCGGCGGCGCGTCCGACGCCCGCGGTGAGACCGCCATCACGGCTTCGATCTTCCTGGCGCAGGCCGCGGCCAGATCCTTCGTCGGCGCCGGGGCCGCCACGGCGGCCAGCACGGCGCCGCCGGCCAGCAGCGCGGCCAGGCCGCCTGTCACGCCCCCACGCCTCCGGACGTCCGTCATCCGATCACCACGCGCCCCGAGTCTAGCAACCCGCGCACGCCGTCCGCCGTGGGGAGCGCCCCCTGCGCGCCGGCCCCCGCGCAACTGAGCGCGGCGGCGGCGCACGCGTACCGCAGGACGCCCTCGAGTTCGGGGCCCTGTCCCGGCGGTGCGGCCAGCCACGCCGCGAGGAAGCCCGCGCGGAAGACATCCCCGGCGCCGGTCGAGTCCACGCACGGCACGTCGAAGGCGGGCACGGTGACCTGACGGCCCGCCGCGACCGCCTGACAGCCGCGCCGGCCCAGCGTCACGCAGACGACGGCCGCCTGCGGATGCCGCGCCGCGATCCGGGCGAGGCCGTCGTCGATCCTGCCGCCCGCGGCGCGGACGTAGCCCTCGGATGCGATCACGGCGTCGGCCAGTGCCACCAGCGCCTCCGCGCCGGCAGCCGCCTCGTCCACGTCGACGGCCACACGCACGCCGGCCGCGCGGGCCGCCCGTGCGGCGTCGGCCGCCGCACCCGGGTCGGTGGCGTCCACCAGCAGGACGCGGGCGCTCCGGATGGCCGCGACGGGCAGCCGGTCGGCCGGCAGGTTCAGCCGGGGGTCGCGATGCTCGATGACGCTCCGCGTGCCCCGCCCGCGATCGACGAGGATGACGGCCGACCGCGTGGCCACCCCCGGCACGCGCCGCGCGACCGAAACGTCCACGCCGTCCCCGGCGAGGGCGGCCAGCACGAGGGCGCCACCGTCGTCGTCGCCGACGGCGCCGGCGAACGCCGCCCGCCAGCCGAGCCGCCCCAGGGCCCGGACGGCCGTCGCCACCTGGCCGCCCGGCAGCCGGCCCTGCTCCCGGGCGACCTGCTTGCCGTCGGGCTGCGGGAAGGCGTCGAGGCTCAGAACCAGGTCCACGCTCGCCTCGCCGAAGCCCACCACGTCCAGTTGCCGGGGCCCGCCGGGGAGCGGCGGCAGGCACGCGGCGGAACCGGAACCAGGTATCGGGGCAGTCATGGCGGAAGACGATTGATCTTCGCTCTTTATTCGCGTAGAGTCCAGCCGTGGGCCGAATGCCGGGCGAACTCGCGACCGGACCACTGAGTTACCGGGAGGACCGACGGTGCAGCCACTCACGAAGCGTCAGCGCGAGATTCTGGACTACCTCAACGACTTCATCCAGCAGCACGGCTACGCGCCGAGCCTGGAGGAGATCGGCCGGCGGTTCCACCTGTCCTCGCTGGCCACGGTGCACAAGCACCTGACCAACCTGCAGGAGAAGGGCTTCATCCGCCGGGCGTGGAACCGGAGCCGGTCGGTCGAGGTGATTCCGGCCAAGGCCGCCTCGCGCGCCGTCGAGCTGCCGCTGCTCGGCTACGTCGCCGCCGGCATCCCCATTGAGGCCGTTGCGTCGGAGGACACGATCGCGGTCCCCGAACTGCTCGCCGGCAAGCGCGACAGCTACGTGCTCCGCGTCAAGGGCAACTCGATGATCGACGAGCAGATCTGCGACGGCGACTTCGTCGTCGTCGAGGACCGCCGGTCCGCGCTCGACGGCGAAACGGTCGTCGCCCTCGTCGGCGGCACCGACGTGACGCTCAAGAAGCTGTATCGCGAGAAGGACCGCGTGCGCCTCCAGCCCGCCAATCCGACGATGGAGCCGATCTACGTCGCGCCCGACCAGGTGCAGGTTCAGGGCGTCGTCGTGGGCGTGATGCGGAAGTACTGACGACGTACAATCCGGCCCATGGCCGACGAGACCCCGCGCACCACCATCAACTTCACGATCGTCCCCGACGAGAAGCCCGGCGAGCCGCGCACCTACGCGAACTTCTGCTCCATCGCACACACGCCGTTCGACTTCACGCTCACCTTCTGCGAGGTCATGCCCCTCTCGGACGCGGCCGTCCGGAGCGCCGAAACGGACCACGTCGTGAAGGCACCCGTTCGCGCCCGGATCGCGGTGCCGGTGCAGTTCGTGCCGAGCCTGATCGCCGCGCTCCAGGAGCACATGCGCGTGTTCTCCGAGGCCCATTCGAACGTGCGCCAGGGTCCGATTCACTAGTGGCCGGCTCCGGGGACGCGAGGGCACGCGCGTGACGCCGAAGGACGCCGTGGCCATCATCACCGCGCTGGCCCGGCAGCACCCGAATGCGGATACGGAGCTGCACTACCGGAACGCGTTCGAGTTGCTGATCGCGACGATCCTCTCCGCGCAGTCGACCGACGCCGGCGTGAACAGCGTGACGCCGGCGCTCTTCGCGCGCTATCCGGACGCACGGGCGCTCGCCGCCGCCAGACCCGAGGACCTCGAGCCGCTGATCCACGCGACGGGCTTCTTCCGGCAGAAGGCCCGCTCGATCACGAACGCGGCGCGGCAGCTTGTCGACGAGCACGGCGGCGCGGTGCCGCCCTCGATGGACGCGCTCGTCGCGCTGCCCGGCGTCGGGCGCAAGACGGCGAACGTCGTGCTCGGCCATGCGCTCGGCGTGCCCGGCCTGCCGGTCGACCGTCACGTGCTGCGCGTGGCCAACCGGATCGGCCTGGCCACCGCCGACGACCCCGTCAAGGTCGAGCAGGCCCTCTGCGCGCTGCTGCCGCCGAAGACGTGGGTGCTCGCCTCGGACGTCCTGATCCTCCACGGCCGCCGGCTCTGCCGGCCGAAGCCGCTCTGCGACCGCTGCGCCGTCAGGGACCGCTGCGCCTGGGTCCGCAACCTCGGCGCCGCCACGACGCCGGCTTCCCGGCGGACGGCCACACCCCGTGCCCCACGACGAGTTCGCGCGCCTCGCGGATGAGGCCGTCGGGCTCATCCCGAAGCGGTTCCGGGATGCGATGACGAACCTCGCGATCGTGATCGAGGACGAGCCCCCGCCCGACCTGCTGGCGGAGATGGCGATCGAGCCGCCCGACACGCTCTACGGCCTCTACAGCGGCACGCCGATCACCGAGCGCCGCTGGGACGACGGCAACCGCCTGCCCGACCGGATCACGCTGTACCGGCGGCCCATCGAGGAGGATGCGGAGGACGAGGACGACGCGCGCGTCATCATCGCGGAGACGCTGCTGCACGAGGTCGGCCACTACTTCGGCCTGAGCGAGGACGAGATCGAGGAGATCGAGGAGCACTTCTGGCACAGCCTCGAGCGCCGCGATCGGAGGCCGTGATGCGCCGCAAGCGCTTCGGCCAGCACTTCCTCGAACCCGCGTGGGTCGCGAAGCTCGTCACGGTGGTCGCGCCCGACCCCGGGGACACCGTCGTCGAGATCGGACCGGGCGGGGGCGCACTGACACTGGCGCTCGCGCCGCGGGTCGGGCGGCTCGTGGCGATCGAGGTCGACCGCGACCTCGCGGACGAGCTGGAGCCGCGCCTGCCCGCCAACGCCTCCATACTCCGCGCCGACGTGCTGACGCTCGACCTCGCGGCGCTCTGCTCGGCGTACGGCCCGCGTCCCGTCCGCGTGGTCGGGAATCTCCCGTACAACATCTCGTCGCCGATCCTGTTCGGCCTGCTCGCGGCGCACGGCGACGGGAAGCACATCAGCGACGCGACCGTCATGCTGCAGCGGGAGGTCGCCGAGCGCCTCGCCGCGAGGCCGGGCGGCGGCGACTACGGCGTGCTCGCCGTGCAGGCCGGCCTGACCGCGGACGTGCGGCTGGCGTTCGAGCTGCCGCCGGGCGCCTTCCGCCCGCCGCCGAAGGTGCACTCGGCCGTCGTCCGCATGGACTTTCACGAGCCGCGGCCCCCGGTGGCCGACCCGGCCCGCTTCACGTCCGTCGTCCGGGCGCTGTTCACGCAGCGACGCAAGACGATCCTGAACGCGCTGAAGCACGCCGCCGCGCTCGACGGCCCGGAGGCCCGGGCGGCCCTGGACGCCGCCGGCATCGACCCGGCCGCCCGGCCCGAACAGGTGGACGTCGCCACGTTCGTCCGCCTCGTGGCGGCGCTGCCGGCGGGCCGGTGACACCGGCCGTTTTCGGGCGCGGACCCATGCTATATTTCTCCGGAAGTTATTGAGCCCGCCAGAGTTTTGGGCCTGACAGGGTTCCACCACCCCCGGTGGGATTCGGGGTCCGCCCAGGCGTCCCAGCCGCCTGATTTCGGTCACTGCCCGCTCCACGGGATACGTCCGCCCGGACGCCCCGCCGCGGAGTCGTGACGGGATCGTTCGCTGGATTCATGACAGACCCGGACACCGCGTCCACTCCACCCGGGACGCTCGAGGTCGTCGCCCTCGGCGGCGTCGGCGAGTTCGGCATGAACATGATGGCCGTCTCCTTCGGCGGGACGACGATCGTGATCGACGCCGGCGTGATGTTCCCCGACCCGGACCAGCCGGGCGTGGATCTCATCGTGCCCGACCTCACGTGGCTGCGCGAGCGCCGCGGGCAGGTCAAGGCACTCGTGCTGACGCACGGCCACGAAGACCACATCGGCGGCGTGCCCTACGTGCTCCCGCTGGTCGACGGCCCCGTCTACGGCACCCCGCTGACGCTCGCGCTGGTCGAACCGAAGCTCGAGGAGCACGGGCTCGGCGACGAGACCTGCCGCCTGACGCCGGTGCGGCCGCGCGACGTGGTGACGGTCGGCCCGTTCAGCATCGAGTTCCTGCGCGTCACGCACAGCATGCCGGACTGCGCCGCGCTCGCGATCCACACGCCGGTCGGCACGATCGTCCATACGGGCGACTTCAAGATCGACCAGACGCCGCTCGACGGCGAGCCCTGCGACCTGCAGCGCTTCGCCGAGCTGGGCGCGAAGGGCGTGCTGGCGATGTTCGGCGACAGCACCAACATCGACCGGCCCGGCTTCACCGGGTCGGAACGCGTGGTGGTCGGCGCATTCGAGGAGCTCTTCGCCACGGCGCCGGGGCGCCTCGTCGTGGCGCTGTTCTCGTCGAGCCTGCACCGCATGCAGCTGCTCGTGGACCTGGCCGTGCAGTTCGACCGGAAGGTGGCGTTCGTCGGCCGCAGCATGGTGCAGAACACCGAGATCGCGCAGCGCCTGGGGCGTCTGCGGATTCCGGCGGGCGTCCAGATCAGAGACGTCGACGTGGCGAGCTTCGCGCCGGAGGACGTCCTGTGCCTGACGACGGGCTCGCAGGGCGAGCCGCGCGCCGCCCTCTCGCGCATCGCCGTCAGCGACCACCGGCACGTGCAGGTCGAGGCCGAGGACACGGTGGTCTTCTCCGCCCGCGCGATCCCGGGCAACGAGAAGGCGATCGCCCGCGTGATGGACCACCTCGCACGGCGCGGCGCCTCGGTGGTCGACTCGTCGCGGCGCATCCACGTGTCCGGCCACGGCAGCGAAGAGGAGCTGAAGCTGCTCATCTCGCTCGTGCGCCCGCGCTTCTTCATTCCGGTCCACGGCGAGTACCGGCACCTGCGCCGTCATGCGGCCGCGGCGAAGCAGGTGCTCGCGGGCGGCCCGGGCCGAAACGACGTGCTGCTCGCGGAGAACGGCGACATCCTCCACTTCACGGAGACGACGGGGCGCATCGCCGGGCGGGCGCCGGTCGGCCGCGTCCTCATCGACGTCACGCGCGTGGGCGAGGTCAACGACGAGGTCCTGCGGGACCGCCGGCACCTCGGCGGCGACGGCGTCGTCGTCGCCGTCGTGGCGCTGAACCGGCAGACCGGACAGCTCGTCGGTCCGCCGGAACTGCTCTCGCGCGGCATGGTGATCGATGCCGAATCGGATGCGCGGCTGCTCGCCGACGCCGGCACCGCCGTCGCCGACGCGGTCGCCGACACCAGCGCGGAGCAGCGCGCGGACCAGGGGCTGATGACGGAGATCGTCCGCGACGAGCTGCGGCGGTTCTTCAAACGACGTACGGGACGCCGGCCGATGGTGCTGCCGGCCCTGCTGGAGATCTAGTGTCCATGGCACGAGCCACCACGACCACCACCGCCCTGACCCGCCGGGTCAGCGAAGTTATCGGCGTCGCCCTGTTCATGGCGGCGCTGATCTGGCTCATCGCGCTGGTCAGCTACAACCCGTCCGACCCGGTCTGGTTCTTCACGACGGACACCAGCCAGCCGCCGGCCAATTTCATCGGCAGGGTCGGTGCCTTCTCCGCGGAGCTCTCGTTTCAGGCGCTGGGCTACGCCGCGTTCCTCGGGCCGCTGCTGCTGGGCCTCGCCGGCTGGAACTACTTCTGGTGCGTCACGCTGGATGCGATCTACACGAAGGCCATCGGCGTCGCGATGCTGATCGCGTCGATGAGCGGCCTGCTGAGCCTCGCGCTCGGCAGCACGGAGCAGGACGGCAAGGCCTTTCACGCGGGCGGCGTCTTCGGGAGCTGGCTTTCCGGCACGACCGCCGAGTACATGAACAGCACCGGGGCGGGCCTTGTCTTCGTGACGTTCATGCTGCTGTCGGTGGTGCTCGCCACGCAGGTGTCGCTCGGCCGCCTGTTCTCGCAGGCGTCGGAACATGGGCGCACGGCATCGTCCGCCGGCGCGTCCCAGGTGCGCGCGTGGTGGGAGCGCCGCGAGGAGGCGCGCGCCCGGGCGCGCGCCGTCAGGGAGGCCGAGGCCAGGGCGAAGGCGGGCGCCGACCCCGCACCCGACCGGAAGAAGCGCCGGGCGGCCGCGTCTGCCGACGACGCCCCGCTGCTCGACGTCGCGGCGCCGGGTACCGATACCCCGGCGGGCCTCTCGCGCGCGACCGTCGTCGAGCATCCCTCGTCGACCGGCGTCCGCCCGGCGCCGGCCGTCGTGAAGCGCCAGGCCCCGCTGCCGATTCCCGCGCCGGACGCGCCGAAGCCGGCCCCGCGCAAGCAGGGCGCCTACACGCTGCCGCCGATCACGCTCCTCGACGCGCCGAAGGCCGAACAGGCCGTCGACGAGCGGCAGTTGCGCGAGCGCGGGCTCCAGCTCGAGGAGAAGTGCCGGGAGTTCGCGGTCGAGGGTCAGGTCGTGCAGATCCACCCCGGCCCCGTCGTCACCACGTACGAGTTCAAGCCCGAGGCCGGCGTGAAGTACGCCAAGATCACCAGCCTCGCCGACGACCTCTGCCTGGCGATGGAGGCGGAGTCGGTGCTGATCGACCGCCTGCCGGGCAAAGCCACGGTCGGCGTCCAGATTCCCAATCCGAACCGTCAGGCCATCTCGCTGCGCGAACTGCTGGAGTCCGAGGCCTACACCGGCTCCGAGTCGAAGCTGACGCTCGTGCTCGGCAAGACGATCCACGGCGAGCCGTACGTGACGGACCTCGCCAAGATGCCGCACCTGCTCATCGCGGGGTCGACCGGCGCCGGCAAGTCCGTCGGGCTGAACACGATGCTGACCAGCCTGCTCTACCGGGCGACGCCCGACGACGTCCGGCTGATCATGATCGACCCGAAGCGGCTCGAGCTGGGGATGTACGAGGAGATCCCGCACCTGCTCACGCCCGTCGTCGTGGAGCCGAAGAAGGCCGCGAACGCGCTGCGGTGGGCCGTGCGCGAGATGGAAGAGCGCTACAAGACGCTCGCCGCCGCGGGCGTGCGCAACATCGAGCAGTACAACCGGAACGTCCGCGTGATGCGCGAGGACCCGGACGCACCCGCCGGCGACGACGCGCCGAAGCCGCTCCCGTTCATCGTCGTCGTCATCGACGAGCTCGCGGACCTGATGATGATCGCGGCCAACGAGGTCGAGGAATCGATCGCCCGTCTCGCGCAGATGGCCCGCGCCGTCGGCATCCACCTCATCCTCGCGACACAGCGCCCGTCCGTGGACGTCATCACCGGCCTCATCAAGGCCAACCTGCCGTCGCGCATCTCGTTCCGCGTCCAGTCGAAGATCGACTCGCGGACGATCCTGGACGCCAACGGCGCCGAGCAGCTGCTGGGCAAGGGCGACATGCTGTTCATGCCTCCCGCGTCCTCTCGCGCCGTCCGCATCCACGGGCCGTACATCTCGGAGCAGGAGAGCGCCCGGCTCGCCAGCTTCCTGCGCAAGCAGGGCTCCCCCGTCTTCAACGACGCCATCACGGCCGACGAGGAGAAATCCGGACCCGGCGGCATCGAGTTCGAGAAGGACGACCTGTACGACGAGGCCGCGCGCATCGTCGTGTCGAGCGGGCAGGCGTCGATCTCGTTCCTCCAGCGCAAGCTCCGCATCGGCTTCAGCCGCGCCGCGCGTCTGGTCGACATGATGGAGGCGGAGGGCATCGTTTCGTCCGGCGCCGGCGGCAAGGCTCGCGAGGTGCTCGTCGACGCCGGCTACTTCGAGGAGGTGGATGCGCAGCTCCGCTGATCGGCTGGCGGCGGCGCTCGTCGTGCTCGCCGGGCTTGCGGTCCCGGCCGAGCCGCAGACGCGTCCGCGGGGCCGTCCGCTGACGGTGGCGGCGCCGCCGGCCGTCGTGACGGCCGTACGCCGGGAGTCGCTCGCCGACACCGTCCGCGTCGTCATTCAGCTCGACCGCGAGGTCGTCTTCCGGGACCAGCGTCTCGATGGGCCGCCACGGGTCTTCGTCGATCTGACGAACGCGACGACGGTCGCCGCGCTCCGCGACCAGACGTTCGCCTTCGGCAGCGACGTCGTCCGGCACGTGCGCCTCGGGCGCCCGTCGCCCGGCGTCACGCGCGTGGTCCTCGACCTCGACGGCGCCGCCGGCTACAGCGTCTACCCGCTGTACGGTCCGTTCCGCCTCGTGATCGACGTCGAGCGCGCGCGGCCGGGCGCGACGCCGCCTCCCACGCTGTCCGCCCTCGCCGCACCGGCGCCTGCGCCCGTTACCCCGGCCCCGGCCGCCCGGACCGCGGCCGTGTCCCCTGCCGCCCGGCCATCGGCCCCGTCGGCCCGGGCCGCGGCGCCCGCACGCCCGGTCCCGCGCCCGATTCCCGTTCCGGTGCCACCCGCGCCCCTCGTGGTGCGCGCGGCCGTACAGCCCTCCGACCTGACCCGCGGCGCCGTCGGGCCGGAGCCGACACCGGGCGCCACCTGGCAGCCGGACCCGCTGCCGGCGCGGTTGATCGCCGCGGCCACGTCCAGTGCCACTGCCGGGAGCGGCAGGCCGGTCTCGACCATCGCCGCCGGAGCCCCGCCGCGGGTGGCCGCCAGACCGCCGGCCGCCCCGTCCGCGAACGCGGCCGGCAGCTATTCACTGTCGCGCCAGCTTGGTCTGGGGATCTCGCGCGTCGTCATCGACCCCGGCCACGGCGGCCACGACCCTGGCGCGCGGGTCAAGGGCCTCAACGAAGCCGACCTGGTGCTCGACGTGGCGCTGCGGCTCGAGAAGCTGCTGAAGGCGCAGCAGGGCGTCGAGGTGGTGCTCACGCGTCGCACCAACGCGTACGTGCCGCTCGAGGAGCGCACGGCGCTGGCGAACCGCGAGGGCGCGGACCTGTTCCTCTCGATCCACGCGAACGCCAGCGAGAACCCGAAGGCGCGGGGCCTCGAGACGTACTACCTGAACTTCGCGCCGAACCCCGAAGCCGAACGGATCGCCGCGCGCGAGAACGCCGGGTCGTCGCGGACCATGCACGCGCTGCCTGACATCGTGAAGGCCATCGCGCTCAACAACAAGATCGACGAGTCGCGCGACTTCGCCGGGCTGGTGCAGGCGTCACTGGTGGACCGCCTGAAGCGGAGCAACCGGAACACGCGGGACCTCGGCGTGAAGCAGGCCCCGTTCATGGTGCTCATCGGCGCCACGATGCCCAGCGTGCTGGCGGAGATCTCCTTCATCACGAACGACGACGAGAGCCGCCTGCTCAAGACGGCCGCCTACCGGCAGCACATCGCCGAGGCGCTGCTGCGCGGGATTCAGCGGTATCAGCGGGAGCTGAAGGCCAGCGAGCGGCTGGCCGCGCAGTAGCCTACGCGCGGTCCTTCCGCGCGCGGTACACCTTCACGCCGACGACCGCCAGTCCCACGAGCAGACCGGCGATCAGCGCGCCGAGCATGATCGTCCCCGTCAGCCCGACCGCGCCGAGCACGACGTCCGCAACGCTGATCTCCTGCGTGATCGGCGGTTGCTTGATGACGTCGACGACGATGGCGCCCGGCTGCGGCATGGGTCAGACGGCGGTGCCGGCTCCCATCGCCCGGGCCACTTCGACCAGCGTGCGGACCGCCGCGCCCGTGGCCCCCTTCGGCTGGAACGGCCGCGCCTCTTCGGCCCACGCCGGACCGGCGATGTCCAGGTGCGCCCACGGCAGGTCACCGGCGAATTCCTTGATGAACAGCGCCGCGGTGATCGCGCCGCCGTACCGCCCGCCCGTGTTGGAGAAGTCCGCGACGTCGCTCTTGAACAGGTCGCGGTAGTCGTCGTACACCGGCATCTTCCACGTCCGTTCACCGGCGCGGTCGCTGGCCACCAGCACGGCGTCGGCCCAGGTGTCCGGCGACGCGAACAGGCCCGTCGTCGTCTTGCCCAGCGCGATCATGCAGGCGCCGGTCAGTGTCGCCACGTCGACCAGGTGCGTCGCTCCGAGGCGGCGCGCATACCAGACGCCGTCACCGAGGATGAGCCGGCCTTCGGCGTCCGTATTCAACACCTCGACCGTCTTGCCCTCGGCCGAGGTGAGCACGTCTCCGGGCTTCATCGCGTTGCCGCCGGGCAGGTTCTCGGTGGCCGGCACGATGCCGATGACACGCACCGGCAGCTTCAGCCGGGCGATGGCGCACAGCGCACCCACCACGGCCGCCCCGCCGGCCATGTCGCCCTTCATCTTGTCCATGTTCTCCGAGGGCTTGATGGAGATGCCGCCGGAGTCGAACGTGATGCCCTTGCCGACACAGGCCAGCACCGGTCCGGCCGCGAGCCCCGCCGGCTCGTGCCGCAGCACGATGACGCGGGGCGGCTCCTTGCTGCCGCGCGCCACGCCCTGGAGCAGCCCCATCTTCAGCCCGGCGATCGCGGCCTCGTCGAGGATCTCGACACCCAGACCGGCCTCGCCGGCCAGACGGGCGGCCCGCTCCGCGAACACGCGCGGCGTCAGCAGGTTCCCCGGGTCGTTGACCATCGCGCGGGCCTGATTCGTGGCCTCGCCCACGACGGCGCCGGCCTCGGCCGCGGCACGCACGGCCGTGTCCGTCCCGTGCACCAGCAGCTCCGCGATCCACGCCGGCGGGCGACCAGCGGTCTTCAACGCGCCGCCGTCATAGTTGGCCTGGCTCACACCCTCGACCATGGCCTGCGCGAGCGGGGCCGCCTGCGCCGGATCCGCCGCGCGGCACAGCACACCCGCGGACGACAGGCGGCGCGCCCGCACGGCGAGCGCGCCGACGGTGGCGACCCGTCGCGCGACCGTGGTGCCCCACCCGGCCCTCGCCCCCGCGCCCACGACCACCGCGTAGCGCGCCCGCCAGCCGTTCAGGCGGCAGACCAGCGTCTCGAAGGCCTTGCCCGAGAATTCGCCCCGTGCACGCGCAGCCTGCAGCTCGTCGCCGGCTGCCGCGTCCAGCCCCGGAGCGCCCGCGAGGTCGTCCGTCTCGAAGACCGGCACGATCCAGGCATCCACAGTGGCCGTCGCCGGGTCTTCGCCGCTGACCCGCACCACGACGGGCTGATGAACGCTCGCCATCCCTGCTCCTTGCTACAATCCGGTAAACCTCTTCCGGGGACTCCAGATGACTCACACGTCGGTCCGGGCCACCACATGGACACTGGCCGTCCTCGCGTTCCTGCTCGCACACGAAGGCGTCCCGGGTGCCGCGGACGAAAAAAACAAGAAAGTGAGTCTATCACTCAAGGTCACGCCCTCGATGGGCGTCGCGCCCGTCCGCGTACGGGCGTCGGTCGAGATCAAGGGCGGCCCGAACGATAACGAGGATCTCTACTGTCCGCAGCTCGAGTGGACCTGGGGCGACGACACCATCTCGGAGTCGGCCGCGGACTGCGAACCGTACGAAGCCGGCCGGAGCACGATCCAGCGCCGCTATTCCGCCGAGCACACCTATCGGTACGGCGGACTCTACAAGCTCACGCTCCGGCTCAAGCAGAAGGACCGCGTCGTTGCGTTCACGTCGACGAACCTCCAGATCCAGGGCGGCCTGGGAGAACGGTGAGCGCGGCACCCGGGCCGGCGCCGTCCGAGCGGTCCACGCAGGCGGAGGCTGACCGGATCACCGCCGAGGTGCGGGACCGCGTCCGCGACCGCGTCCGCGTGGAGCTCCGGCGTCATGGCGCCTCCGTGGCGCTCGAGGACCCGGCGGTGCTTGGCGCCGTCGAGAGCCTGCTGCACCGCGCCGCGGAGCAACAGCACCCCGGCGCCCTGCTCCTCACGCAGATCCTGGGCGAGCCCTCGACCTGGCGGCTGGAGACGGCGCTGACGACGCGCTCGCATCGCGGCGGCGCCGCGGCCGCCGCGCTCGTCTTCGTCAAGACACGGCTCGTGCTGCCGGTGGTGCGGTGGGTCTTCGAGTTCAGCCGCGACAACTTCGAGCGCCAGCAGCGCGTGAATCAGGTGCTCTTCGCCGCCGTCCAGGAACTCGCCATCGAGAACATGCGGCTTCGGGCGGAAGTCGAGCGGCTCGCCGGCCGGTGAGGCTCGCGCTCGTCGTTCAACGCTACGGCGCGGACATCGCCGGCGGGTCCGAAGCGCTCTGCCGGGAGTACGCGGAGCGTCTGGCGGCCACGCACGACGTCACCGTCCTGACCTCGTGCGCGCGGGACTACGTCACCTGGGCGAACGCCGTGCCGCCGGGGACGTCACGCGAACGTGGCGTCACGGTGCATCGCTACCCCGTCGTCCGCGAGCGGCGCGGCGGGCACTTCCGGGATCTGAGCGACGAGGTGTTCGGCCCGGGCGGGGCGTCGCCCGATCGCGAGGACGAATGGTTTCGCGAGAACGGCCCCCAGGTGCCGGCCCTGGTCGAGCACCTGCGCACCGAGGGCACGCGGTACGACCGCGTGCTTTTCTTCACCTACCGCTACTACCCGTCCTACTTCGGACTCCCGGTCGTCGCGGACCGCGCGATTCTCGTGCCCACCGCCGAAGAGGACCCGGCGATACGTCTCCGTCAGCTCGAAGGGTTCTTCGCGAGGCCGGCGGGCTATCTCTTCATGACGCCCGAGGAGCAGCGGCTGGTCGAGGCCAGCGCCGCCCGCGCGCTTCCCGTCAGCGCGATCAGCGGGATCGGCATCGAGCCCCCGGGTCCGGCGCCGGGCCGCGCCGCGCTCGATGCCCTCGATCTGCCTGACCCGTTCGTGCTCTGCCTCGGGCGCGTGGATCGGAACAAGGGGTCGCACGCGCTGGCCGACCTGTTCCAGCACCATCTCGATGGCGGCGGGGAGCCGGCCACGCTGGTGTTTGCCGGCCCCGGCGGCGACACGCTCCCCCCGCACCGGAGCATCCGCGCGCTGGGCTTCGTGTCGGCCGAGGTGCGCGACGCGCTGCTCGCCCATGCCGCCGTGCTGGCCGTGCCGTCGCCCTTCGAGAGCCTCAGCATCGCGCTGCTCGAAGGATGGAATCGAAGCCTCCCGGCGCTGGTCAACGGACATTGCGGCGTGCTGGCCGGACAGGTGCGCCGTGCCGGGGGCGGCCTCGCCTATCGATCCACGATCGAGTTCTCGGAGTCGCTGAGCTACCTGCTGACCCACCCGTCGGACGCCCGTCTGCTCGGCGCCGGCGGCCGCGCCTACGTCGACCGCGAGTACCGCTGGCCGGTCGTCATGGAGCGCGTCGAGTCCGTGCTGACCCGCACGGGCGCCTGATCGCCGCTGGCCCCGGATCGCCCGGGGGTTTCATGCCCGTGCGGGCGGTCCGGTTCCGCATGCCGGACAAACGCATCTCCGGCGAACCTGTCGCATCCGGGCGGGAACCCTGTCGACGCCCGTAGCCTGATCGACCTACGGGTCCCACCGTCGACATCCCACCCGGCGCCTGCGAAGCGTTTGTCGTGAAGACGGCATGCTCCACAGGCCCACCCGCACGGGCATGAAGCCCCCGGGCGATCCGCCGTCTTCGGCGTCAGCTCAACGGGTGCGCGGCCTTCGCATGGGCGTCGCGGACGGCCTCGATGCCCCACTGCGGGATGAGCCCGAACACGTGGACCCGCGGGCGCTGCTCCTCCGGCCCGTCGAACTGCTCGCGCACCGACGGCACCATCTGCAGGAATACCCGTCGCACCGACTCGATCTCCTCACGGTCGGTCAGCGGATAGACGAGGAAGTTGTAGACGCCCTTGTCCGCGATCTGGACGCGGATGCGCGGGTCGCGCAGGATGTGGCGATTCCATCCGCGCGCCTCGGGAAAGCGGCCGCGCAGGTCCTCGCCGCCGGCCGGCGGCGCGAAGTAATCCGAGACGAGATAGATCTTCTTCCCGTCCGCGCCGGCGACGATCGACGTCTTGACCGTGTACGGAATCCCCCACCATGGGTTGATCTGAATGGTCACGCCGGCCGGACGGCTGGCGAACGACCAGTCCGTGACCGGCGTCGTGACCTCTTCCCCGGAAAGGGAGAAGCCGACATCAGCGAGGCCGAACCACGGCCGCCCCTGCT
>JBFXBH010000014.1:0-33624 GCA_050183355.1 Vicinamibacterales bacterium | reverse complement strand
CGCCGTACTGCAGGCGCTCTTCCGGAATCCGCTCGCCGCGCCGGAGACGCTCGGCGTCTCGGCCGGCGCCGCGCTGGGCGCCATCCTCGCCATCACATTCGGTGCAGACACGCGCATCGGCCCGCTGGCCCCCGTGCCCCTGGCCAGCCTCGTCGGGGCACTCTCGGCGATGACCGTCGTCTACCTGCTGGCCAGTGCCACGAGTCGTGCCCTCTCAACGTCCGTGCTGCTGCTGGCGGGCGTGGCGCTCAACGCGTTCATCTCGGCCATGATCCTGTTCGTGCAGTACCTGTCGGACTTCACGCAGACCTACCGCGCCGTCCGCTGGCTCATCGGCGACCTCGACGTCGGCGCCTTCGCGCCGATCCTCGCCTCCCAGCCGCTCGTCGTCATCGCCTTCGCGATCTTCTTCTCGCTGCCCGGCGCACTGAACCTGCTGAGCCTCGGGCCCGACGCCGCCGCCGCCCGCGGCGTGGACGTGCCCCGCGCGCAGCGCCTCGCATTCGTGAGTGCCTCGCTCGCGACCAGCGCCGCCGTCTCGCTCTCCGGACCGGTCGCCTTCATCGGCATCATCGTGCCGCACCTCGTCCGCCTCGTCGTCGGCGTCGACCACCGGCTCGTCCTGCCCGCCGCCGCCCTCTTCGGCGCCGCGTTCCTCGTGCTGTGCGACCTCGTGGCCCGGACCGTCATCAGCCCCGTCGAACTGCCCGT
This sequence comes from Vicinamibacterales bacterium, assembly GCA_050183355.1. GTDB lineage: Bacteria > Acidobacteriota > Vicinamibacteria > Vicinamibacterales > UBA2999 > CANKJK01. Next base: position 32,913 of record JBFXBH010000014.1, on the reverse strand, counting down.
CGGCATCGTGACCGCCGTGATCGGCGGCCCGTTCTTCCTGTGGCTCCTGGTGCGTAGACGATGAACACGGTAAGCGACAAGGCGGGAGCCGACACGGAGGGACGCCATGCCGCGGTGGCGTCGCTGCTGCGTAAGCCGGAAAACTGCCGCTCCGGCTTAACGACTCGTGCAAGGCGTGGGGGCCCCCATCCCCACGCGTGTCATTGGCCTGCGCGTCAGTTTTCGTGCATTCATAACGGCTTACTCCGCAATGCGACGCCACCGCGGCATGGCGTCCCTCCGCGTCGGACAACCGCCGTCCCAATTACCGCGCCCATCGTCTCTGTGGTGTGTGAACACGTTTCTCCGGCTCGCGTCGCTGCGACGCCAACACGACATGGCGCGCCGTCGCAGCGACTCGCGCGCGCTCTGGAGTCCGTCGGGATGGCGTTGCCGAGCGGGTCCGCGATGCGGAGCAAGCCGCTATTGATGCTCGAGAAACGACGCGCAGGCCAACGACACGCGTGGGGATGGGGGCCCCCACGCCTTGCACAGGACGGTAAGCCGGAGCGGCGTTTCTCCGGCTTGCGCAGCCGCGGGCCCGCTCGGCAACGCCATCCCGGCGGACGACTCGCCGGGACCGTCTTGTTCGCCGCGCTTATCGTTCTGACGTTCGGAGTTGACCCCGCCGCAGCGCAGACGCCGACGCGGCCCACCGTCATCTCGCTGGTGCCCGCCGTCACCGAGATGCTCTTCGCCATCGGCGCCGGCCCGCAGGTCATCGGCGTCAGCAGCTACGACGAGCACCCGCCGGAAGTCGTGCGGCTGCCGAAGATGGGCGCGCTGCTCGACCCGAACACCGAGCAGATCCTCGCCGCGCGGCCCGGCCTCGTCATCTCGTACGGCTCGCAGACCGACCTGCAGACGCAGCTCCGGCGCGCCGGCATCGGCGTGTTCAACTACCGGCACGGCGGCCTCGCCGGCATCTTCAGCTCGATCGAGGAGGTGGGCCGCGCCACCGGCCACGTCGCGGAAGCAGGCCGCCTGATCGCGAGCCTACGGGCGCGGCTCGACGCCATCCGCGCGAAGACCGCCCGGCTCCCGAAGCCGAAGACGCTGCTCGTCATGGGCCGGGAAACGCAGACGCTCCGCAACCTGAACGCCAGCGGTGGCGTGGGCTTCCTGCACGACATCCTGGAGATCGCCGGTGGCGCCAACGCGTTCGGCGACGTGAAGCGCGAGGCGGTCACCGTCTCCAGCGAGATGCTGCTGGCCCGGGCCCCGGAGGTCGTCCTCGATCTGCACTACGGCGCGTCCGAACCGGCCGACCGTGCCCGCGCGCAGCAGGACGCCTCCGTGTGGCAGACGGTCGCCTCCGTGCCCGCCGTCCGGAACAGACGCGTCATCCCGCTCTACGGCGACCAGTTCGTCGTGCCCGGCCCGCGCATTGCCGACGCGGCCGAGGCCATGGCACGCATGCTCCACCCGGAGGCGTTCAAGTGAAGATCCTGATGAGCTGGAGCAGCGGCAAGGACAGTGCGTGGACGCTGCACACGCTGAACCAGCAGCACCCGGGCGCCGTGGCGGCCCTGCTCACGACGTACAACGAGGCCTTCGACCGCGTGGCGATGCACGGGGTCCGGCGCACGGTGCTGGAGGCCCAGGCGGACGCCGCGGGACTCCCGCTCTGGCAGGTGCCGATCCCGGACCAGTGCACGAACGAGATCTACGACGCTCGGATGCGCGAGACGTGCGCCCGGGCCGTGACCGAGGGCTTCACCCACGTCGCGTTCGGCGACCTCTTCCTGGAAGACATCCGCCGGTACCGCGAGGAGCGCCTGGCCGACAGCGGTCTGACGCCCCTCTTTCCGCTCTGGAAGATCCCGACGCCTGAGCTCGCACGCCAGATGATCGCGGGCGGACTGCAGGCCACCATCTCCGTCGTCGACACGCGCGTGCTGCCGGCGGAGTTCGCGGGCCGGTCGTTTGACGAAGCCCTGCTGCGCGACCTGCCGGCCGGCGTGGACCCGTGCGCCGAGAACGGCGAGTTCCACAGTTGCGTCACGGCCGGGCCGATGTTCCGGCGGCCGCTGGCCGTCACCGTGGGCGAGCGAGTGGACCGGCCGCCGTTCGTCTTCCGCGACATCGTCCTCGCCGGAGCCGCCGCGTGAGCCGCTATCCGGAACGGATCGTCTGCCTGACGGAGGAGACCACCGAGACGCTGTACCTGCTCGGCGAAGGCGACCGCGTCGTCGGCGTGTCCGGCTACACGGTGCGCCCGCCCGAAGCCCGGAAGAAGCCGCGCATCTCGGCCTACCTCAACGCCAGGTTCGACAAGATCGAAGCGCTGAACCCGGACCTGATCCTCGCCTTCTCGGACCTCCAGCGCGACATCGTGTCCGAGCTGATCAAGCGCGGCCACACCGTGGTCACGTTCAACCAGCGGTCCGTGGCCGAGATCCTCCAGATGATCCGGATGCTCGGAGGCCTGATCGGCCGGAGCGATGCCGCGGAGGCACTGGCCGGCCGGCTTGAGGCGGGGCTGGACGCGATCCGGAGCGCCGCCGCGGCGCTGCCGACGCGTCCCCGCGTCTTCTTCGAGGAGTGGGACGAGCCGCTCATCTCCGGCATCCAGTGGGTCGAGGAGCTGGTGGAGATCGCCGGTGGCGAGCCGATCTTCCCGGAGCTGCGGCGCGCGAAGATGGGCGCGGAGCGCATCGTCGATCCCGCCGAGGTGATCCGCCGCAACCCGGACGTGATCATCGGCTCCTGGTGCGGCAAGCCCGTGCGGACGAAGGCGATCGCCGCCAGGCCCGGGTGGGCCACCGTGGCCGCCGTGGCCAACGGGCAGATGCACGAGGTGAAGTCCGCCTACATCCTGCAGCCCGGCCCCGCCGCGCTGACCGAGGGCGTGCAGCAACTCCACGCGATCATCGCCGCCGCCGCGACGTCCGGCTGAGGCCGGAGAGCCGGCCACCGCTCCGGTTGCGCGCGCCGGGTCGCGGCCGGACCGCTAGAATTGCGGTATGCCGAGAACGGTCCGCCGCCTCCTCATCGCCCTGGGGGTGCTTCTGGCCATCCAGCTCGTGCCTGTGACCCGGGACAACCCGGAGGACCGCCGCGGGCCCGGTGCGCCGCCGCAGGTCGAGGCCATCCTGAAACGCGCCTGCTACGACTGCCACTCGAACGAGACCGTCTGGCCGTGGTACAGCCGCGTGGCACCCGTCTCGTGGATGGTGGCGTACGACGTGCACGAGGCCCGCGAACACCTGAACTTCTCGGATTTCCAGGACCTGTCCGAGGGGACGCAGGTCAAGGTGTGGGCGGCCGTCATGAAGGAGATTGACGAGGGGCGGATGCCGCTCTGGTACTACCGGCCGTTCCATCCCGCGGCGCGGCTCACGGAGGCCGACATCGCCGTCCTCAGGGCCTGGAAGTAGCGGATGCCGCGACTCGCCCTCTACGTGGTCGCCGCGGCGTGCGCGGGCGTGCTCGCGGGAGCGCTCGGGGCGCAGGTTCCGGCGAACGTGTGGGCCGGCGTCTATACGGCGGAACAGGCGGCCCGCGGTAAGGCCGTGTTCGACGGCCGGGACTGCATCACGTGCCACGATGAAGAAGGCCGCGCCGGGGACGACGGCGTCCCGCCGATCGTCGGCCCCTACTTCATGACCCGCTGGGACGGGCAGACCGTCGCGGACATCACGGCCTTCATCGCGGAGAACATGCCCCGCACGAAGCCGCGGACGCTGACGCCGGAGGAAGTGGCGGACGTCACGGCCTATCTGTTCAGGCTGAACGAACTGCCCGCCGGCGCGACGGCCCTGCCCGCCGACGCCGCCGCGGCACGCGGCATCCGGTTCACCGAAACCGCACCGGCGAAGTAGGGCTGCGGTACGATCGCTGCACGCATGCGCCTGCTCGTCGTCTCGGCGACGTCCGCCGAAATCGCTCCGCTCACCGAGTACCTCAGCCAGCCCGTGCACACGGTGTCCCGAACCGCGCGCGGCCTCGAGATCGAGATGCTGGTGACCGGCGTCGGTATGGTCGCCACGGCGGCGCGCGTGTCGGCGGCGCTGGCGACCGGCCGCCACGACGCGGCGCTGAACCTCGGCGTCTGCGGGAGCTTCGACCGGAACCGCCCGCTCGGCACGGTGGTGCATGTCACGGCCGAGAGCCTGCCCGAGCTCGGCGTCGAGGACGGCGCCCGCTTCGTGCCGGCAACAGCGGTCGGCCTGGTCGGTATGAACGAGGCTCCGTACACGGACGGCATCCTCGCGAACCGCACGCCGCCGGCCTGGCCCGCCCTCGCCGCGCTCCCGGCGGTGACCGGCGTGACCGTCAACACGGTGCACGGGCACGAACCCACCATCGCGGCGCTCGCCGAGCGCTGCCATGCGGACGTGGAGACGATGGAGGGCGCCGCGTTCTTCTTCGCGTGCTTCGTGGCCGGCGTGCCGTGCGCCCAGATCCGGGCCATCTCGAACTACGTCGAGCGGCGGAACCGGGCGGCGTGGAAGCTGCCGGAGGCCATCGAGGCCCTCAATCGCACGGCCGTGACGGTCGTGGGGGCGCTCTGAGGGAGCGGCTATGAGGCTCTCGCTCGGCTTCTCACCGTGCCCGAACGACTGCTTCATGTTCGATGCGATCGTGCACCGGCGCGTCGACCTGGAGGGGCTCGCATTCGACGTGCGCATGGCCGACGTGGAGGCCCTGAACCGGGACGCGTTCGCGGGCGCTATCGACGTCACCAAGCTCAGCTACCACGCGTTCGCGTACTGCGCGGATCGGTACGCGCTGCTCGATGCCGGCAGCGCCCTCGGCCGCAACTGCGGGCCGCTGCTGATCTCGAAGCGGCCGATCAGCCGCGAAGAGGTTGCGGCCGGCCATCTCCGCATCGCCATCCCGGGGCGCTACACGACGGCGAACTTCCTGCTCGGGCTCGCCTTCCCCGCCGCGACGGACCGGACGGAGCTCGTGTTCTCGGAGATCGAACCGGCGCTGCTGCGGGATGCCTTCGACGCGGGGCTCATCATCCACGAGAACCGCTTCACGTACGAGGCGCTCGGCCTGAAGAAGATCATCGACCTGGGTGAATTCTGGGAGGCGGAGACCGGCCTCCCGATTCCCCTCGGTGGGATCGTGGTGAAGCGGGCACTCCCCCTCGAGGCCCAGCGTACGGTGGACCGCGTGCTCCGCCGCAGCGTGGAGTACGCGTTCGCCCATCGGGACGAGACGCTGCCGTTCGTCCGCGCGCACGCGCAGGCGATGAGCGACGAGGTGATGTTCAAGCACATCGACCTCTACGTGAACGCGTTCTCGGTCAGCCTCGGCGCTGAAGGACGCCGGGCCATCGAGGCGCTCTTCGCCCGGGCCGCCGCGACGGGCACGGCGCCGGCGATGCCGGCCGACCTGTTCGTCGGCTGAGTCCCCCGGACGGGCCCTCTTACGGCGCGCCGCCCAGGCGCCAGCCGACGACCGCGTTCAGGCGCAGATGCGCCTCCCAGCCCATCCGGGCCTCCACACCGATCGTCCCGCGCTCGCCGACCGACGCCCGGACGCCGCCACCGGCCGTGAACGCCCCTTCGCGCGACGTGTACGGGCCCGTGAAGAGCTGTTCTCTCGTCTGAAAGAGACCGGCGCCGACGACCAGGAACGGCGTCGCGCGGGGCGACGCCGCGGGGCGACGGAGGTCGAACGTCAGATTGCCGGTCAGGATCAGGTGGCTGTGTCCGTCGCCGCTGACGAAGGTCAGCTCCGGGCCGACGGCCAGCCGCGGCGTCAGCGAGATGCGCACCGCCGTACCTGCGAGCAGCTCACTCACCAGATAGCCGTCGTCGGGAAACCCGACCCAGCCCGCCGACCCGTCAACCGCCAGTCGCGTCTGCGCGGCTGCAGGGCGTGTGGCGCCCAGCAGCAGCGCGAGGCCGGCACCTGCCGCCGCGACGGCGACCCGACGCCGGATCGGCAGGAACGAGGGACGGTCCGTGCCGTCAGCGGGGAGAACTCGACGGTTGGCCGGCATGCGAAGGGCCCACGGCAGTATCGCAGAAACGAAAAAGAGCCCGCACCCCCTGAGGGATGCGGGCTCTCTGGTTCCAGTTCGCCGGAGGGCGAACTACTTCTTCTTGGGCGAGGGCTTCGGCGGCGGAGCCGGAGCCGGCTTCGGGGCGGGCTTGGGAGCCGGCTTCACGCTCTTGCCACCCTTCCCGCTCCTGTCGTCGCTGCTCCGGTCGTCACTCTTGCCACCCTTGCCGCTCTTGTCGTCGCTCTTGTCGTGGCTCTTCCCACCCTTGCCGCTCTTGTCGTCGCTGCTCCGGTCGCGGCTGCTCTTGTCGTCGCTGCTCCGGTCACGGCTGCTCTTGTCGTCGCTGCTGCCATCGTCGCAGCTCTTGCCGTCATGGCCCTTGCCCTTGCCCTTGCCATGGCTGCTGTGACCCTTCCCGTGCACGTGCTTGTGCTTCGGGTTGTGGTCGTCGCTGCTGTCGTCGTCGCAGCTCGGCGGGTTGATCGTGTCGCACACGTCACCGAGGCCATCGCCGTCGGAGTCCGCCTGGTCCGCGTTCGCCGCGGCCGGGCAGTTGTCCACGTTGCCGCACACGCCGTCGGCGTCCGCGTCGTTGTTCGCGTCGAGCGCGCACGCGTCGCAGGCGTCGCCTACGCCGTCACGGTCGGAGTCGACCTGGTCGGCGTTGGCCAGCGCCGGGCAGTTGTCCACGTTGCCGCAGGCGCCGTCGCCATCGGCGTCGTTGTTCGCGTCGAGCGCGCACGCGTCGCAGGCATCGCCCGCGCCGTCGTTGTCGGAATCGACCTGATTGGCATTGGCCACGTTCGGGCAGTTGTCCACCGCGCCGCAGAAGCCGTCGCCGTCCACGTCGTTCGTCGCATCGGTCGGGCAGGCATCGCACGCGTCGCCGAGACCGTCACTGTCCGCGTCCGCCTGGTCGCTGTTGGCCGCGGCCGCGCAGTTGTCCACGTCGCCGCAGACACCGTCGCCATCCGCGTCGTTGCCGGCGTCGTTCGGGCACGCGTCGCAGACATCGCCCTGGCCGTCGGCATCCGCGTCGGCCTGGTTGGCATTCGCGTCCGCCGCGCAGTTGTCCACCGCGCCGCACACACCGTCACCGTCGGCGTCGTTGCTCGCGTCGGTCGGGCACGCATCGCACGCATCGCCGAGGCCGTCGCTGTCGCCATCGGCCTGCTCGGCGTTGGCATCCTGCGGACAGTTGTCGTCCGCGTCGCAGACGCCGTCACCGTCGGCATCAAGACAGCCGCCACCGACCGACCGCTGCAGGATCAGGATGTGGTAGGCCTGCTCGGACGGCTGCTGCCAGCCGCTGCCTGAGTTGAAGAACCCCGACGCATCCTGGCGCGAGATGACGGTATAGGCGAAGTCGAAGTACCAGCGCGCGAGTTCACGCGGGTCCGCATAGTAACCAGCCCCGCCGGCTCCGAAGAGCACGGGGCGCGGCGCCGTGGACGGATCCAGGTGCAGCTGCCGGCGGCCGTAGGCCAACGGATCGCCAGCGTGGTCGGTGTTGTCGAGCACGCCAAGGTCCGCTGTCGCGATGTTGCCCGGGTCCGGTGTCAGGCCGCCATCGTCAAGGAACGCGAGGCCCTTGCTCGTGGACCAGAGGCCGTACCCGTAGGACGTGTTGCCCCACTCGTTCTCGTTGTTGTCGACGTAGTTGTAGCGGCTGCGGAGCCAGCGCAGGAAGCTCTGCACGCCGGACGAATTGAGGTTCGCGCCGCCGACGAGCTGAATCCAGACGCCCGAACCCGTCTGCTGGAATGTGCTGCAGCTACCCGGGGAGTAGCCGGCGCCGAACTCGCCCGGAGAGAGCGGGAAGCCGCCCGGCGAGCAACCCTGATTGCCGGGGCCCGTGGAGTACCGCGCGCTCGTGCGGGCCGTCACCATGTCCAGGAGTGCCAGGCGCGCTGGGTCGCTGTAGTCAGGATGCGAGTAGACACCCCGTGCGGCCGCAAGGCCGGACACGACGAACTGCGTCGTGGAGGCGTCCTCGCAGCTCACGTCGCTGTAGCACCAGAACCCGTGCCACGCATCCACCGACGCCTGCGTCGGCGGGAGCTTCACGGGCTGGCAGCCGCCCCAGCCGTTGTCGATACAGGGGTCTGTGCCACCCGAGCCCGGGATGCATCCACCCCACCCGTCGTCCGTACAGGGGGCGCTCGTGCCGAGCAGGTTGACCGACTCGTCAAACGCGGTGTTCAGCGCCGCGAGTGCGCCCGCCTGATCGGGACCGCCGGTGCGGAGATACAGCGCCAGCGCCATCAGCTCCTGACCGTTCCGGTAGGAGTAGAAGGGGTTGGAGGCAGTGCTGATGAGATGGCCCACCAGGCCATCGAGCTTCACCTTGTCAGCCGCGGTCGCACCGCTGTAGCCCGTGCCGACGGAATTCTGGTCGGCACTCGCGCGCTTCTCCATCAGCGCCAGCGTGACGAGCCCGGTGGCGTCACCAGAGTTGCCGTTGGTGAGATAGCCCTGGCTATCCAGCCAGGCCAGACCGTTGTCGATTGCGGTGTTGACGTCAGCGCTGAAATTCGTGACCTGCGCACGGGCCGGCGAGGCCAGGGCAAGGACGACTGCGCAGAGCGTTAGGGCCTGACGAAAGCGGGACCTCATGAACCTTTTCTCCTGCTGCGTCACAGGCGAAGCGGACTGCAGCCTGCGCAGTATCCGCGCGACGTGTCCACAAAGTCAACAGGGTTGTGTAGAACGACCACCCAACGGTCGAGCTTCGTCTGGCGATGCGGGCTACCGTTGGCGCCGGAACGGGCGCTTCCCGGTGAGGCCCCCGGCCTCGCTGATGGTCAGGGTGTGACCGACCGGCGGGTTCGCCACGTCGGTGGACCGGCCGGACGGCCAGTGAACCGTCAGTTTCCGGACGGCGGTGGACGCCCCGAGGCCGAACGTGAGCGGCAGCTCGCTTTGGGAGGCGAACGACGACCCGGTCTTGACCAGACCCCAGGTCTTTCGCCCGTCGGCGAGGACCACGTCAACACGCGCGCCAATGCCCTCGCGATTGCCGGAGGCTCCGCGGAGAACCACACGCAGGGACCGGTTCGCGTTGCCGCCGTCGTTGCGGTACAGCCGGACGGGACCGCCGACCTCGGTCACCACGAGGTCGAGGTCGCCGTCGTTGTCAATGTCGGCGTAGGCGGCGCCGCGTCCGACGATGGCCCCGCCAAGGTCCGGCCCGACCTTGCCGATCGCCTCCTCGAATCCCCTGCCCCCGAGGCCGCGGAACAGGTGCGGGAACTGCCGGTAGGTGACCCGGCCGCTGTACTGCGGCAGCTCCTCGAACACGTGACCGTTGGCGGAGAAGATGTCGAGCCACCCGTCGAGGTCGTAGTCGAAGAAGAAGCACGCGAATGTCAGCGACAGCAGCGTGGCGCGGCCGAGGGCCGTGCGCGGCGCCTCGTCGACGAAGAGCCCCTTCCCGTCGTTGTGGTACAGCCCCATCATCTCGTTCGAGAAGTTGCCGATCACCACACTGGGGAATCCGCTGCCGTCGTAGTCGGCGGCGTCGGCGCCCATGCCGGCGCGCGCGGCGCCCTGCTCCGAGACGGCGATGCCGGCCCGGCGGGCCACGTCGCTGAACGTGCCGTCACCGCGGTTGCGGAACAACTGGTTCGGCTGCATGTCGTTGGCGAGGAAGAGATCCATCCAGCCATCGGCGTCGTAGTCGAGCATCACGACGCCGAGCCCCTTCGACACCACGGCGCCCAGGCCGGCCTTCTCCGTCACGTCCTCGAACGTGCCGTTGCCGCGGCTGTGAAAGAGCCTCGGCGAGTTCGGCTTGTAGAGCGTCGGGCCGCAATAGCCCTTCGTCCGGCCGTTCTGCGTGCAGTAGATGTCGGACTTGACGTCCCAGTCGATGTAGCGCGCCACGAACAGGTCGAGGTGGCCATCCTTGTCGTAGTCCACCCACAGCGCGCTCGTGGACCAGCCGGGATCGGCCACGCCGGCCGCGCCCGTGACATCCTGGAACTTCCCGCCCCCCAGCCCCTTGAAGAGACGGCCGCCGCCATAGGCTGTGATGAAGACGTCCACCTTCCCGTCGTTGTCGTAGTCCGCCGCCGCACCGCCGACGCCGTACAGCTCCACGTCGAGTCCCGACCCGCTCGTCACGTTCTGGAACGTTCCGTTGCCGCGATTACGGTACAGCGCCGCGGTCGTCTTCGGCCCCGGGCGTCCGGGCCAGTTCTTCCCGTTGACCAGCAGCAGGTCCTGCCAGCCGTCGGCGTCGAAGTCCAGGAACACGGCGCCGGAACCCAGCTCCTCCGGGAAGTACTTCCCACCGAACGCGCCGTTGTTCTGCGTGAAGGCGATGCCGGCCTGGGTCGTGATGTCCTTGAACGTCACGGGGCCGGCCGCGCCCAGCGTCAGCGCGGCGGACGCAGCCACCGCGGCGAGTGACGCCCGGACCATCGGGATGCGGGGCATCACGGGCTACCGGCTCCGGCGGGCGAAGGGTTTCCGGCTCACGATGCCGCTCCCCTCCCTGACAACCAGCGTGCGGTCCGCATCCTGGGGCCCGAGCGCCTGCACGGTGCCGTCCGGCCACGTGACGGAGAGACTCCGCACCTTCGTCGCCCCACCCAGTCCGAACGTGACGGGCAGTTCGCTCTGTGAGAGATAGCTGGAGCCGGACTTCACGAGCATCCACGCTTTCGAACCATCCTCACGCGTCACGTCCACGCGCGCCCCGATGCCGTCGCGGTTGGACTTCACGCCCACGACGCGGACCCGCAACGCGTGATGGACCCCGCCGTCGTTCCGGTACAACCGGGCCGGGCCGTGGCTCTCGGTCATCACGAAGTCGAGGTCGCCATCGTCATCGATGTCCGCGTACGCGGCGCCCCGGCCGACCACCTTGCGGGCCAGGTCCGGCCCGACGTCGCCAATCGCCTCGGCGAAGCGCTTCCCGCCGAGGTTCCGGAACAGGTGGGGACGCTGCGCGTAGGTGACGTTCTTGACGAACACGGGGAAGTCCTCGGTGATGTGTCCGTTGGCGGCGAAGATGTCTGGACGGCCGTCCAGGTCGTAGTCGAAGAAGAACAGCCCGAAGGTCAGCGAGAACAGCGTGTCCTTGCCGATGTTCGACGTCGGCGCTTCGTCGATGAACAGACCGTTGCCCTCGTTGTGGTACATCGCGAGCATCTCGTTTGAGAAGTTGCCGATGATCAGGCTCGGCCTGCCGGATTCGTCGTAGTCCGCCGCGTCCACGCCCATCCCGGCCCGCGCCGCTCCGTTCTCCCGTACGGCCACGCCCGCCTTGTACGCAACGTCGGTGAACGTGCCCATTCCGGTGTTCCGGAACAACTGGTTCGGCGTGCCGTCGTTCGCGACGATGAAGTCCATCCAGCCATCGCCGTCGTAGTCGAGCATCGCGAGGCCGAGGCTCCGGGAATTACTGCTGAACACGCCCGCATCGCGCGTCACCTCCGAGAAGGTGCCGTTCCCGCGGTTGTGGTAGAGACGAAGCCCCTCGCCCTTGTACATGTCGGGCGTGCAGTACGACTTGCCGCGTCCGGTGTTGTTGCAGTGGACGTCGCGGTTCGGTGACCACTGGAGGTAGCGGGCCACGGCCAGGTCGAGCGCACCGTCCTCGTCGTAGTCGAACACCAGGGCACTCGACGCCCATTCCTTCTCGATGATGCCGTTGCGTTCGGTGACGTCCGCGAACCGCCCGCCCCCGAGGTTGCGATAGAGCTGCACACCCCGCACGTGCGTCACCGCCAGGTCCACGAGGCCGTCGCCGTCGAAGTCCCCGGCCGCCCCGCCCATGCCGAGCAGGTCGACGTCCAGCCCGGAGCCCTTCGTCACGTCGGCGAACCGCCCGCTCCCGAGGTTGCGGTACAGGCGCGAGGTGGTCACCTCACCGGGCTGCCCGGGAAACCTGCTGCCGTTCACGAGCAGGAGATCCTGCCGTCCGTCCGCGTCGAAGTCGAAGAAGACGCATCCCGATCCGTACGTCTCCGGCATCCACTTCTTCCCGAAGGCGCCGTTGTTGTGGACGAAGGCGATGCCGGCCTGCGCCGTGATGTCTCTGAAGGTCACGCCGGTGGGCGGCTCGACCGCCGCGAGCAGCGCCGGACACAGCAGAGCCGGCAGCAGAGTCCTGAGTCTCATCGTCCGTGCTCGTGGATGTTCTGGCGTTCGTTGTTGTCGTCCGGAGACGTACGGGAGAAGTCTCCCGTAATCGTCTGAGACCCTTCGTCCGCCTTGAAGCGCAGGAACAGCTGCTCCTCCTTCGACGCCATCTCGTCCTTCCCCGTGCCCTGGTAGCAGAGCATCAGGTTGTAGTGGGCCTGCAGGTCCTCCGGGTCGATCGCCAGCACCCGCTTGAAGATCGCAATCGCCTTGTCGAACTGCCGCTGCAGAAACAGCACGCGTCCGAGCTGGTTCAGCGCCACGCGGTCCTTCGGGTAGAGCGCGATGGTCTTCTCGAGATGCGTGAGGGCCTCCTCGTAGCGGCCCAGGCCCTTGAGCGCCGTGCCGAGGAAATAGTGGGTCCTCGCCAGGCTGCCGTCGATCGCGAGGGACTTGCGGAGCATCACCTCCGCCCCTTCGAGGTCGCCCTCCTGCAGGCGGACGCGGGCGACGTTCAGCGGGCCATCCGCGTAGCCGGGCTCGGAGGCCATCACGTTGAGGAACGCCGCCTCCGCGTTCTTCAGGTCGCCCTGCTGCAGCAGGCCGATGCCGTAGTCGTTCCACCGCTCGCGGACGGACGGATCCGTCCGTCGCGGGGAGGCCAGCGCGGCACCCTTCGGCAGCACGCGCACGGTCTGTTCACTGGACGCCATCACGGTGATCGGAAGGCGGGGCACCTGCTTCATCGGACCCGACACGGTCGCGGTGCTCGCCGTGAACTGCCACGCACCGTCGTCGTGATCCTTCGCCGCGGCCGGCGCCTTCGGCGCGCGCTCACCGGCGTAGGCCCACTGCGTGTTCCACCAGGCGAACTTGCGGTGCTTCACCTTCGCCCGCAGCGTGATCTGCTCGCCGGCATCGGCCGGCACGCGCAACCGGTAGTGCACGGTGTCGGCCGAACCGGGGCCGATCAGGCGGACGTAGGCCACGGACCGGGTCGCCCAGGCGTTCCGCTTGTTGATGGGGTTGCCATGTCCGTCCAGCAGCAGGCTCCGATACAGGTGCGCGCCAGGGTCGAGGGGACCGGCGCCGCCGTCCGCCACGGCTCCGCTGTGCAGGAGCACCCGCCCCTTGTCATCCACGGCCTCGAACTCGACCCAGACCTCGAATGCGTCCACGGTGCCGCCCGGAAAGAAGTGCCCGACCTTCCGCGTGCGGACCACCACTTCCACGCGGACGGAATCGCCGCGCCGCACGGCGGCGTCCACCGTGCCGAGCGGACCGACCACCTCGACGGCCGCAACACCCGCGGCCCCGGCGCCGCCATCGCCACCCTCCTCGCCCACGGCGAACGTGCTGGCGAGGCGCGGCTCACCACCGCGCGCCATCCCGTCCACGCCGCCCGGAAGCGACTCGTCGACTCGCGCGACGCCGAACACGTCCACCGAGACCTGACCGTTCCCGAGGAACTCCTGGGTGAGCCGGAGCTGCTCGGCGTCGCCGTTCACGAAGGGCAGCGCGGTGTTGGCGCCGATGAACCGGTGCGACCGCACGCGGCCGTTGCGCGCGGCCGGGTCCGTGGACGCCACCCAGGGCATATGGCAGTCGCTGCAGGTGGAGGGCTTCGGCGGGTAGTAGAACGAGCGCGCGCCTTCGCCCGAGACCCCCGAGGCCTGCCAGTTGTCGTAGTCGTTGAACCCGCGGAACCACCGGTAGTCGTTCACCGGTTTGTCGAGATGCACCTTGTGGCACGCGCTGCAGAACTGCGCCGGCTGCTCCGTGTGGAACGGCTTCAGGAAGGTCTTGCGGTGCGGCGCCGGGCTCAGGTGGAGCAGCGCGTCATGGGCCTTGACGAGAACGGGGTTCCGGCTCGTCGCCAGGTCGTGGAGCGGCGGATCCTCCACCGTGAAGCCGCCCTGCCCCATGGTGCCGTCCACATGCGTGATGGCGTGGCACGACGTGCACCCGAGGCCCGCCTGCGCTTCCGGCGTATCGATCTGCTCCCGGACGGGCCGCTCGAAGCGGCCGTTGAAGAACATGGCGTGGTCGTGACAGCCCGCGCACCACTTCGAGGGCCCGACGCCGACCACGTCCTGCATGTACTCGATGGACTTCCGGTACCACTGGTTGTTGAACGACGAGAAGTGGTGGGCCGACGAGTTCCACTGGTCGTAGATCTCCCGGTGGCAGCGCCCGCACTCCTGGCTCGTCATGAAGAAGCCGGCCGGCATCACGCCGCCGACCGACGTGCGGGCCGACGATGGGAAGAACGGGGAGCCGGCTCCGGCCCCTTCGCCTTCCATCGTGTCCGGCGGCAGGTCGGGATTGACGATCGTGTGAGCTGCGTTCCAGTTGCGCTGTGCCGACGCCTTCGCCACGACGACGCCGACGGTCGTCAGCGCCACCATCCCGAGCGCGACCAGCCCCGCGCTGCGCGGCACGCCGTTCCCGCCCCGCGCGCCCGCGGCAAACGCCCACAGCGCGGCGAGCACGGCGGACGCCGCCCCGAGCGCGGCGTGCACGTTCCTTGCAGTCTGATGGGCCAGGCCCCCGCCGACCCAGGCGAGATAGAGCCCTCCGCCTACGGCAAGGAGTGTCCCGGCCGCCGCGAGCACGCCCCAGGCGCCCCAGCGCCCGAGCGCACGCCGGCCGAGCAGCCAGACCGCCACAGGCGCCGCCAGCCCGAGCAGCACATGCGCCGCGACGTTGGCGTAGTGGAAGACCGTCGCGGCCGATGAAACGGCGACGAACGCGCTGTTGACCAGCAGCACGACGCCGAAGACGGCGGCGGTGCGATTCAAGGAGGGCAGGCTCACGACTGTGTGCCGGTATCGTAACTCCAACAACGGGCAAGCTCGCTGGCGGCGAGCCTGCATCCCGGAAGATGCCCGTCCCCCCGCAGGAAGCCGCGCACGCTTCAAAGAAAAACGCCGGGAGCCCGAAGGCCCCCGGCGTCTGTAAACCCGAGCCCCGTCGCGAACCTAGTCGTGGTCGCGATCGTGGTCGCAGTTATCACCCTTCTTGTGCTTGTGCTTCTTCTTGTCGTGGTCGCAGTTGTCGCCATCCCAGTGCCCGCGCACCCGAATGGAGACCTGCACCGCCTTGCCCGCAACCCCGGCGGCGCTGCGCGGCACGTAGTAGAACACGTCGTCACCCGCGAATCCCGGGAGCGGCATGTAGAGGAAGCTGCCGTTGGCCGCCAGCGTCACCGTGCCGCGCGACGGACCCGAGATGACCGTCACCGACGCCGTGTTCCAGTCGTTCCTGATGACGCCCTTGTTCACGGCCACGCTCAGCGGCGTGTTCTTCTTCGTCGTGTAGTGGTCCTTGTGACCCACCGGGGTGCCGGGTGCGCAGTAGCCCGAGTCGGAACTCCGGTCGTCGCTGCTGCGGTCGTCGCTCCAGTCGCGGCTCCCGTGATCGCGGCTCCCGTGGTCGTTGCTCCGGCCGTCGCGGCTCTTGCCGCCGCGCTTGTCGTCGCTGCGGTCATCGCTCTTGCCGCCGCGCTTGTCGTCGCTGCGATCGTCGCTCTTGCCGCCGCGACGGTCGTCGCTCCGGTCGTCGCTCCGGTCGTTGCTCTTGCCGCCGCGACCATCGCGGTTCTTGCCGTAGGCGTTCCGCGTCCTGCAGGGCGTGGTGATCTTGATGCGGACCCGCGCCACGTTGCTGTCGAGCGAACCGTCGTTGGCCTTGTAGGTGAAGGACACCTTGCCGGAGAAGTTCATCGCCGGCATGAAGGTGAAGCCACCATTCGCGTTGAAGGTCAGCATGCCCGACGCCGGGTTGCTGAGCTTGATCGCCGTCAGCGTGTCGCCGTCGACATCGCTGTCGTTGGTCAGTACTCCGGGTGCCGCAATCGTCAGCGGCGTGTTCCACTGACCCGTGTAGCTGTCGTCCACGGCCACCGGCTTGTCGTTGACCGGCGTGACCGTGATGCTGACGACCGCCGTCGCGGTCCCGCCGTTCCCGTCAGCGACCTGGAACGTGAAGCTGTCGGGACCGTTGTAGTTGAGGGCCGGCGTGTAGGTGTAGGCACCGGCGGCATCCAGCGTCAGCGTGCCGTGCGACACGCCGGACACCAGGCTGTAGGTCGGCGCGCCGCCGTCCACATCCGACGCGGTCACCACACCGCTCACCGGCGTGTCCTCCGGCGTCACCTTCGCATCCGGGTTGGCCACCGGCGGGTCGTTGACCGGCGTCACGTCGAGCGTAACGGTCGACGTCGACGTGCCGCCGTTGCCGTCGTTCACCGTGTAGATGAAGCTGTCCGGCCCGACGTAGTTGGAGTTCGGTGTGTAGGTGTAGCCGCCGTTCGGCATCACCACGACAGAGCCGTGGGTCGTCGGGGTCGTGAGGCTATACGTCGGCGTGCCACCGTCCAGATCCGACGACGTCACCGCGCCGCTCACCGGCGTGTCTTCCGGCGTCACCTTCGCATCCGGGTTGGCCACCGGCGGGTCGTTGACGGGCGTCACATCGATCGTGACCGTCTCCGTGTCCGTCCCACCGTTGCCGTCGTCCACCGTGTAAGTGAAGCTGTCCGGGCCGTTGTAGTCCGGTTCGGGCGTGTAGGTGTAGGTGCCGTCCGCGTTGACGGCCACCGCACCGTGGCTCGGCGCCGTCGCCAGGCTGTAGGTCGGCGCACCGCCGTCCACATCCGACGAGGTCACCGCACCGTTGACCGGCGTATCTTCCGGGGTCGTCTTCGAGTCCGGATTCGCCACCGGCGGGTCGTTGACCGGCGTCACGTCGATTGTGACCGTCTCGGTGTCCGTGCCGCCGTTGCCGTCGTCCACCGTGTAGGTGAAGCTGTCCGGACCGACGTAGTTGAGGTTCGGCGTGTAGGTGTAGCTGCCGTCCGCGTTCACCACCACCCCGCCGTTGGTCGGCGGCGTCGCGAGGCTGTAGGCCGGCGAGCCGCCATCGACGTCCGACGAGGTCAGGTTGCCGTCAACCGGGGTGTCCTCCGGCGTCACCTTGGCGTCCGGATCCGCCACCGGCGGATCGTTGACCGGCGTGACATCAATCGTCACCGTCTCGGTGTCCGTGCCGCCGTTGCCGTCGCTCACCGTGTAGGTGAAGCTGTCCGGCCCGCTGTAGTCCGGCTCGGGCGTGTAGGTGTAGGTACCGTCCGCGTCCACGGCCGCCGCGCCGTGGCTCGGCGCCGTCGCCAGGCTGTAGGTCGGCGCCCCGCCGTCGACATCCGACGACGTCACCGTCCCGCCCACCGGTGTGTCTTCCGGCGTGACCTTCGAGTCCGGGTTCGCCACCGGCGGGTCGTTCACCGGTGTGACGTCGATGGTCACCGTCGCGACGTTCGAGTCGTCCCGGCCATCGTTGACCGTGAACGTGAAGCTATCGGGCCCGTTGTAGTCCAGGTTCGGCGTATACGTCACGTTCGGAGCCAGCCCGGACAGCGCGCCGTTCGACGGGCCGCTGAGGATCGTGTAGGCGAGCGCGTCGCCGTCCGGATCCGCTGCCGTCAACGTAATGGCGAGCGGGGTGTCTTCGGGCGTCGTCAGACTCTGGCCGTCAGCGGTTGGCGGCTGATTACACGTCGGATCGTCGGCCGGAATCACCACGATGGACGCGAACTCGGAGTCGGAGTTGGCGCCGTTGGCGTCCTCGTCGGTAACCCGCAGGCCGACGTCGTAGGTTCCGGCCGTCGGGAACGTCAGTTCGATCACCGGACCGGTGTGGTCGATGGAGCCGAAGTTGATCGGATTCACGGTGTCCCACTCCCAGAGCACGACCTGCGTATCGAGGTCGGTCGAGGACGAACCATCGAGCGTCACCGTATCGCCCGCGCAGATCGGCTGGCTCGCCGTCACCACGATATTGGCGTTGGGCGGAATGTCCTGACTCCGCACGTCCACCGGGCACGACGTCGTGTTCGACAAGCCGCTGTCATCCGTCACCGTCAAGGTCACGTTGTAGATACCGACGTTGTCGAACACATGGGTGAGCGACACACCGCTGCCGGTGTCACCATCCTGGAAGTTCCACGCGTAGGTCAGGCCGCCGGCGTAATCCGGATCCTGGTGAACGGAACCGCTGCCATCGAAGGTCGTCTCGCCGCCGAGCGCGGCCGTGCCGTCGATCAGGGGGTCGGCCGTGCAGGCAGCCACCGGCCCGAGCTCGAACAAGGTCGGCGAGAGGATGATCGTGCCAACGGCGGTTGACAGTTGCCCGGTGCCGAACTCGTACTCGTCAGGGAAACTGCCGTCCGCGTTCTGGGTTCCCACCAGATTTCTTGCGAAGCCGTTGGTCCGGTTCCAAGGCTGGGCAGGCACCGGATCGGCGCGGTACCAGTCCATGTCTCCACCCAGGAGTTCAATCGGAGCCGACGCGCCGCTCCCGTCCTTCGCCAGGCGCATCGCCTTTGCCAGCGCAAACATGCTGTACAGGTCGCGGGCCCCTGTTCCGTTCGCGTTCCTTCCGTGCAGAGAACCACCGCCGGTGACGAAGTTTCGCCGTTCCCAGGACTCGGCCGCCAGCCAGCGGGTATCGGTCTTCCCGACGTTGTCCGCCGACATCATGACCAGACAGGACGCCGTGCGGGCATGGTGGGTGTCGCTACCAAAGCCGCGATAGCTGCAGCCGCCATGGTTCCCCGTGCCAGGGGACTGGTTGTTCAGCCCCCAATTCTGCAGGGCGGGAATCCCGACCGTCCAGTTCTGCTCACGCACGAAGGGAGGCACGATGCCGGTATCCCACACGTCTGCCGCGTGCGCGCCAATGGCCCACCACTGCGAGGAGGACGAATCGATACCCCCCTGGGAATTGAAGTTGTAGATCCACCCGCCTCGGTCGGTATCAAAGTCGTCCTGACCCCAGGAATACGCGTCCATCAGGTCGGCCACGATGGTCTTGTAGGTCTGGCCGGCCCGCGGACCAACGACCGCGATCTTGTTCGGTGTCGCGCTGGCCACGAAGGCATCGACGATCTGTCCACCGACGTACACCTCGTGCCCATAGACGGTCCTGAGTGCCAGGCCATTCCCATTGGAGTCCGGGTTCCCGTAGGTCTGGGCAGCGATGGCAAACGACGACACCGCCTGTTGAAGAAAGCGGAGGCCGCGGCCGGCGTTGTCCACGTACGGATCCTCGAGAACATTCCCGTTCTCGCGGTGCCCGTTGATCTCGAAGGCCTGCGTCGCGGCCGAGGTCGCGGCGTTGATGTTGTTGCTCGTCCAGTACCCGGTGGTGAACGCGCCGCTGGTAGACAGCGTCATTGTCTTGTGCAGGTACCACAGGGACTTGTCGATGGCCATATTGACCTCGACGTCGAGTGTCTTGGCCTGGATCTGCACCTTGAAGGTGTCCGTATAGGTGTTGGCGCCGTCAAACACCGAGATGGTTGCCGTGAACGGCTGGCCTGGCGAGCCTGTATAGACGTGCGTCTTCTCGAGCACACGCGAATTCCCGACTGGAATGGCCTGGGGGCCACTGCCGTCGCCTGGATCCCACGAACCGCTTACGAGGGAGACAGGGTTGCCGACCGCGTTGGTCGCCACAGCCTGAAGGACGAGCGTCCCGCCGCTGTACACAACGTGGGGCTTCGACGGCTGCCCGGCCCAGGGCACGGCGACGACTTTGGTCTGGGCCAGAGCTGATGTCGTGGCCACCAGGAGAAACAGAGCCGCCAGGGAGACTCGTACGCCCCGCATGACCAGGCGTGAGATCGAACGCTGGATGCGCACGGTGTGGTCCTTCTGAAGGGAAGAGAACCGCGGACGAAGCACGGGGGCGACCATGTCAGTTGGCTCCCTGGCCGCCCAGAACGAGACGGAGAACGACAGGCAGCTCCACGTTTACGCCATCCTGGGCAAACGACAGCGTCGCGCGCAGGGGGTAGTTGTCCGTCGGCAACGCGCCGTGGTCAATCGCACGACTCTCCGGCGCGCTGACCGTCACGCCTCCAGGTGCAACGTCTCCGACGCGCAACTGAAGCTGGTCTTCGAAGACGATGACCACGTTGGACACCGGCGACGCATCACCATTGGCGACGGCCACGCGGAACTGCACGTCGGTCAGCGGTCCGTTCTGAACAGCCTGGAGGACCTCGGCCGTGGCGCTCACATTCTGTGCAGACGCCACCTGGGGAATGGCCAGGGAGCACCCCCCGGCGACCAGCGCTGCCGCGATGAATCTACCTGTCATGTGAAGCCGTCCTTTCAAAGCTGCTTTCAAGGCACCGAATCCCGTTGAGGGCTCACCAAACCTGTGCTGCCGCCGCGCATGAGCTTCGGCAGCAAGGCTGGAGGCTAACACGAAATGTCTGAAGATCACCATTGTGTGTGCAAAAAGTAGGCAAACGGCTACGGACTCAGATCCGGACGGGCACCTCCTTCGGTCCCGAAATGGGCGGTATCATGCGCCGGGCATGAGAATCCTGCGAAAACAGGCGGGTAGCGGGCTCTTCTGGCTGCTGGTCGCCTTTGCGCATCCAGCCGGCGCCGGAACGGAAGGGCCCTTGTCCCTTGCGCATGCCGCCGGCAAGGGCCCCACCACCGCCAAAGTCGCGATCGTCGAGTTCTCCGACTTCGAGTGCCCCTTCTGCGGCCGCTACACCAGAGAGACCCTCGCCAGGATCCTGGACGAGTACGTGACACCCGGGAGGATTCGGTACGTGTTCCGCCACTTCCCACTCGAGCGCATCCACCCACGCGCGTTCAAGGCGGCCCTCTCGGCGGAGTGTGCCCGCCAGCAAGGCAAGTTCTGGGACATGCACGATCGGCTGTTTGCCAATCAGCGATCGTTCGGTGACCTGCAACTGCTCGCGCACGCGGGAGCCGTCGGCATGGACCAGGCCGCGTTCAAGCGCTGCGTCATGGCACCCGGCACGACGGCCCGAGTCCGACAGGATCTGCGAGACGGCGTGCGCGCCGGCGTGACGGGCACGCCCACGTTTCTCATTGGATTCGTCCAGCAGGACGGCCGCCTGAAAATCGAGAATAAGGTTTCGGGGGCTGAGCCCTACGCCTCGCTGAAGGCGGTGATCGACGGTGTTCTTGCCTTGGCAGGAACGACCAGGTGACCCGGGACCAGGAGCGAACCGGGCGGCGGCCCCCGCCGCCACGCCCCGCGCCGACCTTCGCATGGCTCCTTCCGCTGGCCTGCGCCGCGGCGCTCGGCGCTCTGATCCAGGCGCCTCGCGTGCATGCTCACACCACGCTCGTGGTGTCGGTGGCCGTCACGGCGAGCGTGCTCCTCTGCTGGCTCGGACTGCTGTGGCGGCGGACCGGCGTACGCGCGTTCAGGGTCGAGGTGGCGCTGCTGCCGCAACACTACCTGCAGGCGCTGGCACACACGTCGATTCTCGTCTACTGGGGGTTCTACTGGCAGCCCGTCAAGGACGCGACGCTGCTGATCGCCGCGCAGATCGTGTTTGCCTACGCGTTCGGCATGCTGCTGGCGTGGACGCGCGGCAAGTCGTACACGCTGGGGTTTGGCCCGTTTCCGATCGTCTACAGCATCAACCTCTTTCTGCGGTTCGTTGATGACTGGTTCTATCTGCAGTTCGTCATGGTCGCCGTGGGCCTCCTGGCCAAGGAGTTCGTGCGGTGGGAGAGGGACGGGCGCCGCACGCACATCTTCAATCCGGCAGCCTTCACGCTGGCGCTGTTCTCGCTGGGACTGATCCTGACCGGCACGACGGACATCACCTGGGGTGAGGACATCGCCTCGCTGCTCATCGCGCCGCCGGGAATCTATCTGTTCATCCTTCTCGTGTCGTTGCCCAGTCAGTTCCTGTTCGGCGTAACGTCGATGACACTTCCCGCCGTGCTCACGACCTACCTGTTCAGCTTCGCGTACCTGCAGGTCACGGGCACCTACTACTTCTTCGACGCCGACATCCCGATCGCCGTCTTCCTGGGTATGCACCTGCTCTTTACCGATCCGTCGACCGCGCCCGGAAACGAGCGGGGCCGCATTCTGTTCGGCGTGATCTACGGCGCGAGCGTCGTCGGCCTGTACTGGCTGCTTGGCGCCCTGGGCGTGCCCACCTTCTACGACAAGCTGCTGCAGGTGCCCCTGATGAACCTGATGGTGAGACAGCTGGATGCCGTCACCGGCCGGTGGCCAACCGCGGCCCCCGAACCTGTGCGGCCGGCGCCGCGGGGGCGGCGGCTGGCCTACGTGACGGTCTGGGCACTCGTGTTCACGGGGTTGTCCTCTACACGCGCACTGGGTGATCACCATCCCGGATACACAGTGCCGTTCTGGCGCAACGCCTGCACGGCCGGACGGCACAACGCGTGCGAGCGCCTCGCAGTCCTGCAGTCTCAAGCCTGCCGAGCCGGCTCGGGATGGGGATGCACCGAGTTGGGGATCCTGGAAGCCACGGGCCTGGTCACCGCCGCGCCCGCAGAGGATCTGTTCGAGCGCGCCTGCTCCCTGGGGTCGCGGAGCGGCTGCCTGAACCGACAAGTTCTGGCCGAGGGTCGGCGCGACTTCCATCACGACGACCCCCAGGTTCCGGACTACCGGTTCCTGCTGCAGGAGGGCCGGGGACCACTGCTCACCCAGGTGCCAGGCGTGCTCTTCACGATCGCCTGCGACCAGGGCTGGGTCGAGGGGTGCGGAAGTCTGGCTGGAAGCTACCTCGAAGGGAACGACTTTCCCCAGGATAAGCCGCGGGCCGCCAGGCTGCTTGACGATGCGTGCCGGGCAGGACACGCGCGTAGCTGTTTCAACCTCGGGGTCATGCGATGGCTGGGGGATGGAGTCGCTCAGGACAGGGAGAAGGCGCTCGCTTTGCGAAAGAAGGCTTGCGGGCTCGGATACGCCCCGGCGTGTAAGGCCCCGGATGAGTCGGGATCCAGCTAGCTGGTCCTGGCCGCTAGTGCCCGGCCGGCGCAACCGCGCGCACTATCACCGTAACCGGCGTGCCGGGCACGAGGCCAAGCGCCGGGTTGACCTTCACGGACCCGAACGACCCCGGCACCGGATCCGCGCGCTCGATGAGCGGCGCCGGAGTGTGGACGAAACCGATCAGCACGCCGTCGACATCGGCCAGGAAGGCGCGCGACCCCGGAAAGAACTGCGAGCCGGTGTAGACCCAGCGCGAGGCGGTCAGCACCTTCTTCGAGCCCTCGTCGTAGACGAGTTCTTCCCCCCGGACACGTTTCACCTCCGTGCCGGCCTTCCAGGAGATCCAGACCTCGACCTGATCGCCCTGAGGCGGCACCGGATCGAAGTGGAAGCGGGGACGGGCCGTGGCGCGATCGCGGTCCAGGCCGATCAGTACCAGGCCGAGGTTGAAATCGATCGCGGAGCACTCCGCCTCGATCGCGCTCTCGTAGCTCTTGTAGCCGCCCTTGGTGTTGACGATGAACTCGAGTTGCGCCGGGTCGTTGACGGTGCCTTTGACCGAGACTTCCTTCCGCGTCATATCAACGCTGACGGCTCCGATTCGCAGGCTGGTAGCGCTGAGCTTCTCGACGCGCGAGGGCGTCGTCGGCGGCTTGCGCTCGACGTACACCGGAGGCGTGGGCGGCGCCCCTGCCTGCCCGGCGGGTGTCCCGGCACTCTGTGTCTGGCCGTCGACCGTGGGGCCGGCGCTCGCGAACATCGCGAGACACACCGTGCTGTGCAGCAGTGTCCGATTCATTACCAGCGGGTATCGTAACCCAGCGCAGTTCCCGGTCACGGGCCGCCTGTCCCACCGGCGGCGCCAACCGTCCGCCCCGGGCAAAGGTCGCGGGCGGGTGATAGCATCCGCGCGGGTCGGGAGGAGACGACAGATGAGTGCCAATCCGGTCGGCTGGTTCGAGATCTACGTCCAGGACATCGAACGCGCGAAGGCGTTCTACAGCACCGTGCTGCTGAGGACGTTCGACAAGCTCGAGTCCGGCGATCTGGAGATGTGGGCGTTCAACGGCGAGATGGGCAAGCCCGGCACCGGAGGGACGCTCGTGCAGATGGCGGGCATGCCGTCCGGCGGCAACAGCGTGATCGTCTACTTCAACTGCGACGACTGCGCCGTCGAGGAGTCGCGCGTCGTGGCCGCCGGCGGCCGGATTCTGAAGTCGAAGTTCTCGATCGGGCAGTACGGCTTCGTAGCGCTGGTCTATGACACCGAGGGCAACCTGATCGGGCTGCACTCGCTCAAGTAGTGTCAGCCTAGCAGGGGCCGTTCGCGCCGCTCGGGCACAGGGTTTCCCTGTCGGTAACGGCACCCGAGAAATTGGCGCCGACGGCACCGCGCAGGTCGGTGCCGTGGAGGTTCGCACCCTGAAGCGACGCGCCGTCGAGATTCGCACCGCGCAGGTGCGCGTGCGTGAGGAGCGCCCCGGTGAGATTGGCCCCCCGAAGGTCGGCTGCCTCAGCCACGACTCGGACGAGATTCGCCTGGACAAGGTCGCAACCCCGGCACTGGCCGGTCTCGCGAAATTGCCTGACGTGGTCGGGATGTTCGGCGTTGAGCCGCACCGGTCCGCCGAGGAGCGATGCAACCAGAGGTAATCCGGCACAGAAGACCAGTGCGCGCGTGTAGTCGAAGCTCGTCATAGGTGTCGTCTGCCGAAGACTGAACAGTCTTTCGGGCGCACAGATGATACTACAAACGCACACTAAGTCCCAAATATCCTACTGGTTGTCCTTCCACTCCTCGTACCACGCCATCTGGATCGCTTCGAGCTTTGGCTCGTTGGACGCCTTCGGGTCGTCGTCGAAGCCCTCGAGGGCCAGCACGCGCTCGCGCAGGTCGGTGAAGCGCACCTTCAGCGGGTCGTCGTCGGGAAACTTCTCGAAGAGCGCGATGCCGATGTCTTCCGAGCTGGTCCACTGCATGGTCCCTACTCCTTGTCGGCAGTCGACTTGCCGAGCTGGATCGCGCCGCCCTCCTGGACGTAATTGCGGGTGTACATCGGGAACTCGGCCACGACGTCCCCCTTCACCACGGCCTGGCAGCCCAGGCGCGACTCGGGCGTGAGGCCCCAGGCGGTATCGAGCCGGTCGGCCTCGTCTTCCTGCATCTCGCTCAGGTGCCCGCCGCCGCGCCTGATGATGAGGTGGCAGGTCGTGCACGCGCAGCTCCCGCCGCAGGCGTGCTCGAGCGGCACGTCGAAGTTCTTGGCGATGTCGAGCAGCGACTCGGGCTCGCCGTGATGGCTGTAGGGCAGCTGTCCGTGCTGGAACTCCACGGTCTGCTCCGCGCCGTCGATGATGAAGGTGACCTTGGGCATGACTTAGACGTCGCTCACGTTCTTCCCGGCCAGCGCGGCCTTGACGGTGCGGTTCATGACGACTTCGGCCAGGTGCTGTGTGGCGTGGTTGAGCGCCTGCGTCGCCTGCTGGATCGCCTCCCGGTCCGTGCCGGGCAGCGCGGCCTTCAGGTCCGCCAGCGCGGCGCGGATGGTCTCCACTTCCCCGGGGCCGAGCTCCTCGGCCGCGACCTGCGGGAACTCGGGCAGTCGCAGCGACTTCTCAGTGGCGTTCACGACGCTCTCGCCTTCGTTTCTCGCCTCGATGAGCAGCCGCGCGTCGAAATCCGCCTCGGCGTGTTCGAACGAGTCGATGAGCATCTGCTCCACTTCCTCGTCCGTCAGTCCGTACGACGGCTTCACCTCGATGGCCTGCTCGACGCCCGTCTTGAGCTCCTTCGCGCTGACGCTGAGGATCCCGTTCGCGTCGATCTGGAACACGACCTCGATGCGGGCCAGGCCGGCCGGCAGCGGCGGAATGCCGCGCAGCCGGAAGCGGGCGAGCGAGCGGCAGTCGGCCGCCATCTCCCGTTCGCCCTGCAGCACGTGGAAATCGACGGCGGTCTGGTTGTCGACGGCCGTCGTGAACATCTCGCGCCCGGTCGCGGGGATCGTCGAGTTGCGCAGGATGATCTTCGACACGACGCCGCCCATCGTCTCGACGCCGAGCGAGAGCGGCGTGACGTCGAGCAGCAGCATCTCCCGGCGCCCGCTGATCAGGATGTCGGCCTGCACGGCGGCGCCGAGCGCGACGACTTCGTCCGGATTCAGGTCCGAGTGCGGGCGACGGCCGAACAACGCCTCGACCGCGCGGCGCACGAGCGGGATCCGGGTGGACCCGCCGACCAGCACGACTTCGTCGATGTCCCGCGGCGTCAGGCCCGCATCCGTCAGGGCCTGGCGGCACGGCGCGAGCGTCCGGTCGACCAGCGGCCGGATCAGGCCCTCGAACTCCGCGCGGCTGATGCGATGGGTGAAGCCCTTCGGCAGCCCCACGACCGGCTCCACGCGGATCTCCGCGGTCTCGAACTCGGACAGATCCAGCTTGGCGGCGATGACGGCCTTCCGCACGGCCTGCGCGGCTTCGACCGGCAGCGCCGTGACGCCCACGGCCGCCAGCGCGTCCATGACCCGCTCGACGAGGACCAGGTCGACGTCGTCTCCGCCGAGGCGCGTGTCGCCGTTGGTGGCCAGCACCTGGAACACGCCATCCTCGATCTTGAGGATCGAGATGTCGAACGTGCCGCCGCCCAGGTCGTAGACGGCCACCGTGCCGCGGTCCTTCGACCCGAGCCCGTAGGCCAGCGAGGCGGCCGTCGGCTCGTTGATGATGCGGATGACGTCGAGGCCGGCCAGCCGGCCGGCGTCGCGGGTCGCCGTGCGCTGCGCGTCGTTGAAGTACGCCGGCACGGTGATGACCGCGCGGTCGACCTCGAAGTCGAACTCGCCGGCGGCGCGGAAGTGTTCCTCGGCGCGGTGCTTCAGCTCGCGCAGGACGAATGCCGAGATCTCGGGCGGCGTCAGCGCGTGCGGCCCGAGCTGGATGCGGAGCGCGTCGCCGTCGCCCTGGGCGAAGTCGAAGGGCAGGTGGCTCGCCTCGTCACGGACGTCGCTGAGCCCGCGCCCCATGAACCGTTTCACGGAGTAGACGGTGCGCGTCGGCGCGGTCAGCAGCCGCCGCTGCGCCTCACGGCCCACGAAGAACGTGCTGTCGTCGGCCACGGACACGATCGACGGCACCAGCGCGTCGCCGCTGGCGTCGCGGATCACGACGGGCCCCTGGTCGCCCACGTAGGCGACGAGACTGTTCGTGGTGCCGAGGTCGATGCCGACGACTTTGCCCATGGGGCTACGACGCCGCGAGGCTCGCGGCCTCGCGCTCGATGGTGGCGAGCAGGTTCGTCAGGTAGTGCCGCTCGAGCAGGCACTCCCGCAACGCTTCGAGCGTGGTGCGGCTGTGGTCCTGGTCCCACTGCGCGGAGAGCGCGTCGATCTGCCGCTCGTGCTCCTCGTGCTTGCGGACGATCGGCGTCCGGGCGCGCTCCAGCCGGGCCGCGAGCGCGTCACGGGACGCCCCGGACTCCCGGGCCTCGCGGATCTCGTCGAGCTCCTCGTTGAACGCAAACACTTCCTCGAGCAGCGCGGCGGGCACCATCACCTTCGCGGCCGCGGTGGCCTCGGCCTTGAGCGGCGAGAGCCCTTCCAGACCGAGCAGATACTCCGCGCGGGCGGCTGGATTCTTCAGCACGCGGTAGGCGTCGTTCAGATACGACGACCGCTCGAGGCTGGCGAGCCTGGAGGCCGGCGGGCCGTTGTGGAAGAAGTCCGGGTGAAACTGCCGGCTCAGATCGCGAAACCGCTTCTCGAGGTCGGCCGGGTCGATGACCAGCATGCGCGGCAGGCCGAAGAACATGAAGTAGTCGCCGTGCCGCGAGATCTGCAGGATGTTCGTGCACTGCGGACAGAAGTGCTCACGCAGCGGCGCGCCGGCGCCGCAGTTGTGGCACTCGATCATGGTCGGCGTCCTGGTCGGCTCTGGGGTCATGTGGCGGGACTGGTGGCCCGAGCGGGCCGGGGCGTTACGCCCCGAAGGAACTGCCGCAGCCGCAGCTCTGCTTGGCGTTCGGGTTGTTGAAGACGAAGCCCTTGCCGAGCAGCGCCGTGTCGTAATCGAGGGTCGTGCCCTTCAGGAAGAGCAGGCTCTTCCGGTCGACGTAGATCTTCGCGCCGTCCGCGCCCTCGAACACCTCGTCCCCCAGCCGCGCCTCGCGCTCCCAGGCGAACGTGTAGCTGAGGCCCGAGCAGCCGCCACCCTTCACGCCCACGCGCAGACCGCCCTCGTCGATGCCCTGCTTGGCCATCAGCGAGCGAATCTTCTTCGCGGCGACGTCGGTGATCTGGATGGCGTCCATCTCGATGCCCGGTCGGTTCCGGCCTCAGGCCTCTGCCGGCGCGCCGGCCAGCGCGGGCTCGCCCTTGGCCTGCTTCGCCTTGTAGTCCGAGATGGCCGCCTTGATGGCGTCCTCGGCCAGCACCGAGCAGTGGATCTTGACCGGCGGCAGCGCCAGCTCCTCCACGATGTCCGTGTTCTTGATCGCGAGGGCCTCTTCGACCGTCTTGCCCTTCAGCCATTCGGTCGCGAGGCTCGAGCTGGCGATCGCCGAGCCGCAGCCGAACGTCTTGAACTTCGCGTCGTCGATGACGCCCGTCTGCGGGTTCACCTTCACCTGCAGCTTCATGACGTCGCCGCACTCGGGCGCCCCCACGAGGCCCGTGCCCACGTTGTCGTCGTCCTTCGGCAGCGAGCCGACGTTGCGCGGGTTCTCGTAGTGATCGATGACCTTGTCTGAGTAAGCCATGCTCGTCTCCTAGTGCGTGACCCACTGCATCTTGCTGAGGTCCACGCCTTCCTTGACCATCTCGTAGAGCGGCGACATCTCGCGCAGCCGCCGCACCACCGTCGTGAGCTTCTCGATCACGTAGTCGAGCTCTTCGTCCGTCGTCCACCGGCCGAGGCCGAAGCGGATCGACGAATGGGCGAGGTCGTCACCCGCCCCCAGCGCCTTCAGCACGTAGGACGGCTCGAGGCTGGCCGACGTGCAGGCCGAGCCGGACGACACGGCCACGTCATTGATGCCCATCAGCAGCGATTCGCCTTCGACATACGCGAAGCTGATGTTCAGGTTGTGCGGCAGCCGGTGCTCCATCGAGCCGTTGATGAAGATCTCGTCGAGGTTCCTGTGCAGCTCGGCGTTCAGCCGGTCGCGCATCGCGCGCAGCCGCGCGGATTCCGTGGCCATCTCGGCCTTCGCGATCTCGGCCGCCTTGCCCAGGCCGACGATGCCCGTCACGTTCAGCGTGCCGGACCGCATGCCGCGCTCGTGGCCCCCGCCGTTGGTCTGTTCGGCGAGCAGCACGCGGGGATTGCGCCGGCGCACGTAGAGCGCGCCGACGCCCTTCGGGCCGTACATCTTGTGGGCTGACAGCGAGACGAGGTCCACCCTGAGCGCGTTGACGTCGAACGGAATCTTGCCCGTCGCCTGCACCGCGTCCGTGTGGAACAGGATCCCCTTCTCTTTCGCGATGGCGCCAATCTCGGCGATCGGCTGGATCACGCCGATCTCGTTGTTGGCCGTCATGATGGAGATCAGGATCGTCTTGTCGGTGATCGCGGCCTTCAGCTCGTCGAGGCTGATGCGGCCGTCCTTCTGCACCGCCAGGTACGTGACCCGGTAGCCCTGCTTCTCGAGCTTCTTGCACGTGTCGATGACGGCCTTGTGCTCCGTCACGCACGTGATGAGGTGATTGCCCTTCTCGCGATACATCTCGGCCACGCCCTTGATCGCGAGGTTGTTCGACTCCGTGGCGCCGCTCGTGAAGATGATTTCCTTCGCGCTGGCGCCGATGAGATCCGCCACCTGCTTGCGCGCCGTCTCCACGGCTTCCTCGGCGGCCCAGCCGAACGCATGGTTGCGGCTCGCGGCATTGCCGAAGATCTCCGTGAAGTACGGCAGCATCGCGTCGAGGACGCGGGGGTCCACGGGGGTCGTGGCGTGGTAGTCGAGGTAGATCGGGAGCTTCATGCGTGTGTTCTCAACAGGGCTGCCGGCACCGGACGCGCGGGCACGGGGTGATCGGTTTCCGCCGCCATCTCCGCCAGGGAGACGGTCCCCAGCGCGGCAGCGATGCGTTCCTTGATGCGCCAGAGCGGGTCGCGGATGCTGCACTTTCCGTACTGCTCGCAGGTATTCCGTTCGGCCGAGCAGGCCGTCACGGAAAACGGACCGTCAATGGCCTCGATGATGTCGCCCACGCTGATCGACTGTGACGGCTTGCCGAGGACGTATCCGCCGCGTGTGCCCTGGAGCGACCGGAGCAGGCCCGTGCGGACCAGCCTCTGGAGCACCTTGGCCATCAGCTCGATGGGGATGTCGTAGGCACCCGCGATCTCGCGCGCGCTCGCCGACGCGGCGTCCTGGCGCTGGGCCAGGTGCTTCATCGCGATCAGGGCGTAGTCGGCGCGCTTGGAGAGTCTCAGCATGGTAGGCCGGGTTCGATACCCGACTGGTCTGGTCTGATATTAGGTGATCCGGGGGGATATCCGTCAAGTTTGGTCGGGTATGCAGAACGGGCCGGAGGCCTATCTACCTGGCGTCCAGGTCGATCCGGGCAAGGAATCCCTCCGCCACCCACTTGCCCTGCCAGAAGGGGCCGTCGCGGTTGACGTCCGCCACGAAGATGGACCGGCCGCTGAAGGCGATGCCGGCCGGGTTCGAGAAGCCCGAGGCCACCAGGTGCGCCGTGCCGTTCCTCGCCAGACGCCAGAGGGTGCCGTCCCACTTCACGGCCGTGTCGGGCCCCTCGGAGAAGCTCTCGCCCCAGTCGGTGAAGAAGATATCGCCGGCGTAAGGCCCGAAGCCCTTCGGCGCGACGGCAATGCGCTTGATCATCGGGGCTGCCCGCTCGAAGACCGGTGCGGGGGCAATCGTTCCATCCGGCGCCACACGCATGATCGCCGCGCGCATGTTGGCGGTGCGCGTGATGCCGACAGCCCCGCGCCGCACGGTGACGAACATCGTCAAACCGTCCGCCGAGAAGGCCAGCCCCTGCGGCCCGCCGTCGAAGGTGGCAAACGGTGCGCAGCGGCCGTCCGGCGTCACCTGGTACATCGAGTTGTTGAGGATGGTGATGACGAAGAACCGGTTGGCGAAGGGGCTCCCGGGCGGGCCGAAGCGCGCGTCGGTTCCGGCGCCCGGCACACCGCCGTTGATCGTGCCATGGTTCGGCAACGTGCAGATGGTTTCGGTGGCGCCGCGGCCGCGGGCGGGAATCCGTTGAATGAGGTGAGCCTCGCGCACCGCCTGGCGGAGCGAGGTCGGCGTCGCCACGGTGAACAGGTCACCGCCCCAGCGGCCGAACCCCTTCGGGGCGACGTCGATGCCGATCGACGGCATCGCCTGATGTTCGGCGACGAGCTTGCTGACCTGCCCCTTCCGGTCGACGCGCCACACATACCCGCCGTTCCGGCCGGCCACGCCGCCGTCGTCGTTCACCCAGACGATGCCGTCCGGCCTGGCGAGCACCGAGAGCGGATCCTCCATCGTCCCCGGCGGCACGACCAGTGTCGCCGTGAAGCCCGCCTCGGCCTTGAGGGGGGGTGCCTCGAAGAGCACGGCTGGCGCCTCCTGGTTGCGGGCGACCCCGGGTGGCGCCTGCGAGAAGACGGCACCGCCGGCGCTGGCCACAGCGGTGGCGATGAGGGACAGGAGGGTTCGCCGCATGGGGCCGATCCTTCCCCATGTGGCCCTGCGGGTCAAAGCGGCAACCCCGGCGGAAGGACCTCAGCAGACGCCTGGCGTTCCTGAGCGTCTCGGAGCACGGGCCGGGGCCTCGGCCGCCGCTGGCAAGCAGCAGGCGATGACGGGGCGGAGAGGTGGATGAGCCGCCGGGTCGCTCACCTGCCAGGACCCGTCGGCTCCATTCGCCGAAGTCAGTACTTCGGCTGCGACGGATCGACCTTGTCGATCCAGTCCAGGATGCCGCCCTTCAGGTTCTTGATGTTCGTGAAGCCCACCGTGCGCAGGAAGTCGACGGCCTTCTGGCTGCGGCCGCCCATCTTGCACTGCGAGATGATCTCCACGTCCTTCGGCAGCTCCTGATAGCGCCGCGGCACTTCGCCGAGCGGAATCAGCGTCGAGCCCTCGATCCGGCAGATCTGGTACTCGTTCGGCTCGCGCACGTCGAGGATGAAGAGCCTGTCGCCCTTGTCGAGCCGGGCCTTCAGCTCGACCGCGGTGATCTCCCACTGGTTGCTTGCCGCCAAAGCCTCAGCCTCCGCTGTCACGTCGGGACGGATTCCGCAGAACTCGTCGTAGTCGATGAGCTTCGTCACCGTCGGATGGTCGCCGCAGACGGGGCACTCCGGATCGCGCTTCAGCTTCAGCTCGCGGAACTTCATCCGGAGCGCGTCATAGATCATGAAGCGGCCGATGAGCGGCTCGCCGATGCCGGTCAGCAGCTTGATCGTCTCGGTGGCCTGAATCACGCCAATCACGCCCGGCAGCACGCCGAGCACGCCACCCTCGGCGCAGCTCGGCACGAGGCCCGGCGGCGGCGGTTCGGGATAGAGGCAGCGGTAGCAGGGCCCGCCCTTCGTCGCGAACACGGACGCCTGCCCCTCGAAGCGGAAGATGCTGCCGTAGGCGTTCGGCTTGCCGAGCAGCACGCACGCGTCGTTGGTCAGGTACCGCGTCGGGAAGTTGTCCGTACCGTCGAGGATCACGTCGTACGGCGCGAAGAGGCGCAGCGCGTTCTCGGACGAGAGCGCCTCCTCGTAGATGTCCACCTGGATGTGCGGGTTGATGTCGAGGAGCCGATCCTTCGCGGAGGCGAGCTTCGAGCGGCCGACGTCCTTCGTGCCGTGGATGATCTGGCGCTGCAGGTTGCTGAAATCGACGACGTCGAAATCCACGACGCCGATGCGGCCGACGCCCGCCGCCGCCAGGTACATCGCCGCCGGCGAGCCGAGGCCGCCCGCGCCGATGCACAGGACGCTGCCCGCCTTCAGCCGGCGCTGCCCGTCCATGCCCACCTCGGGCATGATCAGGT
>JBFXBH010000013.1:0-35434 GCA_050183355.1 Vicinamibacterales bacterium | reverse complement strand
TCGATCGTGTTCTCGAGCTCGCGCACGTTGCCGGGCCAGTGATAGCTCATCAGCATGTCGATGGCCGGCGTCGAGATGCGGCGGATCTGCTTGCCGTGCTCGCTGGCGTACTTCTCGAGGAAGTGCTCCGCGATGAGCGTAATGTCGGTCTTTCGCTCGCGGAGCGGCGGCACGAAGATCGTGAACACGTTCAGCCGGTAGTGCAGGTCGGCGCGAAACGTACCCGCGGCGATGGCATCTTCGAGCGGCTTGTTCGTGGCCGCGATCAGCCGGACGTTGGACTTGATGGGCTCGGTGCCGCCCAGCCGCTCGTACTCGCGCTCCTGGAGCACGCGGAGCAGCTTGACCTGCGTAGCGAGGTTGATATCGCCGATCTCGTCGAGGAACAGCGTGCCGCCCTCGGCCAGCTCGAAGCGGCCCTTCTTCCGCTGCTCCGCTCCGGTGAACGCGCCCTTCTCGTAGCCGAACAGTTCCGACTCGATCAGCGTCTCCGGCAGCGCGCCGCAGCTCACCTTCACGAAGGGCTTCCGTGCCCGCTGGGAGTTGTAGTGGATCGCGTGCGCGATGAGTTCCTTGCCGGTGCCGGACTCCCCGCGGATCAGCACCGTCGTGTTCGCCCGGGCCACCTGCGAGATCTGCTCGAACACCTGGCGCATCGGACCGCCGCTGCCGATGATGTGCGAGAAGTCGTACTTCTCCTTCAGCTCCTCGCGCAGGTGCAGGTTCTCGTCCCGCAGGCGCTGCCGCTCGGAATCCACGAGGCGGTCGACCTTGAGCGCCTGCGCGATCATCGAGGCGACCACGCGGTAGCGTTCCACGACGGCGTCGTACTCGCGGTCCTTCTGCGGCGGCAGCTCCACCTCGATCGCGCCGAGGCTCTTGCGGCCGATCAGGATCGGTACGCAGAAGAAGCTGCGGTCCGGGCCCGACCGCCCCGGCTTGCCGAAGAGGGGCTCCTGCGCGGTGTGCGGCACGACCATCGGCCGGCCGCTTTCGACCACGCTGTGCACCATCGCCATCGTGGCGCCGGCCTGCCCGCACACGACTTCGGTCCTGAGCTGCCCCGTGGTGGCGTCCGCGACGATGATCGACCCGCGGACCACGTTGTCGGCACGCTGCAGCAGTTCGAGCGTGCGTTCCAGCGCCGGCCGCAGCTTGCCACTGGTCGTCAGGGCCTGGTTGACCTCCAGGAGAACCCCGAAGGACCGGGTGACGGGTGAAAGGCGGTCGGACATGTGCAGGTATGGATGATACCTATTTCGTCCGGCTCCCCTTGCCCCGGCCCCGCCCGCCGACTATCATCCCCGGCCTGACGACCCGTGGGGTTCCCGCGCACAGGAGGGAGTTCCTATGAAGGAGTACGAGGCTGCCGGCATCCGGAACGTGGCCGTCGTCGGCCACGGGGGCTGCGGCAAGACGCAACTGATCTCGGCGCTGCTGTTCGCCGCCGGCGCCGTCACTCGGCTTGGACGCGTGGACGACGGCACCACGGTCACGGACTTCGACGACGAAGCCATCGCACGGAAACACACGCTCGCCTCGAGCCTCGCGCACGCCGAATGGCGGGGCCTCAAGCTCAACCTGATCGACACACCGGGCTTCGCCAACTTCCTGACCGACGCGCGTGCCGCGCTGCGCGTCGTGGAAGCGGCGCTCGTGGCCGTGGACGGCGTGGCGGGCGTCGAGGTGCAGACCGAGAAGCTGTGGAACGAGGCCGCCGCCCTCGGCCTCCCGCGGCTCGTGACCGTCAACCGCCTCGACCGCGACCGCTCCAGCCTGCCGCGCACGCTGGAGGCGCTGCAGAGCCACCTGGACCGCGCGATCGTCCCCGTGCAGCTCCCGGTCGGCGAGGAGAAGGGCTTCACCGGCGTCGTGGACCTGGTGACGATGCGCGCCTTCACCCTGGCGCCCGGATCGGCAACCGTGACCGAGGGTGACGTGCCGGCCGAGATGGCGGCGGCGGCCACAGCCGCCCGCGAGCGCCTGATCGAGATGGTCGCCGAGGCGGATGAAGCGCTGATGGAGCGCTTCTTCGCGGAAGGCACGCTGACGCAGGACGAGCTGACGGCCGGCCTCAGAAGCGGCGTCGCCGCCGCGAAGATCTTCCCGCTCGTCTGCACGTCCGGCACGTCGGCCATCGGCCTCCAGCCCCTGCTGGACCTGCTGGCGGGTATCGTGCCCTCCCCGGCGGACCGCCCGCTTCCGGCGCTCGACGCCTCCGGCGCCGCCATCACCGTCAAGGCGTCCGACGCGGCGCCCTACTCAGCCTTCGTCTGGAAGACGATCGCCGACCCGTTCGCCGGCCGGATTACGCTGCTGCGCGTGGGGTCGGGCGTGCTGAAGTCCGATTCCGCCGTGCACAACGCGACGCGCGACAGCGGGGAACGGCTCGGACACCTGCTGGTGCTCCAGGGCAAGACGCAGACCCACGTGCCGGCGCTCCACGCGGGCGACCTGGGCGCCGTGGCCAAGCTCAAGGACACGGCCACCAACGACACGCTGGCCGAGAAGGCGACGCCCATCCGCTTCGCGCCGATCGTCTTCCCCGAGGCCGTGCTCGCCTACGCCATCGAGCCGAAGACCCGCGGCGACGAGGACAAGATCAGCACGTCCATGCACCGCCTGCAGGAGGAGGACCCGACCATCACCTACACGCGGGACGCGCAGACGCACGAGCTGTTGATCGCCGGACAGGGGCAGCTCCACATCGAAGTCACCGTGGCCAAGCTGCGGCGGCGCTTCGGCGTGGAGGTCATCCTGAAGCCGCCGCGAATTCCGTACCGCGAAACGATCACCGCCGCGGCCGAGGCCCACGGGCGGCACAAGAAGCAGTCCGGCGGCCACGGCCAGTTCGGCGACTGCAAGATTCGGGTGGAGCCCCTGCCCCGCGGCACCGACTTCGAGTTCGTCGTCGACATCTTCGGAGGGTCGATCCCGCGCCAGTTCATCCCGGCCGTCGAGAAGGGGATTCAGGAGGCGCGCGTCCGCGGCTGGCTCGCCGGCTACCCGATGGTCGACTTCCGCGCCACCGTCTTCGACGGCTCGTACCACGACGTCGACTCGAACGAGCTCTCGTTCAAGATGGCGGGATCGCTCGCCTTCAAGGACGCGATGACGAAGGCCCGGCCGACGCTGCTCGAGCCGGTGATGCACGTCGAGGTCTACGCGCCGAACGACTTCGCCGGCGACCTGATGGGCGACCTGAACGGCCGCCGCGGGCACATCGACGGCATGGAGACCCGGGGCCACACGACGGTGATCAAGGCCCGCGTGCCGATGTCCGAGATGCTGACCTACGAGCAGCACCTGACGTCCGCCACCGGCGGCCGCGGCAGCTACCACATGGAGTACTCGCACTACGCCGAGGTGCCGCACGCCCTCCAGGCGAAGATCGTCGCCCACGCGAAGGCCGAGCGCGGCCACGGCGCCGAGGCCGAGCACTGACCTGAAAAGACGAAAGCCCCGGTTGCCGTCGTGGCAACAGGGGCCCTCGGTAGCCCGGGAGCGGGGAACCCGCTCCGTGTCGGTGTGGTCTAGGAGCCGCCGGCCTTGCGCGGCGTGGTGACCTTGCGGGCCCCACGCGACTGGCCGCCGGCCTTGGCCTTGCCCGGCACGCTGGCCTGGTTGCCCCGGACGCGGCCGGCCGTGGCGCGCAGGCGCTCGCCGACGCTCTTCTTCGGCTTGGCCGACTCGCCGCCCTCGGCGGCAGCCGCCTCGGCCTCGGCCTTCGCGGCCTTCGGGTCGAATTCGCTGCCGACGAGCTCGATCATGGCCGTGTCGGCACCGTCGCCACGGCGGAACCCGGTCTTCAGGATCCGCGTGTAGCCGCCGGGCCGCTCCGCGTAGCGCGGGGCGAGCGCGTCGAACAGCTTGGCCACGACGTCGCGATCCTGCAGGTCCTTCAGGACCAGGCGGCGCGCGTTCAGCGTCTTCGCGCCGCCCTTGCCAGCAGCAGCGCCGTCGCCGGCCAGCACGCCGCGCTTGGCGACCGTGATCAGGCGCTCGACGAACGGCCGGAGCTCCTTCGCCTTCGGGAGCGTGGTTTCGATGTGCTCGTGGCGCAGCAGAGCGGTGGCCAGATTGCGCAGCAGCGCGAGCCGATGCTCCGTGACGCGTCCGAGCTTGCGGTGTCCTACGTTGTGTCTCATGACAGTCTTCTGTGCTTCCCTGGGTTCTCGCGGATCCGGGCGGCGGCGGGGCTAGTCCAGCCGCATCCCGAGGCCGAGGCCCATGCCCTGCAGGATGTCCTTGATCTCGTTGAGCGACTTCCGGCCGAAGTTCTTCGTCTTCAGCATCTCGGCTTCGCTCTTCTGCACCAGTTCACGGATGGTGCGGATGTTGGCGTTCTTCAGGCAGTTGTAGGACCGCACCGAGAGCTCCAGCTCCTCGACGCTCTTGTCGAGGTTCTCGTTGCCCGTGCCCAGGCGCGGCGCCTCGGCCTGCGCGTCGGCGGCCTGCTCGGCCTCGTCGAGGTTGACGAAGATGTTCATGTGGTCGCGCAGCAGGCGCGCGGCCAGCGAGACCGCGTCCGACGGCGTGACCGAGCCGTTCGTCCACACGTCGAGGGTCAGCTTGTCGTAGTCGGTGGTCTGGCCGAGGCGCGCGGCCTCCACCAGGTAGTTCACCTTCTTGACCGGCGAGTGGACAGAGTCGATCGGGATCCAGCCGATGCCAAGGTCCTCGTCGAAGTTCTTGTCGGCCGCCACGTAGCCGCGGCCG
Source organism: Vicinamibacterales bacterium (assembly GCA_050183355.1). Lineage (GTDB taxonomy): Bacteria > Acidobacteriota > Vicinamibacteria > Vicinamibacterales > UBA2999 > CANKJK01. Next base: position 30,715 of record JBFXBH010000013.1, on the reverse strand, counting down.
CGCTTCATGCGGAGCTCCATGTGGAGCTTGCCGCCGGCCGACACGGTCGCGATGTGCGCCTCGGGCTCGAGCACCTCGACGTCCTGATCGAGCTGGATATCCTTGGCGCGGACCACGCCCGGCTTGTCCACCCGCACGACCAGGGTCTTGGTCGCGTCCGAGTGAATCTTCAGCGGGATCTGCTTGAGGTTCAGGATGATGTCGGTCGCGTCCTCGACCACGCCCGGGATCGGCGAGAACTCGTGCAGCACGCCGTCGATCTTGACGGCCGTGATCGCGGCGCCCTCGATCGAGGAGAGCAGCACGCGGCGCAGCGAGTTGCCGATGGTCGTGCCGAAGCCCCGCTCGAACGGCTGCGCGTAGAAGCGGCCGAACCGTTCGGTGAGGGTCTCGCGCTCGACTTCGAGACGCTTGGGACGCTGAAAACCTTTCCAGAGCATTGCGGATTCCTTTCGCGACGGGCCGACAGCTTCGGCCTCCAGACCTGCCAGTTGAACCGCCGGCCTCCCACCGCAGGTCTGTAAGGCTGCGGGCCGGCGGGTGCGAGTAACGCCTTACTTCGAATACAACTCGACGATGAGCTGCTCCTGCACGGGCAGGTTGATCTGCTCGCGCGTCGGCAGCGACTGCACGCGGGCGGCCACGTCGCCCTCGACCTGGAGCCACTCCGGCACGCCGCGGCCCTTGATCTCCTCACGCGCGTGGAGGATCGCGGGGTTCTGGGCGCTGGACTGGCGGATCGCGAACACGTCACCGACCTTCAGCGAGTAGGACGGGATGTCCACCTTGCGGCCGTTCACGGTGAAGTGGCCGTGGCGCACGAGCTGGCGCGCCTGCGACCGCGACGTCGCGAAGCCCGCGCGGTAGGCCACGTTGTCCATCCGGCGCTCGAGCAGCTGGAGGAGCGTCTCGCCCGTGATGCCGCGGGTGCGCTCGGCCGTCTCGAAGTACCGGCGGAACTGGTCCTCGAGCACGCCGTAGATGCGCTTGACCTTCTGCTTCTCGCGCAGCTGCACGCCGTAGCCCACCAGCTTCTGCTTGCGCGTCTTGCCATGCTGGCCGGGGACGAAGTTGCGCTTCTCGATGCCGCACTTCTCGGTATAGCAGCGCTCGCCCTTCAGGAAGAGCTTCATGCCCTCCCGGCGGCAGAGCCGGCACACGGGTCCGATATATCTAGCCATTCAGTCGGTCCTTCCGGAGTTAAACGCGGCGCCGCTTGGTCGGCCGGCATCCGTTGTGCGGGATCGGGGTGATGTCGCGGATCGACTTCACCTCGATGCCCACCGTCTGCAGCGCGCGGATCGCGGACTCACGCCCGGATCCGGGGCCCTTCACCCGCACGTCCACGGACCGGAGTCCGTACGTCTTCGCGGTGTTGGCGGCGCTGATCGCGGCCTGCGTGGCGGCGAAGGGCGTGCCCTTCCGCGACCCCTTGAAGCCGATGCCGCCCGCGCTCGACCACGCGATGACGTGGCCTTCCACGTCCGTGATGGTGATGTGCGTGTTGTTGAACGAGGCGTGCACGTGGGCGAACCCGTGGTGCACCACCCGCTTCTCGCCACGCTTCTTGAAGGTCTTGCGCTTCTTCGCGCCTTCCTTCTTGTCGGGACCTGCGCCCGCTGCTTCGGTCTTGGCCATGTATCGTCCCTATACCGTCTTCTTCTTCGCGATGGCGCCCTTGCGCGGGCCCTTGCGCGTCCGCGCGTTCGTGCGCGTGCGCTGCCCGTGCATCGGCAGGTTCCGCCGGTGCCGCAGACCGCGGTAGCAGCCGATCTCCATCAGCCGCTTGATGTTCAGGGAAATCTCCTTGCGGAGGTCACCCTCGACACCACCCACCTCTTCGAGCACCCGGCTGATCTTCCGGACGTCGTCCTCGGTGAGGTCCTTGACGCGCAGGTCCGGGCTCACGCCCGCCTGGGCCAGGACGTCATTCGACCGTTTCCGGCCGAGCCCGTAGATGTACGTGAGACCGATCTCGATCCGCTTGGTGCGCGGAAGATCGACGCCAGCAATGCGTGCCATCGCCTACCCCTGCCTCTGCTTGTGCTTTGCATTGGTGCAGATCACCCGCACGACCCCACGCCGGCGGACCACCTTGCACTTGGCGCAAATACGCTTCACCGATGCTCGTACTTTCATAACCCCTGTCCCTGCAGCTTCCTGACGATCCGGCCACGTGTCAGATCGTGTCTGGTCAGCGCCACTTCCACCCGGTCACCGACCAGGATTCGCACGAAGTTCCTGCCGTCCCCCGGGGCCAGGTGCGCCGTCACGCGCCGCTCGCCGTCCAGGTTCACCACATACAGCGCGCTCGGGAGCTGTTCCTCGACCACGCCCGTCACGACCCCGCTGGCCGCCTCGCTCATCCCTTCAGCGCGCCGAGCAGTTCGTCCACCCGGCTCCGGTCCTGGTCGACCAGGGTCAGGATCTCGCATCCGTCCCGGCTCACGACGACCGTGTGCTCGAAGTGCGCCGACAGGCTGCCGTCCCGCGTCACCGCCGTCCAGCCGTCCTGCAGCACCTTCACCGCCGCCTTGCCGGCGTTGACCATCGGCTCGATGGCCAGCACCATCCCCTCCGCCAGCCGCGGCCCGCGTCCCGCGGGGCCGTAGTTGGCGATCTGGGGCTCCTCGTGCAGCTCGGTGCCGATGCCGTGGCCCACGAACTCCCGCACGACCGAAAACCCCTGGGCCTCGACGTGGGCCTGGACCGCGGCGCCGATATCCGACACCCGCGCCCCCGGCCGCACCACCCCGATGGCCCGGAACAGCGACTCCTCCGTGGCGCGGAGCAGGTTCCCGGCCTCGGCCGAAATCGTCCCGACGGGGACGGTCACGGCGCTGTCGCCATAGAACCCGTTCAACTTCGCGCCCATGTCAATCGACACCACGTCGCCTTCGCGCAACACGCGATCCGACGGGATGCCGTGCACCACCTGCTCGTTCACCGACGAGCAGATCGTCGCGGGGTATCCGTGATACCCCTTGAACGCCGGCTCGGCCCCGGCTTCCCGCACCCGCCGCTCGGCCAGCCGATCGAGATCGGCGGTCGTCACACCGGGCGCGGCCGTCCGCCGCAACTCCGCGAGGATCTGTCCCACCAGGCGATTGACCGCCCGGAGCTTCTCGATCTCCGCCTGGGACCGGCACACGATCACGCCGGCTGCCCCGCTCCTGCCGGCCGGGCCGCGTCCAGCGCCGCCTCCAGCGCCGCCAGCACCTGCCCGGCGTCCTGCGCGCCGTCCACCTCGCGGTAGGTCGGTCGCGTCCGGTAGAAATCCACCAGCGGCTTCGTCTGCCGGTTGTAGACGTCGAGGCGGTTTCTGACCACCGCCTCGGTGTCGTCTGACCGGCGCACCAGCTCGCCACCACAGGCCCCGCACACCGCGGTGTCCCCGGGGCCCGCGTTGGTCCCGCACGTCGTACACACGCGCCGGCCCAGCACCCGCCGCACCAGTTCCTCGGCCGGCACGCTGATGTTCACGACCACCAGCGGCGCCAGCCCGCGCTCGGCGATCAGGCCGTCGAGCGCCTCCGCCTGCGCTACCGTGCGCGGAAACCCGTCCAGCAGGAACCCGACCCGTGTGTCCGGCAGCGCCAGACGCTCGCGCACGATGCCGATCACCGTCTCGTCATCCACCAACTGCCCCTGGTCCATCAGCACCTTCGCCCTGAGTCCCAGTTCCGTCCCACGCCTGATCGCGTCCCGGAGGATGTCTCCGGTGGCGATCTTCGGAAGGCTCCGGCCCTTCGCCAGCCGGTCGCTCTGCGTGCCCTTGCCGGCGCCCGGAGGCCCCATGATGACGACGTTCAGGCCCATGGCTGACGTTCCGGCGGTGCCGGCATTTCCCTCCAGCTAGCCCCGCCGTCCCCGAATGCGCGTCTTCTTCATGAACCCGTCGTAGTGCCGCATGATCAGCTGCGACTCCACCTGCTGCACCGTGTCCATGGCCACGCCCACGACGATCAGCAGCGAGGTGCCCCCGAAGAAGAAGCTCACGCCCATACCCTCGGTCACGAACCGCGGCAGCAGCGCATCGAGCTGCTCCCCGATGAACGGGATCGGGGCGACCTTGAACCCGGTGATCAGGAACTCCGGAATCAGCGCCACGACCACCAGGTAGAGGCCGCCGACCAGCGTCAGGCGTCCGAGAATCGTGTCGATGTACTCGGCCGTCCGCTTGCCGGGCCGGATGCCGGGAATGAAGCCGCCGTACTTCCGCATGTTCTCCGCCACGTCATCCGGGTTGAACACGATCGCCGTGTAGAAGTACGCAAAGAAGATGATGCCCACCAGATACAGCAGGTTGTAGAGCGGCATCCCGTAGGCGAGCTGGTCGACCACGCTCCGCATCCAGCCGTCCTGCACCATCCCGCCGAGCGTGGCCGGGAACGCCAGCAGCGACGACGCGAAGATCACCGGGATCACGCCGCCCGTGTTCACCTTGAGCGGGATGTGCGTGCTCGACCCGCCGTACTGCCGCCGGCCGACCACCCGTTTCGCGTACTGGACCGAGATCCGGCGATGGCCCCGCTCCACGAAGATGATGGCGGCGATCACCGCAATCATCATGATCAGCAGGAACAGGATCCGCAGCAGGCTGATCTGGCCCGTCCGCATCTGGTCCAGCGTGGTCAGGATCGCGCGCGGCAGGCCGACGACGATGCCCGAGTAGATCAGCAGCGACATGCCGTTGCCGATCCCGCGCTCGGTGATCTGCTCGCCGAGCCACATGATGAAGCTCGTGCCGGTGGTCAGCGTCAGCACGCACATCAGCCGGAAGCCCCAGCCCGGGTTGTAGACCAGCGGCAGGCCCGCGACCTGCTGCTGGCGCTCGAGATAGATCGCGATGCCGAGCGCCTGGACGACGGCCAGCGCGATCGTCAGGTACCGCGTGTACTGCGTGATCTTCCGGCGGCCGAGCTCGCCCTCCTTCGAGAGGCGCTCGAGATACGGCCAGACCACCGTCATCAGCTGCAGGATGATCGACGAGCTGATGTACGGCATCACCCCGAGGGCGAAGATCGTGACCTTCGACAGGTTCTGACCGGAGAACATGTCGTAGAGGCCGAACATCGTGCTCTGCAGCTGACGCGCCATCTCGGCCAGCGCGGCCTGGTTCACACCGGGGGTCGGGATGTGGCTCCCGATCCGGTAGACGGCCAGCATCCCCAGGCTGAAGAGGATGCGGTTGCGCAGGTCCTTGACGGCGAACAGATTCGTCAGCGGATTTTCCATGTGTCGTCCCAGCGAAACTACGCGGCGCCGATGACTTCCGCGGCGCCACCGGCGGCCGCGATCTTCTCGGCGGCCTTGCCGCTGAACTTGTGCGCCTTCACCGTGAGCTGCTTGCTCACGTCGCCGCGCGCCAGCACCTTCACGAGGCCGGAGCCGTGGATGACGCCGCGCTCGCGGAGCAGCTCGGGCGTCACGACCGTGCCGGCGTCGAACCGCTCGGCCAGCACGTCCAGGTTCACCACGGCGTACTCGACGCGGAACGGGTTGTGGAACCCGCGCTTCGGGATGCGCCGGTGGAGCGGCATCTGGCCGCCTTCGAACCCGCGCTTGCTCTTGTAGCCCGAGCGGGACTGCGCGCCCTTGTGCCCGCGGCCGGCCTGCGTGCCCTGGCCCGTGCCGTGCCCGCGGCCCACGCGCTTCTTCGAGTGCTTGCTGCCCTGGGCGGGCTTGAGATTGCTGAGATTCATGGTCGTCCTCGAGGCCACTGCGTTACTCGGCCACCGTCACCAGGTGACGGACCTTGTGGATCATGCCGCGCGTGGCCGGCGTGTCGACCACCTCGACACTGTGCCGGATACGCCGAAGGCCCAGCCCCTGGACCGTGGCCTTCTGCGACTTGCTGCAACAGATCGGGCTCTTCAGCAGCGTCACGCGAACCTTCTTCGCGCCCTCGGACGTGCCCTGCGTCTTCTTCGACATGACGGCTATCCTTGCGCGCTCACGCGCCTACGGGAATCCACCAGCAGATCCGACAGCTCCTTGCCCCGCATCCGGGCCACGGCTTCCGGCTGCTGGAGCGCGATCAGACCCGCGAACGTCGCGCGCACGACGTTATGCGGATTGGCCGAACCCAGTGACTTCGTCAGCACGTTCTGAATACCGGCCGACTCCACCACGGCGCGCACCGCGCCACCCGCGATGAGACCCGTGCCGTCCGGCGCCGGCTTCAACAGCACCGCGCCCGCCCCGAACTTGCCCACCACCTGATGCGGAATCGTCGTGCCCTTGAGCGGCACCTTGATCAGGTTCTTCTTGGCCGCCTCGATGCCCTTCTTGATGGCCGACGGCACTTCCTTCGCCTTGCCGACGCCGAAGCCCACGATGCCGTGCCCGTCGCCCACGACGACCAGCGCGCTGAAGCTCAGGTTCTTGCCGCCCTTGACGACCTTCGTCACCCGGTTGATGGAGACGACGTTGTCCTTCATCTCCATCTGGGAGGAGTCGATCTTCTCGCGCGTGCGGTTCATCAGTGCCATGCCCTAGAACTCCAGACCTGCTTCGCGCGCCGCGTCGGCCACAGCCTTCACGCGCCCGTGATAGAGAAATCCATTGCGGTCGAACACCACCTGCCTGACGCCCTTCTCGAGCAGGCGCTCCGCGATGGTCTTGCCGATGAGCTTGGCGCCGGCGACGTTGCCGCCCTTCGCCTCCGCGCCCATCGCGCCCCTGACCGACGGCTCGACGGTCGACGCGGCCGCGATCGTGCTCCCGGTGGAGTCGTCCACCACCTGCGCGTAGATGTGCGTCACGCTGCGGAACACGGTGAGGCGCGGACGCGCCTCCGTGCCCTGCACGCGGGCGCGGATCCGGTACTTGATTCGCTGACGGCGGTCGTCTCGTGTCTTGATACGCATCACTAGGCTCCGGTCTTGCCGACCTTCTTCTTCAGCACCTCACCCGTGTACCGCACGCCCTTCTGCTTGTACGGGTCGGGCTTGCGCAGGCGGCGCATGTTCGCGGCGACCTGGCCGACGAGCTGACGGTCCACGCCGGTCACGACCAGGTGCGTCTGCTTGTCGACGGTCACGTCGATGCCGTTCGGGATGTCGAACAGGATCGGGTGCGAGTAGCCGAGCGCGAAGTGCACCTGCTTGCCCTTCAGCTCCGCGCGGTACCCGACGCCGACGATGTCCAGCTCCTTCTTGAAGCCGTCCGTCACGCCCGCGACCGCGTTGGCGACCAGGCTCCGGGCCAGGCCGTGGAACTTGCCGAGCGCCGCGTCTTCGCGCGCGGGCTTCGCCACGACGGCGCCGTCCTCCTGCGCGAACACGATGCCCGGCGGGATCGGCTGGCGGAGCTTGCCCTTCGGGCCCTGCACCTCGACCGCGTCGGCCGCGATCGTGACCGTCACGCCCTTGGGCAGCGGAATGGGTTTCTTGCCGATACGAGACATATCAGTGTCCTGAAAACTGTGCTTACCAGACGTTGCAGAGCACTTCGCCGCCCACGCCCGCCTTCTTGGCGGCCCGGCCGGTCATCACGCCCTGCGACGTGGTGAGAATGCTGGTGCCGAGGCCGCCGAGCACGACCGGCACCTCTTCAACACCGAAATAGACCCGCCGGCCCGGGCGGCTGATCCGCTCGATGCCGGTGATCACCCGCTCGCCGCGCGGGCCGTACTTGAGGAACAGCCGGATGATCGGACGCGGCTGGCCCGTCTTGCCCGCCGGCTCCTCCAGCATGCGGAAGCCCTGGATGTAGCCCTCATCCTGCAGGATGCGGGCGATCTCCGCCTTCAACTTCGACGCCGGCAGGTCGACGCGGGTGTGCTTCGCCGTGACGGCGTTGCGGATCCGCGTGAGCATGTCGGAAATGGGATCGGTCATGTACCAGCTCCTACCACGAACTCTTCGTAACGCCGGTGACGTCGCCTTCGAGCGCCGCCTTCCGGAAGCACAGACGGCACATGGCGAACTTGCGCATATACGCCCGGGGGCGACCGCAGCAGCGGCAGCGGTTGCGGAGCCGGATCTTGTACTTCGGCGCCTTGGCTTCCTTCGCGATCTTTGCAGTCGTCGCCATTAGTTCGTCCGGAACGGCATGCCCATGAGCTGGAGCAGCTTCCGTGCCTCCTCGTCGGTCTTCGCGGTCGTCACCACGGACACGTTCATGCCTCGCGGCTTGTCCACCTTCATGTAGTCGATCTCCGGGAACAGCAGCTGGTCGCGCAGCCCCAGCGTGTAGTTGCCGCGGCCGTCGAATCCCTTCGGCGAGACGCCGCGGAAATCGCGGACGCGCGGCAGGCCGATCGAGATCAGCCGGTCGAGAAACTCGTACATCCGCTCCCCGCGCAGCGTGACCATCGTGCCGATGGGCATCCCGGCGCGCAGCTTGAACTGCGCGATGGACTTGGTCGACCGGCGGATGAGCGCCTTCTGACCCGCGATGCGGCTGACTTCGTCCGCGCCGACGTCGGCGATCTTCGCGTTCGACGTGGCCTCGCCGAGGCCCATGTTGATCACGATCTTCTCGATCCGCGGCACGGCCATCGGGTTCGCGTAGCCGAACTCCTTCTTGAGCGCCGGCACCACGTCGCTGGTGTAGCGGTCCTTCATGCGGCTCATTTGTCGACCACTCCCTCGCACTTGCGGCAGATCCGCACCTTTCGTCCGTCGGTCAGCACCTTCTTCCCGAGACGGGTGAGCTTGTTGCACTCCGGGCAGACGAGCTGGACGTTGCTGGCGTGCAGCGACGCCTCGCGCTCCACGATCCCGCCCTTGATGTTCTTCTGGGGGTTCGGGCGCGTGTGGCGCTTGATGAGGTTCACGCCCTCCACGACCAGGCGGTTGCCCGCCGGCAGCACGCGCAGCACGCGGCCGCGCTTCCCGCTGTCCTTGCCCACGGTCACGACGACCGTGTCGTTCTTCCGGATCGGTGTCGCCAGTGACGACATCAGAGCACCTCCGGCGCGAGCGAGATGATCTTCATGAACCGGCGCTCGCGCAGTTCGCGGGCCACCGGCCCGAACACGCGGGTGCCGACCGGCTCGCCCTGGTCGTTGATGATGACGGCCGCGTTCCGGTCGAACCGGATGTAGCTGCCGTCGCGGCGCCGGGTCTCCTTCGCCGTCCGCACGACCACGGCCTTGACGACCTGGCCCTTCTTGACGGTGCCATCGGGCGCGGCTTCCTTCACGTTGGCCGTGATGATGTCGCCGAGGCCCGCATACCGGCCCGTCGACCCGCCGATCGGATTGATCACCGAGATCTTCCGCGCGCCGGAGTTGTCGGCCACGTCGATGATGGAACGCATCTGGATCATGGTGTGCTCCTAGACCGTCTGCGCCTTCAGCACGACGCCGGTCACGACCCAGCGCTTGCGGCGGCTGAGCGGACGCGACTCGGCGATGGTGACCGTGTCACCCACCTTGGCGGCGTCGTTCTCGTTGTGCGCCACGAACTTCGACGTCCGCTTCTGGCTCTTGCCATACACGGCGTGCCGCTCCTGGCGCTCGACGGCGACGACGACGGTCTTCATCATCTTGTCGCTGACGACCTTGCCGGTAACCTGTGACTTCGCGCTCATATGCTCACTTCGTCTTCTGCGTCAGGATGGTCTTGACGCGTGCCAGATCGCGGCGGAGGCCGCGGATCTTCACGGGCGATTCCAACTGGCCCATCGACTTCTGAATCCGCATCCGGAACAACTGATCGTCCAGATCCCGCTCGCGGGCCTGAAGTTCGTCCAGGCTCAGGTCGCGGATCTCGCTCACCTTCATGACGCCTTCTCCTGCGCGAAGCGCGTGGCGAACTTCACCTTGATCGGCAGCTTCGCCGACGCCAGCTCCATCGCCCGGCGGGCGTCCGTCTCCGAGACGCCCTCCATCTCGAACATGATCCGGCCCGGGCGGACGACGCAGACCCATTCCTCGGGCGCGCCCTTGCCCTTACCCATTCGGGTTTCCTGCGGCTTCTTCGTGATCGGCTTGTCCGGGAACACCCGCACCCAGATCTTGCCGCCGCGCTTGATGAACCGCGTCATCGCCACGCGCGCCGCCTCGATCTGGCGCGCCGTGATCCACGCCGGCTCCATCGCCTTCAGGCCGAAGTCGCCGAACGACACGTCGGAGCCGCGCCACGCCTTGCCCGCCATGCGGCCGCGCTGCTGCTTCCGGAACTTGACTTTCTTTGGCATCAACATGTGCGTTGATCCTTCTACGCGCGGGCCGGACGGCGCGGCGCCCGATCCCGGTATTCCTCATCGCGGCCCACGCGCGGCACGAGCCGCTCGCCCTTGTAGAGCCACACCTTGACGCCGATCTGCCCGTAGGTCGTGCTGGCCTCGGCGAAGCCGTAGTCGATGTCGGCACGCAGCGTCTGCAGCGGGAGCTGCCCGTGCAGATACCACTCGGAGCGCGCGATCTCGGCGCCGTTCAGGCGGCCGGACACCCGGACCTTGATGCCGCGCGCGCCGAAGCGGAGCGCGGATTCGACGGCCTTGCGCATCGCCCGGCGGAACGCCACGCGCTTCTCGAGCTGCACGGCCACCGATTCGGAGATGAGCTGGGCTTCGAGCTCCGGCTTCTGGATCTCCTGGATGTTGACGAAGACCTCGCGGTTGGTGCGCTTCTGCACCTCCTGCTTGAGCTTGTCGACCTCCGTGCCCTTGCGCCCGATGATGATGCCCGGCCGCGAGGTGTAGATGTCGATCTTCAGCTTGTTGGCGGCGCGCTCCGTCTCGATGCGCGACACGCCCGCGTGCGAGAACCGCTTCTTCAGGTCCTGCCGCAGCGCCAGGTCTTCATGGAGCAGCTTGGCGTAGTCGCGCTCCGAGAACCAGCGCGACCGCCAGGTCTTGTTGAAGCCGAGCCTGAACCCGTACGGGTGGACTTTCTGACCCACAGTGATCCTCTACTTCTGCGCCGCGGTCTTGCGACCGCCTCGCGACTTGGCCGGCGCGTCGCCCTCGGGCACCCGCGCGATCTTCACCGGCCGCTCGGCCACCCGCACCGTGAGGTGCGCGGACCGCTTGACGACGCGAAACGCCCGGCCCATCGGGGCGGGACGCACGCGCTTCATCGACTGCCCCTGGTTGGCGAAGCAGGCCGAGACGAACAGCCGCTCGATGTCGCCGCCGAACCCGTCCTTCTGCTGCGCGTTGGCAACGGCCGACCGCAGCACCTTGGCGAGGTCGCGCGCGACCGTCTTGCGGGTGAACTGGAGCGTCGCCAGTGCCTGGTTGACGCCCTTGCCGCGGATCAGGTCGCACACGAGGCCCGCCTTCTGGGCCGACGTGCGCACGCCGTTGGCGGTGGCTTCCGCTTGGATCATGGCTAGCCCTTCCCTCCGGCCGCCTGGGCCGGTGCTGCCGTGGCGGCCTTCTCGGTCTTCGTCGTGTGGCCCTTGAACGTCCGGGTCGGCGAGAACTCGCCGAGCTTGTGGCCCACCATGTTCTCGGTCACGTACACCGGGATGAACTTCTTCCCGTTGTGCACGGCCATCGTGTGCCCGACCATCTCGGGCACCACGGTCGACCGGCGCGACCAGGTCTTGATGACCTTCTTCTCGTTGGCCCGGTTCATCGACTCGACCTTCTCGAGGAGCGGCGTGTCGACGAACGGTCCCTTCTTGAGTGAGCGGCTCATGGCTTACTTCGTTCTCCTCTGCACGATGAACCGGTCCGTGTCCTTGCGCCGGCGCGTCTTGAAGCCCTTGGTCGGCTGCCCCCACGGCGTCACCGGGTGACGGCCGCCCGAGGTCTTGCCTTCACCACCGCCGAGCGGATGGTCCACCGGGTTCATCGCGACACCGCGGTTGTGCGGCCGGCGGCCCAGCCAGCGGCTGCGGCCCGCCTTGCCGAGCGACACGTTCTCGTGCTCGATGTTGCCCACCTGCCCGATGGTGGCCACGCACTCGACGAGGATCTTGCGGATCTCGCCGGAGGGCATCTTCACCGACGCGTAGCCGCCGTCGCGGGCGACGAGCTGGACCGACGAGCCCGCGCTGCGCGCGATCTGGCCGCCCTTGCCCGGCTTCAGCTCCACGTTGTGGATCTGCGTGCCCAGCGGGATGTTCTGCAGCGGCAGGCAGTTGCCCGGCAGGATGTCGACGTTGTTGCCGGCCACCACCGTGTCGCCGACCTTCAGCCCGACGGGCTGCAGGATGTAGCGCTTCTCACCGTCCGCGTAGGTGAGGAGCGCGATCCGGGACGACCGGTTCGGGTCGTACTCGACCGTCGACACCTTCGCCGGGATGTCGCGCTTGTCGCGCTTGAAGTCGATCACCCGGTAGAGACGGCGGTGACCGCCGCCGCGCCACCAGGACGTCAGCTCGCCGCGGTTGTTGCGGCCGCCGGACCGGTGGAGGTTCTCCGTCAGCGGACGGTACGGCTCGGTGGCCGTGATGTCCTCGAAGGTCTGCACGGTTCTGAACCGGGAACCCGCCGAGGTCGGCTTGAATGAACGGATAGGCATCGTCGTCGTCCTGACTGCCGGTTAGGCGCCCTGCAGGAACTCGGGCAGCTTCTCGCCGTCCCGGAGCCTGACATAGGCCTTCTTCGAATCCGGGCGGCGGCCGGCGAAGCGGCCCTGCCGCTTCTCCTTGCCGTGGGTCAGCGCGGTCCGCACGCTTTCCACCTTCGACCCGAAGAGCCTTTCCACGGCCTTCTTGATGTCGATCTTGTTGGCGTTCCGCGCCACTTCGAAGACCAGCGTCCGGCCATCCGCCTCGCGGATGACGGTCGTCTTCTCGGTGATGAGGGGCCGCCGGAGCACGCTTGAGAGTTTCACCATCGCCCTACCCGAGCACTTCCTGCAGCTTCTCGATTGCCGCCTTCGTCAACACCACGCGGCGCGTGTTCATGACGTCGCGCGCGCTGACCTGGTTGCTCGGCAGGATGCGCACGCCTTCGATGTTGCGCACCGACAGGGTCAGCTTGTCCTCGGGCTTCACGTCGACGAGGAGCGCCTTGCCGTCCACGCCAAGGCTCTTCAGCAGCGCGTTGGCCGCCTTCGTCTTGATCTCGGTCACGGCGAGGGCGTCGACGACGACCACCGCGCCATCCTTGAGCTTCTGCGTCAGGGCCGCGCGCAGCGCGCCCTTCTCGACCTTCCGCGGAAGCGTGTACTCGTAGCTCCGGGGCTGAGGCCCGAACACCGTGCCGCCCTTGCGCCACAGCGGGTTCCGCACCTCGCCGACGCGGGCGCGGCCGGTGCCTTTCTGCCGCCACGGCTTCTTGCCGCTGCCCGTGACCATGCCGCGGGTCTTGGTGGCGTGCGTGCCCCGGCGCTCGGCGGCGTTGGCGCGGACGACCGACTCGTGAATCAGGTCCGTCTTCACGCGCCCGCCGAACACGTCGTCCCGCAGGTCCAGCGAGCCGACCTTCACGTTCTGCTGATTGACGACATCCACTGTCATGGCGCTACTTCTTGCCCTTCTTCTTCACCGGTTCCTGCGGAATCCGGACCGGCTTGGCCGCGATGGCCTTCCGGATCGTCAGATAGCCGCCGGGGCCGCCCGGGACGGCGCCCTCGACCAGGAGGAGGTTGTTCTCGGCATCCACGCGGATGACCTTCAGGTTGCGCACCGTCACGCGGTCCGCGCCCATGTGGCCGCCCATCCGCATGCCCTTGACGACGCGGGACGGGAACGACGAGGCGCCGATCGAGCCGGGCGCGCGGTGGAACATCGAGCCGTGCGTCGCGCGGCCGCCGCGGAAGTGGTGCCGCCGGACGACGCCCTGGAAGCCCTTGCCGCGGCTCGTGCCGATGACGTCGACCCGGTCGCCGTCCGCGAACATGGAGACGCTGACCTGGTCACCGGCCTTGGCCGGCTCGCCGCCGGCCTTCACCGCGACCTCGAGACACACGCGCGTCGGCGGCACGCCGGCCTTCTTGAAGTGGCCGGCCGTCGCCTTGTTGGCCTTGACGGGCTTCTCTTCCACCAGCCCGATCTGCACGGCTTCGTATCCGTCGGTCTCGACCGTCTTGGCCTGCACGACCACGCACGGACCCGCCTTGAGCACCGTGGCCGGCTGCACCGTGCCGTCCGCGGCGAACAACTGCGTCATCCCGACTTTTCTACCGATGAGTCCTGTGACCATAAGTCAGTCCTACTTGCCGTGTTCCTTGCCGAAGGCCTTGATCTCGACGTCCACGCCCGCCGGCAGATCGAGCTTCATCAGGGCGTCCACCGTCTGCGGCGTCGGCTCGAAGATGTCGATCAGGCGCTTGTGGGTCCGCACCTCGAACTGCTCCCGCGACTTCTTGTCGACGTGCGGCGACCGCAGCACCGTCCACTTGTTGATCGACGTGGGAAGCGGAATCGGCCCCGCCAGGCGGGCGCCCGTGCGGCGCGCGGTGTCCACGATCTCGCCGGTCGACTGGTCGAGGATGCGGGAGTCGTACGCCTTCAGGCGGATGCGGATCTTGTCGCTGAACATGGCCATCGGTGAGTCCTGTCTGCTTTCCTGCGCTGCTACTCGATGATCTCGGTGATGGTGCCGGCGCCCACCGTGCGGCCGCCCTCGCGGATCGCGAACCGGCTGCCCTTCTCGATCGCCACCGGCGTGATCAGCTCGCCCGTGATCGCCGTGTTGTCCCCCGGCATCACCATCTCGACACCCTCGGGCAGCTTCAGGATCCCCGTCACGTCCGTCGTCCGGATGTAGAACTGCGGCCGATACCCGTTGAAGAACGGCGTGTGCCGCCCGCCCTCTTCCTTCGACAGGATGTACACCTCACCCTTGAACTTCGAGTGCGGCGTGATCGACCCCGGCTTCGCCAGCACCTGCCCGCGCTCCACGTCGCTCTTCTCGACGCCCCGCAGCAGAATCCCGACGTTGTCCCCGGCCTGCCCTTCGTCCAGCAGCTTCCGGAACATCTCCACGCCCGTCACGACTTTCTTCACCGTCGGCTTGAACCCGACGATCTCGATTTCCTCGCCGACCTTCACCTTGCCGCGCTCGATCCGGCCCGTCACCACCGTCCCGCGCCCCGAGATCGAGAACACGTCCTCGATCGGCATCATGAACGGCTTGTCCGTATCCCGCTCCGGCAGCGGAATGTAGGTGTCCAGCGCCTCCATCAGCTTCAGGATGGACTCCACGCCCTTCTCGTCGCCCTGGATCGCGCCCAGCGCGCTCACCCGGACCACCGGCACGTCGTCCCCCGGGAACCCGTAGCTCGTCAGCAGCTCCCGCACTTCCATCTCGACCAGGTCCAGCAGTTCCGGGTCGTCGACCGCGTCCACCTTGTTCAGCGCGACCACCAGATACGGCACGTTCACCTGCTTCGCCAGCAGCACGTGCTCCCGCGTCTGCGGCATCGGCCCGTCCGTCGCGCTCACCACCAGGATCGCGCCGTCCATCTGCGCCGCGCCCGTGATCATATTCTTGATGTAGTCCGCGTGCCCCGGGCAGTCCACGTGCGCGTAGTGCCGGTTCGCCGTCCCGTATTCCACGTGGCTCGACGCGATCGTCAGAATCTTCGTGTCGTCGCGCCGCCCCTGCGACTCCGACGCCTTCGCCACCTCGTCATACGGCACGAACTTCGCCCAGCCCTTGTCCGCCGCCACCTTCGTCAGCGACGCCGTCAGGGTCGTCTTCCCGTGGTCAATGTGGCCGATCGTCCCCACGTTGACGTGCGGTTTGGACCGATCGAACTTTTCCTTCGCCATGGCAGTGCGCTCCGTCTTGTCTGTTGGTAACTACTTCGTTCCCTGCACGCGTGCGATGACTTCCTCGCTCACGTTCGAGGGGGCCTGCTCGTACCGATCGAAGTGCATCGAGTAGGTGGCGCGTCCCTGCGTCCGTGACCGGAGGTCCGTCGCATACCCGAACATCTCGGACAGCGGCACGCGCGCGTTGACGATCTGCGTGCCGCCCCGGTCGTCCTGTGACTGAATCCGGCCCCGGCGGCCGGCCAGGTCGCCCATGACGTCGCCGAGGTAATCCTTCGGCACGACCACTTCGACCCGCATGACCGGTTCCATGAGGACCGGCTTGGCCTTCTTCGCGGCGTCCTGGAACGCCATCGAGCCGGCGATCTTGAACGCCATTTCCGAGGAGTCGACGTCGTGATACGAGCCGTCGTAGAGCTCGATGCGGACGTCGTCGATCGGGTAGCCGGCCAGGATGCCGCGCGTGAGCGCTTCCTTGATGCCCTCGTCGATCGGCTTGATGAACTCCTTCGGAATCGAGCCCTGCGTGACCTTGTTCTCGAAGATGTAGCCCGTGCCCGGCTCTCCGGGGAACAGATGGATCTTCGCGTGGCCGTACTGACCGCGGCCGCCCGTCTGCTTGGCGTACTTCATCTCGCCGTCGGCCGGACGCGTGAGCGTCTCCTTGTAGGCCACCATCGGCTTGCCGACGCTGGCCTCGACGCCGTGCTCGCGCTTCAGGCGGTCGACGATGATCTCGAGGTGGAGCTCGCCCATGCCGGCGATCACGACCTGACCGGTCTGGTCGTCCGTCTTGACGCGGAAGGTCGGGTCTTCGGCCATCAGCTTCGCGAGGCCTACGCCGAGCTTCTCCTGGTCGCCCTTGCTCTTGGGCTCGATGGCCAGCGAGATGACCGGTTCCGGGAAGTCCATCGACTCCAGCAGCACGGGCTGCTTCTCGTCGCAGAGCGTGTCGCCGGTGCGGACGGACTTGAGGCCGACGGCCGCGGCGATGTCGCCGGCGTAGACCTCCTTGATCTCCTCACGCTTGTTGGCGTGCATCTTCAGCAGACGACCGATGCGCTCCGTCTTGCCGTTCGTCGCGTTGTAGACGGAGGAGCCCGCGTTCAGCACGCCCGAGTAGACGCGGATGAACGTGAGCTGCCCGACGAACGGGTCGGACATCAACTTGAAGGCGAGCGCCGAGAACGGCGCGTTGTCGTCGGCCGGCCGCGCGATCGGCGCGCTCTCGTCCTTCGTATCCGGGTTCAGACCGGTGATGGACGGAATGTCGAGCGGCGACGGGAGGTAGTCCACCACCGCGTCCAACAGCGGCTGCACGCCCTTGTTCTTGAAGGCCGTGCCGCAGATGACGGGCACAAAGGCCACTTCCTCTTCGCGCACGGACCTGATCGTGCGGCTCCGGAGGGCCGCCTTGATCTCGGCTTCCGTGATCTCCTCGCCGCCCAGATACTTCTCGAGGAGCTTCTCGTCGTGCTCGGCGACCTTCTCGATGAGCTTCTCGCGGTACTCGTTCGCTTCGGCCTGCATGTCGGCCGGGATGTCGCCGACGATGTAGTCGGCGCCCATCGTCTCGTCCTTGTAGGTGATCGACTTCATCCGGACGAGGTCGACCACGCCGCGGAACTTGTCCTCGGCGCCGATCGGCAGCTGAATCGCGACGGCGTTGCCGCCGAGCTTGCTGCCGATCTGCCCCAGGGTCATCTTGAAGTCCGCGCCGATGCGGTCCATCTTGTTGACGAAGCAGATCCGCGGGACGCGGTACTTGTCCGCCTGCCGCCACACCGTCTCGGACTGCGGCTCGACGCCGGACACGGCGTCGAACACGGCGCAGGCGCCGTCGAGCACGCGGAGCGAGCGCTCCACTTCGGCCGTGAAGTCCACGTGCCCCGGCGTGTCGATGATGTTGATGCGGTGGTCGCGCCAGAAGCAGGTCGTCGCCGCCGACGTGATCGTGATGCCACGCTCCTGCTCCTGCTCCATCCAGTCCATGACGGCGGTGCCTTCATGCACTTCGCCGATCTTGTACGTGATGCCGGTATAGAAGAGGATCCGCTCCGTCGTCGTCGTCTTCCCGGCATCGATGTGGGCCATGATGCCGATGTTGCGCGTCAGGTTGAGCGGTGTCTGGCGAGGCATTTCTCGACTACCTGTTCTTCAGAAAAAAGTGGAAACCGGGACTACCAGCGATAGTGGGCGAACGCCTTGTTCGCTTCCGCCATCCGGTGCGTGTCTTCGCGCTTCTTCACCGCGCCGCCGCGGAGGTTGGACGCGTCGAGCAGCTCGTTGGCGAGCTTCTCCTGCATGGTCTTGCCGTCGCCGCGCGAGCGGGCGAAGCTGACCAGCCACCGGATGCTGAGCGACATGCGCCGGTTCGGGTTCACTTCGACGGGCACCTGGTAGTTCGAGCCGCCGACGCGGCGCGACTTCACCTCGAGGCTGGGCTTGACGTTCTCGAGGGCCTTCTTGAAGACCTTCATCGGGTCGTCGCCCGTGCGCTCCTTGATGATGTCGAAGCTCTTGTAGAGGATGCCCTCGGCCGTGCTCCTCTTGCCGTCGCTCATCACCGTGTTGATGAACTTGCTCAGCAGCGTGCTGCCGTAGACCGGATCAGCCGCGATTTCGCGCTTCGGGATTTCTCGTCTGCGAGGCATAGGCTCTCTCTTCGCTTACTGCTTCGGGCGCTTCGCGCCGTACTTCGACCGGCCCTGCTTGCGGCCCGCCACGCCCACGGCATCCAGCGTGCCGCGCACCACGTGATAGCGGACACCCGGCAGGTCCTTCACACGGCCGCCCCGGATCAGCACCAGCGAGTGCTCCTGCAGGTTGTGGCCGACGCCCGGGATGTAGGTGGTGACCTCGATGCCGTTGGTCAGCCGCACGCGCGCCACCTTGCGCAGCGCCGAGTTCGGCTTCTTCGGCGTCTGGGTGAAGACCCGGACGCAGACGCCGCGCTTCTGCGGGCTGACCTGGAGCGCGGGGCTCTTGGTCTTGGTGACGATCTTCTTTCGTCCCTGGCGGACGAGCTGACTGATAGTCGGCATGCGTCAATCACGCATCTGACCGCCGGAGACACTCCGGCGATCAAACGCCTCTACAGGCAGCTCCATCGCTGCCTTCCCGTAAGGTGTCTCGAGCCTGAAGGCGCGAACCCGCGCCTGGCGCTCAAGACGAAAATGACCCTATTACTGTTGTTCGCTGGCAGGGCGGCCCGTGAAAACGGCTGCGCCACCAGGGGAAAGGAAGTCCTGCGGACTGTATCCGTCAGACCTCGAATCCGTGATGTGGGTACCAGATAGGGTGTCCTGGCCCCTCGAAGAACCTGACGAATATAGCACCGGATCGAATTTCCGATCAACCGGCGCCCGTCCGGCTACCTCTTTCCGCCCCTCGTAACCCTGTAGACGGCCGACGCCGTGCGGAAGATCAGGCTGCCACGGAGCACGGCCGGCGTCGCTAACGCCATCTCTCCAAAGGAGTTCCGGGCCAGCACCTTGAAGTCGGGGCCGGGCTGGATGACATACGTCTCCCCGTCCTCGCTCAGGGCGAAGAGTTTCCCGTTGTAGGCCCACGGGGAGGCGGTGAACCCGCTGGTCGCCGGATCGATGCGCCTGCGCCCGTAGACCCGCTCCCCCGTCAGCGCGTCGTTGCACTGCAGGAACCCCTGCGATTCCAGCGTGTAGAGGTACTTCCCGTAGACGATCGCCGACGGCATGTACGAGGCCAGCTTCGGCTGGGACCAGACCACGAACTCGCTGGCGCTCTCGCCCTCCCCGGGCGTGATGTCGCCCGACCCTCCGGGCTTCACGGCCCAGACCGGCCGGGTGGCGTCCGCGGGATACCCGGCGCTCACGTAGAGCAGGCCGTTGGCCGCGAACGGCGTCGGCGTCGAATTGCTGCCGAGCCCGCGCAGGTGCCAGAGCGGCTTGCCGTCGAGACTGTAGGACCGGGCGGCCCCGCCGGCCATCACGATGACCTCCGTCCGCTGCGCGTGCTCCCAGACGAACGGCGTCGCCCAGGTCGGCCCCCCGCCGGGCCGGAACCGCTCGCCGGTCGCGCGCCAGATCTCCCGTCCCGTGGCCGTGTCGTAGGCCGCCAGGAACCAGGGACGGCTGGGCTCGTGGTCGTCCGCCACGAAGATGCGGTCCTTGTGGATCACCGGTGAGGAGGCCGTGCCGAAGTCGATGCGTCCCTTCGCGGCGTCCGGGTTCTCGGCCGGCAGGGAGTTGGGCGGCTGGACGCGCGTCTGCCACAGCCTCTTCCCCGAGAAGTCGAAGGCGGACAGGCCGAAGTCCCCGTTGTAGACGTAGACCCGCTTGCCGTCCGTCACGGGCGTCTCCGAGGCGTAGCTGTTCTTCGGGTGCTTGGCCGCGAGAGGTTCCCCGGCGTGGAACTCCCGCTCCCAGCGCACTTTGCCGCTCTTGAAGTCGAGGTCGTAGAGCACCCACCGGTGCGGCTTCTTCAGGATGGGCGCGCGCATGCCCTCCTTGTAGCTGGCGCCCTTGCCGTCCTCGATGATGTCGAGGCCGGGCCGCGGCGCCGGCTCGTCGCTGAGGACCGTCGTCACGAAGACGTGGTCGTCCCAGACGATCGGCGAGCTCCAGCCGCGCCCGGGCACCGGCGTCCTCCACGCGATGTTCTTGTCCGGCCCCCACTCATCGGGCAGCGCCGGGTCATCGGCGATGACGCCGGCGGACGGCCGGAACTGCGCCCACTGCGGCCGGTCGGCACCGGCCACCGCGATCCCGCCCGACAGGACGAGCCCCCCGAGTACAAGCCATCGACGCGTCATCACGACAGTCTCCCGGTGCTGTTGCCGAACGCTTCGACGCGCACACCCAGCGCGTCGAGCAGGGACAGATGCAGGTTGGCCAGCGGCGTGCCGTTGGCGTGCCGCCGGTGGACGCCACCCGTCCGCGCGCGCGGCCCCGCCACGAGCACGGGCAGATTATCGTGCCGGTGACGGTCGCTGTCACTCATGCCGGCGCCATAGAGCACGAGCGTGCGATCGAGCAGCGTCGCGTCGCCGTCCTCGAGGTCCCGCAGGCGGGCCAGCAGGTAGGCGAGCACGCCCACGTGCAGCCGGTTGACGGCAGCCAGCCGCTCCAGCCGGGCGGGCTCGAACTGATGGTGCGAGAGCTGGTGATGTCCCTCGGACGCGCCGGCCTCCGGATAGACGCGCGTGCTCGCCTCGACGCCCAGCATCACGGTGCCCACGCGCGTCAGGTCGGCGTGCAGCGCCAATGCCAGCAGGTCGAGCATGAGCGTGTACCGCTCGGCGAACCCGCCCGCCGGTTCCAGAACGGCACCGGGGTCGGGCATCTCCACCGCGGCGCGCCGCTCCGAGGCCTGGATGCGCGCTTCCGTCTCGCGAATCGCCTGGGCGTAGCGGTCGAGGCGCGCGCGGTCGGCGGCACTGACCTGCGTGCGCAGGCGGCCGAGACCTTCGAGCAGCGAATCCAGCAGGCTCCGGTCCTCCCTCGCCGCCTTCGCCCGGTCGGCCGGGGACGCATCGGCGTCGCCGAACAGCCGCTCGAACACCACGCGCGGCCGGGACTCCATCGGCAGCGGCGTGTCACCCGACGCCCACGAGACGGTGTTCTGATACGCGCAGCTGTACTGGACGTCGCACGCGCCGGTCAGCGGTGCGTCCTCGAGACAGATCTCCAGCGACCGCAGACGCGTGTCGCCGCCGATCCCACGCGCCGCCACCTGATCCACCGACATGCCGGCCCGGAGCGCCGACCCCCGCGTCGGCGAGGGGCTCGCGGCCGTCAGGAACTTCGTCGCCGCCCCGGCGTGATACGCCGGCACGGCCGGCAGTCCGAGCGTGCTCAGGCCCGACTCGACGCGGAGGCGATCGCGAAACGGCGCCAGCGGTGCGAGCGTCGGCTGCAGGGCGCCGATCGCGCCGGTGTCGGCCGGCGTCCAGGCGGGCATCACCATGCCGTTCGGCGCGTAGAGCGTGACGAAGCGGGACGGGGTCGCGGCCGCCGCCGACGCGCGGGTGCCGACCCCCATCGCGTCGAGCAGCGGGAGCCCGACGCACACGGCGCCGCCGCGCAGCCACGTCCGGCGGGGCAGCGCGCGGCGCGGCAGCGTGGTCACCGGCCGGGTTCCTTCGCTGGCGCCTTCACACCCGGCTTCGACTTCTCCTGCTCCTCCCGCTCCTTCTTCGTCTGGCCGGCCAGGAACCCGCCGCGCTCCACGCCACCGACCGCGCCGAGCTTCCGGAGCACGGCCGCGGCCGCGGGGCGGTCGAAGAAGAACGAAAAGTGGTAGCCCTCGGTGATATCGAGCGGCGTCTCATCCCGGCGGTTCTTCGGGCTGATGGCCGCGCCGCGGTCGGCGAGCAGCTGGATGACCTGCTCGAAGCCGGCCCAGGCCGCTGCGTGCATCGGCGTGAACCTGTCGTTGTTGGCGGCGTTGATGTCGACACCGGGGAGGCCGAGCACGAACGTCGTCGCCTCGACATAGGCCGACTGGGGGATGCGGCTCTCCTGGTCCTGATACCCGAGTCCCGCGGCCGCCATCAGCGGCGTGCATCCGCTCTTCGTCCGGACATCGGACTTCGCACCGAGCGAGAGCAGCAGCTTCATCACCTCCAGATCAACCGCGATCGTCGCGAGGTAGAACGGCGTCCCGCCGATCATGATGTCGCCACGGCCGATGCCGTAGAGGTAGTACCCGTACCGCGGCGGGTTCTTCGTCAGCGGCGCCTCGAGGTCGGC
This sequence comes from Vicinamibacterales bacterium, assembly GCA_050183355.1. Taxonomy (GTDB): domain Bacteria; phylum Acidobacteriota; class Vicinamibacteria; order Vicinamibacterales; family UBA2999; genus CANKJK01. Next base: position 8,349 of record JBFXBH010000013.1, on the reverse strand, counting down.
GCCACGCGCCACCAGCAGCCGGATCATCTCGAGCTTGCCGTCCCGCGACGGGATGCCCGCGGCCGCCTTCCACTCACCGGGCGCCTCCGGGTAGTCGTAGGTGATGATGCTCTCGAAGGTGCCTGCCGCCCAATGGAGCGGTGTGTAGCCCGCCTTGGCCGCATCGCCGTCCGGCTTCGCGCCCTTGTCGAGCAGGAACTTCGCGATGTCGACGTGGCCGCGCACGGTCGCCACGAGCAGCGGCGTGCTGCCGTCCCCGGCCGACGCGTTGACGTCGGCGCCGCGCTCCACCAGCATCCGCACCAGGTCGAGCGACGGCTCACGGGCCGCGAACATCAGCGGCGTGAAGCCCGACGCGGCGCGCGCGGAGACGTCGGCCCCCTTCTCGACCAGCAGGCGGGCCGCCTCCAGGTGCCCCTCGGCCGCCGCCCACATCAGTGCGGTCTGCCCCTTCGACGCCTGCCGTCCGTTCGGTTCGGCGCCCTTCGCCAGCAGCGCCGCCAGTGCGGCCGGCCGGCCGGTCCGCGCCGCGGCCATCAGCACGGTCTCGCCCGTGGGCAGCGCGGCGTTCGGCGAGGCGCCCGCCTTCAGCAGCCGCTCGATGACGGCGGCGCTGCCGTTGGTCGCGGCGAGGTAGAGCGGCATGACGCCGTAGTCGTTGGTCGCGTCGACCGTCGCCCCCGCGCCGAGCAGCAGGTCCACCTGGTCGGCGGCGTCGTAGTGCGCCGCCCAGTGGAGCGCCGTGGACCCATCCGGCAACGCGGTGTTGACCGGCACCCGCTGCTTGATCAACGCGGCCAGCGCGCGGCCGTCACGGGCTTTCGCGGCCTCCGCGATCCGGACGTCGGGCGCCTGGACGGCCGCCACCCCCGGCGCGAGCGCACCGAACACCGCGACGGCGCACGACAGTACTCGAAGACTGGTCATGGGTTCCTCGGGCCGGATCTTACTCCCGCTCGCCCAGACGACACGGGCCGGGGCATGCGCCCCGGCCCGGTCCGTTCACGACGACGTCCGGCGAAACCGGTGTGGCTAGTCGAGCGGCTCAACGCGCGTCACGCGCGCCGTGCGCTTGTTGGTCATCCAGATCACCGGACGGGGACCGGAGTTGTCGACCGAGAGCTTCTTGGAGTCGAACTCGGTCGGCATCTGGTACTGCACGATCTCGCCCGTCTTCGGGTCCACCTGGAAGAAGCGCTCCATGCCGTTGCTCGGCGCATAGAACCGGCCCTTCTTGTCGGCGACCGATGCGGCATACGGCGTCGAGTACTTCGGCACATCGAAGCGCTGATACTTGCCCGACGGGATGTCGAACACGCCGACCTTGTCCGCCAGGTACTCCCCGAAGTAGAACTTGTCGTCCTTGTGGTCGATGCGGCCGCGGCGTGCCTTGAGGCCGGGAGCCGGGACGAACTTCACTTCCTTCGTCTTGCCGTCGATCCCGATGAACCCGCCGGGACCGCGATAGGTCGCGACCCACGGATTGCCCTTCGAGTCGACCAGCGTGTGGTAACCGCCGTTCTGACCGGGCGGCAGCACCTTCGCACCCTGGTAGGAGTAGCGGTCCACGATCTTCATCGCCTCCGGGTCGATCTTGGTGTTGCCGGCCCACACGGACCCGTCGCCGCCGAGCGCGACGAACTGACCGCCCACGCCCTCGACGAAGTCGAGCTTCTCGGTCGCCGGGTCGAAGCGCGCCATGACGGCGTGGTTGCCGGGCTGACGCACCGGGAACCAGGGCCGGTCCTTGTGGTCGACGATGACGTCGCGCGTGCCCTCCATCTGCCCCTTCGGGATGGCGGGCAGGGCGGGCGGCTTCCACTCCTTGATCTCGTAGGTCTTCGTGTTGAAGCGGCCGAGCAGCTGCGCGCTCTCGTCCGTGTACCAGAGGTTACCCTTCGAGTCGAGGTCGCTGTCGTGCGTCACGGTGCCGGCGACCGGCAGATCCCACTCGGTCACGATCACGCGCGTGCCTTTGCCCTTCACGCGCGGCAGCGTCTTGAGTTCATAGGGATACTCGGTGCGGCCCTTCAGGTTGTTCTTCTCGACGAACGCCGCCATCTCCGTGCGCGGGACGTCGGGGAACGCGCCCCAGTTCGGATTCTTCTCCATCGCCTCGCGGCCAGGCTCCTGCACCATCGCCGCACGACCGCGGCGGTTGTCGTTGCTCTTCGCCGTGCCATCCGCGTAGTAGCGCACCATGCGGTCCATCGCCTTGAGCAGCGAGGCCGAGTCGTGCTTCGACATGAAGACGCGGCCAAGCGTGTGGCAATAGTTGCAGCTCATGATGACGTAGGTGAAGCGGTCCTTTTCTTCCTGGGTACCGTTCGTGCTCATCATCCATTCGGCCGACGAGAGCTGCGCCGCGAGGTTCTTCGTCTTCTCGAGCGTCAGATTCTTCTTCGTTTCCTTGCCGGCCGCGACGGCCACCGGGCCGGGGTCGACCAGGTCGTAGCCGACCGCGCGGATGGTCAGCTTGTAGTTCCCGGCCGGCAGGTGCGTGCGCGGGAAGGCGAACTTCCCCTTCGCGTCGCTCGTGACCGACACCGTCATGATGCCGCCCTCCTGCCGGGCGCTGACCACGACGCCTTCCATCTTGCCCTCGGCCTGCGACGATACCTCGCCGCTCAACGCGGCCGGGCCCTGCGCGCTCAGGCCGGCCGGCGCCGTCACCCAGACGGCCATGACGGACGCACCCGCGAGAGCCAGAAGCTGTTTCACGTTCATCGAATCCCTCCGGGCGCGGATTCTATCCGAATCCCCGTGCCCGAAGCCGGACAGGTATGTCTCAGCTTGACGCCGCGAGACTGGTGACACGGGCAGTACTGACACAATGCGGCGCATGCCGAGTCCGAAGGATCTGCTGCTCGCCGCGCTGCTGGCGATGACCGTGTTCTACACGGCCGCCTGGGTGCGCCCACGCTGGGTGGACACGGCCGTCGGCTTCGTGACGAACTTCTTCGATACCCTCGGCATCGGGTCGTTTGCCACGACCACGACGTTCTACCGCCTGCGCTCGCGGATGCCGGACGAGCTCATCCCGGGCACGCTGAACGTGGGGCACTCGCTGCCGACTGTCGCCCAGGCGCTCATCTACATCACGCTGGTCGAGGTGGACATCGTCACCCTCATCGCGATGATTGCCGCCTCGGTGGCCGGCTCGTGGCTCGGCGCCGGCATCGTGTCCGGACTCCCGCGCCGGCAGATTCAGGTCGGGATGGGCTTCGCGCTGCTCGGTGCCGCGGTGCTGATGGCCGTCAGCGCGGCCGACGCCATGCCGGGCGGCGGCACGGCCCTGCGCCTGGACGGCGCGTGGCTCGCCCTGGGCGTCGGCGCCAACTTCATCCTCGGCGCGCTGATGACGCTCGGCATCGGCCTCTACGCGCCCTGCATGGTCGTCGTCAGCCTGCTGGGCATGAACCCGGCGGCGGCCTTCCCGATCATGATGGGCTCCTGCGCGTTCCTGATGCCGGCCGCGAGCATCCGCTTCTTCCGGTCCGGGCGCTACGACCTCGGCGCCGCCATCGGCCTCGCCATCGGCGGCGTGCCCGCCGTGCTGATCGCCGCCTTCATCGTGAAGTCGCTGCCCCTCGACTACGTCCGCTGGCTCGTCGTCCTCGTCGCCGGCTACGCCGCCCTCAACCTCGTCCGCGCCGGCCTCAAGCCCGCCAGCGCCAACGCATAGGCCCCGCACAACGGACCCGCGGCACGAGAACGCCGGGGGCCGCCGCAGCGCCATGCGGTCGCTGCTGCGCAGGCCGGAAAACCGGCGCTCCGGCTTACCGTCCCGTGCAAGGCGTGGGGACCCCCATCCCCACGCGTGTCGTTGGCCTGCGCTGCCGGTTTTCGTGCACTCGTAACGGCCTGCTCCGCAATTGCGACCGCACGGCGCCACGGCGGCCCCCGTCGTTCCGCCCGCCGCGCAGCCGGGATGCTGATCGGCGGCGCGCCCACGGCCGGGCCGCGGGTGCGTGTGCCATCGCAGCCGCGACTGTGGAGCATGCCGTCACTACGACAAATGCACCGCAGGCGCCGGGTGGGATGTCGACGGTGGGACCCGTTGGACGATCACCCAACGGGCGAAACGGGGTCCCCGACGCGCGGACTTGGCGCGTTGGGGTGTGTCGACAGGGTTCCCGCCCGGATGCGACAGGTCCGCCGGAGGTGCGTTTGTCCGGCATGCGGAACCGGAGCGGTTGCGATGGCACACGCACCCGCGGCACGACCTCACCGCGCGGCTCGGCGTATGATGGGCCGCCTTCCCGAGGAACCCACGCATGGCAGACGCCCCCGCAGCATCGCCCGCGAAGAAGACGCTCGGTCCGCTCGAGTGGACCATCTGCGCCATCGCGGCGATCGGATTCGCCTTCGACATCTACGAGATCCTGATGGCGCCGCTCATCATGCGGCCCGCGCTCATCGAGCTGACCGGCGCGGCGCCCGGCTCGCCCGAGTTCCAGGCGTGGGTCGGCCGGCTCTTCTACATCCCCGCGTTCGCCGGGGGCATCTTCGGCCTGCTCGGCGGCTACCTGACCGACCGCTTCGGGCGCCGGCGCGTGCTGACGTACAGCATCCTGCTCTACGCGTTCGGCGCGTTTGCCTCCGGGTTCGTCACCTCCGTCGAGATGCTGCTCGTCGCCCGCTGCGTGGTGTTCGTCGGCGTGTGCGTGGAGTTCGTGGCGGCCGTCGCCTGGCTCGCCGAGCTGTTCCCCAACGGCGAGCAGCGGGAGAAGGTGCTCGGCTACACGCAGGCCTTCTCGTCGCTCGGCGGCATCCTCGTCGCGACCGTGAACGGCTGGTGCGTGGCCAACGCGGCGAGCCTGCCGGCGATCTCGGCCTTCGGCCTGGCGATCGGCGACCCGCACGCGGCGTGGCGCTACACCGTCATGTCGGGCGTGCTGCCCGCGCTCCCGCTGATCGTCATCCGGCCGTTCCTGCCCGAGTCGCCGATCTGGGCCGCGCGCAAGGCGGCCGGCACGCTGCGGCGCCCGAGCATCGCGGCGATCTTCGCGCCCGAGCTCCGCCGCACGACCATCGTCACCACGATCATGTTCGCGTGCGTCTACGGCGCGGCCTTCGGATCCATCCAGCAGATCCCGCAGATCGTGCCCGGCCTGCCCGAAGTGCGCGAGGCGGTTGCCGGCGTCACGCCTCCGGTCGCGGCCAGGATCACGCAGGAGCTGGCGGCCAGCGTGACATCGCTGCAGGAGGTGGGCGGGCTCACCGGCCGCGTGCTGATGGCCGTACTCGCGATCTACATCGTGAGCCGTCGCAAGCTCGTGCGCCTGTTCCAGGTGCCCGGGCTGATCGTCATGCCGATTGCGTTCGCGTGGGCCGCCACGACAAGCCTCGACTACATGCGGCCGGCCGCCTTTCTCGCCGGGCTCTTCACGACCGGGCAGATGAGCTTCTGGGGCAACTATCTGCCGCGCGTCTACCCGGTGCACCTGCGAGGCACCGGCGAAGCGTTCGCCGCCAACATCGGCGGGCGCCTCATCGGCACGTCGTTCGCCTATGTTGCCGCCACGCTGGCCGTCACGCCGGACCGCGCGTACGCGCCGACGAAGCTGGCGCTCGTGGCCGCCGGCATCGGCCTCTTCGTCTACGCCTGCAACTTCATCGCGTCGTTCTGGCTGCCGGAACCCGTCGAGCAGATCGAGTCGTAGTCACACCGCTCTGCGGCGGACCGTTGGCAGCGAACGCACCCATGCGGGCGGCGGCGCCTCGCGCAGAACGCGGCGCGGAGCGCGACTGAAGTGTACGAGCCGGGGGCCTTCCTCGGGCGCCCGCGGAGCGCGAGCACCGCGTTCTGCGCGGGGCGCCGTCGCCCGCGTTCATCGTTCGTACTAATGGGTGAGGACGGTGATAATCACGTCCATCGCGATCGCGTAACCGCGCGGCGAGAACTGATAGAAGTACTCCGGGTCTTCGCCTTCGCGCTCCCAGGAGTCCGCGATATCGGTGTTGTGGGACATCAGCACCATGATCCGCCCGTGGGGGTCGCGAATCGCGCGCAGGTGCGCCTCCCGCGTCTCGAAGCCACGCTCCGACGTGGTGGTGCCGGCAACGCCGCGCCAGAACTGGATGTTCGAGACCTGCGGCACGTCGTCGACCGCCATCATCGCCTTGTAGAGCGGGTCGCCCGGCGGCACGTCGACGATCGGATAGAGCGCCGGCGGCAGGGCCTTGCCGATTTCGTGCGCCCACTGCTCCCACGCGGCCTCGCCCCAGAAGTCATCGACCCAGAGGAAGCCGCCCTTGAGCAGGTAGGCGCGCAGGGCCACGGCTTCGGCGTCGGAGAGCCCGATCGTCCCGACGTCGGAGGCCATCGCGAACGGGCACTGGAAGAGCGCCGGGTCCGTGATCCGGACCACATAGTGCGCGGGCTGCCCCGGGCCCTCGAAATGGACGCGGGTCCGGGTCAGCTCGGACGTGCGGATCATCAGATTCCGCTCCGCGCCGGGATAGTCCGTCCGCCAGCCCATGCCCATCGGCTCGCTTCTGACCTGCGTGTACATCAGCCGGCAGAACGTGAAGCCCGACGTGGGAATGCCGGTCGGAGGCGGATAACGGGCCGCGATGCGGCCCTCGCCGTAATAGCCGAACTGCGCGCGGACGGCGGCCGCCGCGCCCCCGAGCATGAGCGCCGCGATCACGCACGTCGTCAGTGGCCTGATTGCGAAGCAGCTCGGCGTTCGGCCGGCGAGGCATCCCGCCCGGCGGCGTTGCTCCTTCCGCGCATGCAACCCGGCATGCTCGGTCGTCGCGCCTTGCCAGTCGGGCGCCTCGCCGCCCTCGGGGCGCGAGCCACTTCGCAACCAGACCACCAGGCGTCCGGGCATGTGGGGTCAGCCTACTCGATCCCGGCAGAAAAGGACGACCCCCCGGCGGCAACCGCAGTACCATGAACGGGCCGTTGATGCCGGTGACCCACCCGTGGAGTTGATTCCGAGGCTCTGTCGCGCCGTTCTTCGCCATCTCTGGCCGCCCGTCGAGCCCGCGCTCGTCAGCGCCGGCCGTGACGGCGAAGTGGCCGCCGCCCGGACCCGGATCGCCCTGGCGCTGCTGCTCGGCATCAGCCCCGTGATCACGCTGTACCAGGACCCGGCGGCCCTGCAGGCCACGCTCTCGCTGCCGCTGGTCGCGCTGTTCGTCGGCGTCGGCTTCTGGACGCTCTGGCTGGCCCGGCGCGAACCCCACGCCGCCTGGGCGAGCTACGCGGGGTCGGCCATCGACATCAGCCTCGTGACCGCCTACCAGGTGATGCTCTTCCTGGACGGCATGGCGTACGTCGCGATGGGCAGCCGCGCGACGTTCACGCTCTATGTCTTCGCGATCATCGCCACCGGGCTCCGGTACGACCCGCGGCTCGTCGTCGGCACCGGGCTGCTCTCGGCCGTCCAGTGGATGGCCGTGATGATCTGGGCGGACGCCTCGGGCCTCGGAGCCGCGGCCACCGCCAGCGGCCGGTTCTACCCCACGACCCGCCTCGACGGACAGTTCGAGGAGCTGATCGTGCTCGCGGCGGCGACCGTCCTGTCGCTCATCATCGTGGGCCGCTCGCGGGAGATCCGGCTCTCCTCCGTGCTCGACGGCCTGACGCGGCTGCTGAACAAGGCCCACTTCGAGGAACGCTTCGCGCTCGAACTCGAACGGTCGCTGCGGCACGGCCGTCCGCTGGCCCTCGCGATCCTGGACCTCGACCGGTTCAAGGCGATCAACGACACCATGGGGCATCCCGCCGGCGACGCGGTGATCTTCGAGGCGGCCGACCGGCTGCGGAAGAAGGTGCGGCGCACGGACCTCGTGGCCCGGCTGGGGGGCGACGAGTTCGCCGTGGTGCTGCCCGAGACGCCACCGGCCGAAGCCGTGGCCAAGGTCGAGGAACTGTGCGCCGCGATCGGCGGCACGCCGATTGACGTCGAACAGGTCGCGGTCACCGTGACGTGCTCAGCGGGGGTCTGCGCGTGTCCGAGCGACGGCGCCGCCGTGGGCGTGCTCGTCGCGGCGGCGGACAAGCGGCTGCTCGACGCCAAGCGCCGCGGGCGCAACCGCGTGGTGGCCGAGTCCACGTCGCCGCTCGCGCCGCCCCAGCCCAGCCTGGCGCGCTGACGCCCGTGGCCATCGTCCACGCGCTTCCGCCGGAGCTTGACGCCTTCCGCGTCGAATTCGAGGGCTTCGCGGACGCCGCCGCCGCGCTGGCGGAGCCGCTGTCGGACGATCAGTTCAACTGGCAGCCGGCGCCGGACGCCTGGTCCGTCGCCCAGTGCCTCGAGCACCTGAACGCCACCGCGCGGTCGTACCTGCCGATGCTCGACGTCGGGATCGAGGCCGCGATCCGCCAGGGGA
>JBFXBH010000012.1:5000-38489 GCA_050183355.1 Vicinamibacterales bacterium | reverse complement strand
GGCCGGGCCGCTCACCGCCTACGCCGGGTTCGACCCGACCGCGAACAGCCTGCACGTCGGCACGCTGATGCAGATGTTCGCGCTGGCGCGCCTGCAGCGCGCCGGGCACAGCCCGATCGCCGTCGTGGGCGGGGGCACGGGCCTCATCGGCGATCCGAGCGGCAAGACGGCCGAGCGCACGCTGCAGACGCCCGAGCAGGTGGAGGCGAACGTCGCCGGTATCCGCGTGCAGCTCGAGCGGTTCCTCGACTTCGACGTGAAGGGGAACCCCGCGCGGCTCGTGAACAACGCCGACTGGCTCAACACGATGAGCGCGATGGCGTTCCTGCGCGACGTCGGCAAGTACTTCACCGTGAACTACATGCTCGCCAAGGAGTCCGTGAAGCGCCGGATCGAGGGCGAGGAGGGGATCTCGTACACGGAGTTCAGTTACCTGCTGCTCCAGGCGTACGACTTCCTCGAGCTCTACGACCGCTTCGGCTGCACGATGCAGGTCGGCGGCAGCGACCAGTGGGGCAACATCACGGCCGGCATCGACCTCATCCGCCGCCTGCGGTCCGTGAAGGCGCACGGCATCGTATCGCCGCTCGTGACGACGGCGGCGGGCACGAAGTTTGGAAAGACGGAGGCCGGCACCGTCTGGCTGGCCGCCGATCGCACGTCGCCGTTCCGCTTCTATCAGTTCTGGCTGAACACGGACGACAAGGATTCCGCGCGGTACTTGAAATACTTCACGTTCCTCGACCACTCGACGATCGAGGAGCTCATCCGCGCGAGCGCGGAGGCGCCGGAAAAGCGCGAGGCGCAGCGCATGCTCGCGCGTGAGGTCACGCGGACGGTGCACGGGCAGGCACAGCTCGAACGTGCCGAGCGGACGTCCGAGGTGCTGTTCGGCGAGGACATCGCGACGCTGCCGGCGGCCGACCTGCTGGACGTGTTCGGCGATGCGCCGTCGACGGACGTGCCGAAGGCCGAAGCCGGGGCCGACGGCATCGGGCTGGTCGACCTGCTCGTCAGGGCCGGACTCGCACCGTCGAAGGGCGAGGCGCGGCGGCTCGTGCAGTCGGGCGGCGTGTATGTGAACAACCGCCGGCAGGCGGACGTCGCGGCCCGCGTGCGGGTGGACGACGCGATCGCGGGACAGCTGCTCGTGCTGCGGCGCGGGCAGCGGCAGCAGCACGTGGTCCGGCTGACATAGACGGCGGACCGATCACCGAGTGGAGCAACGCAGGCGCATGGCAGAGACGAAGTCAGGCTGGGCGATCAAGGCCATCGACATCCCGGTCGCTGACGCGGCGCAGTACGCGAACGGCATCGAGGACCTCTACAACGGCACGCTGGACGTGATCGTGCTGCGCGGGGCGCTGCCCGCGGCCGTGCTCGGGCCGGCGGGCCGCCGCCTGGACACGGACACCGGTGAGCTGAGCTGGGCACGGCCGAACCAGAAGAACCCGGCGGACGACATCCGCATGCTCGGCGTGCCCGCCACGCCGACCTACGCGACGCCCACCGGCCCGTCCGCGGACGCCTACTTCGACCAGGCGGAGTGGACCCGCCGGAACACGGCGAAGATCTTCGGCGCGGACTGGGACGCGGTCGGGGCCATCGAGGGCATGCTCGCGCGCTTCGCCGGCGGCCGGCCCGTCGTGCTGCCGTCGGGCAAGGACGGCAAGGGCTTCCAGCCGTTCACGGTGCGGCGCCTGCCGGACGGCACGGGCATCAGCCTGCACCACGACTACCACTTCCCGCTGGCGCTCTATGACGAGCTGCGGGCCGCGTCGGACACGAGCACGCTGCTCAGCTTCTTCGTGACCGTGCAGCCGCCGGACGCGGGCGGTGAGCTGACCGCGTATCCGATTACGCCGGACGAGCCGAATCCGCCGAAGCTGCCGAACGGCTGGGCGTGGGACGTGCCCGCCGTCGAGGCGCGGTATCCCGGCCAGGCGTTCACGACCGGCACGGGCGACCTGTTCCTCTTCGCGTCGGGCCGCTGCCTGCATCGCGTCAACCCCGTGGTCGGGCCGCACGCGCGGATCACGATGGGCGGATTCCTCTCGCTCAGCGCGAATCGGGACCGCGTTCTCTACTGGAGCTAGGACACCCGCCTCATGGCCGATACCGCCGCGAACCCCGACGCGCTGCCGAACCCCTCGCTGCTGATGCAGACGGGGCTGGCCTACCGCTCGTCCGCCGTGCTCTTCGCCGCGCTGGAGCTGGATGTCTTCACGCCGCTGGCGAACGGGCCGCGGACCGCGGCCGAGATTGCCGACGCGGTCGGCGGGCCCGTCCAGATGGCGCCGTTCCGCATGCTGCTCGACGCGTGCGCGTCGCAGGGCCTGCTGACCGTCGACGGCGATCGGTACGCCAACGCGCCCGTCTCCGCCGCCTTCCTCGTGCGCGGCGGGCCGGCTTACAGCGCCAACAGCTTCAAGTACGTCGAGAACCTCTACCCGGCGTGGGGCCGGCTCGCCGAGCTCGTGCGGACGGGCAAGCCGCCGATGCCGGCCGAGGTGATGCTCGGCGACGACAAGGCCGTGACCCGCGCGTTCGTCCTCGCGATGCACGAGCGCGCGCGGGGGATCGGGTCGGTGCTGAAGCACTTCGTCGACCTCACGGGCCGGAAGCGGCTGCTCGATGTCGGCGGCGGGCCTGGCACCTACACCGTGGAGCTCGTACGCCAGACGCCCGGCCTCTCGTCGACGGTGCTCGACGTGCCCGGCGTCCTCGAAGTGACGCGGGAACTGGTCGACGCAAGCGGCGTCGCGGACCGCATCACGCTGATGCCGGGCGACTACCTGACGTCCCCGTTCGGCGCCGGCTACGACGTGGCGCTGCTCTCCGGGATGATGCACCGGGAGACGCCCGCGAATTGTCGGCTCCTGCTGCGCAAGGCCTTCGACGCGCTGGAGCCCGGTGGACTCGTGATGGTCAGCGACGTGTTCTTCGACGACGCATCGAAGCGGACGCCGCCCTTCGCCGTGCACTTCGCGCTCAACATGATGCTGACAAGCGCGGACGGGTCGGCCCATGCCATGACGGAGATGGCCGACTGGATGCGTGAGACCGGATTCACGGACGTGACCACGCGGGCGCTCCCGAAGCCGAACCCGCACACGATCCTGACCGGCACGCGCCCATGACGACCGCCGCATCCACGACCGGCGCCGCGCCGATCGACCGGCCCGCGGGCGCGCCCGCGTGGCTCGTGGCCGCGACGGCGGTCATGGCGCTGCTGATCCTCGGCCTCGCGGTGGCCGAAACATCGATCACCGTCGCGTGGCTCGTCGATACGCGAGGCGAGTTCATCAGCCTCTTCGGCGTGGCCTTCATCGTGCTGGCCGGCCTGGCCGTCTGGCGGCAGGGCCGCCTGTCGGCGTCGCTGCCGCTCGTGCTGCCGTGGCTGCTGTATCCGATCGTCACGCAGGGCGATCAGATCATCGACAACCTGTCGATCGAGGTCATGCGGACGGTCACCAACGTGCTGCTGGTGGCGATCTTCGCCGCGCCGGTGGCCGTGTTCGTGATTGCCGCGCGCGCCCTCGTGGCTCCGGACGGACGGGCCGCGCGGGACCTGCCGGCCGCGCTCCGGTTCGTGCCGGGCCTGCATGCGCTGGCGTCGGGCCGCCGGCGCCAGGGGACGGCGCTGCTGGCCGCGGTGCTGTTCACGCTCGAGATTCCGCTGGCGCAGATGTATGTCGGCGCGCTGCTGATCTACTCGCTCGTGGCGGTGGTCGTCGGGGCGCTCGTGTGGGCCTGCCAGCCCGAGCCGGACGTGCGCGACGTGGCGCGCGAGCACGCCCGCGCGGAGCGGTTCGCCCTCGGCGTGCTGCTGGTCGGGGCGGCCGTCTCGGCCGGCACGTTCGTCATCTATCGCAACGCGCCGGGCGCCTATCAGGGCAGCCCGAGCTTCTTCATGGACCCGGCCCAGCAGGACAAGAACTACCGGCTGGACCGCGTGGCGGTGCCCGCCGGTGACCCCGGGCCGCTGGCCTCGCCTGACGCCGTGCGCGACGCGCTGACGGCCTCCGTGCGGGCGTTCGAGCGGCTGCTCGCCGGCTACGACCTGCTCGCCCGCAACTACACGTGGGACTTCCACAACGAGCTGTTCCTCCGCGCGACGCCGCTCGTGCCGGACTACCGGCGCGTGGGGCTCGCCCATGTGGCCGAAGCCGTCACGCTGCAGGCCGGCGCGGCCGCCAGGCTGGCCGCCGCGCGCGCCCAGGTGCCGGATGGCGACCCGCTGGCCGCGCTCCTCGACGACCTGGCCGGCTACGCGGCGCTGAACTTCGACCGCGCGCCGACGCTCGAGCACATGAGCCTCAGCTTCGAACGCACGCGGGCGGGCCTGCAGCACGCCGCGCACCTCTACGAGGGGGAGGCGAAGTATCTTGGGGACGGGCTGGCCGCGATCGTCCGCAAGCATCAGCGGGTGGTGGACGCGCCGGCACTCTCTGGAGTGATGCGTGAGTTTGTCCTCACCAGCCGGGCCGTCCACGACGCCTACGCCAGCCGTATCGTCGGCTTCTGAGCCCGGCCGCCTCCGGCTTCGCCTCCACTATCGGATCGTCCTGCCGTTTGCCGTGGCGGCGCTGGCGGCGGTGGCCGTCTCGGCGCTGCTGACGCGGCAGGCGATCGAGGAGGCGCTCCGCGAGCGCGTCGAGAGCCAGATCGTCAGCGGCGCCTCGCTGCTCGCCCAGAGCGGCTTCGCGCTGACCCCGACCGTGATCGGCAGCGTCCGGGCGATCGCCGACGCCGACGTGCTGACGATGGACCGCCAGGGCGCCGTGCTCGCGACGACGATGGACGCGGCGCGCGCGACCGAAGTGTCGGCGGCGCTGATGGGCGCCGGCGCGGGCCGGCAGGAGGCCGGCCGGCCGGTCATCCACGCCGTGCCGTGCGGCGACGCCAGGTGCTACGCCGCCGTCGACGTGGTGTACGTGCGGCCGGATCTGCTCGTGGCGGTGGTCGATCGGGGCACGGAGCTCGCCGCGGCCAGCCGGGGCACGGTCCGGACGGTGGTGCTCAGCAGCGTGGTCGGTCTGGTGCTGCTCCTCGTCGTCAGTCAGTTCGTCGGCCGGCGCGTGACGTTGCCGATCGAACGGCTCGTGGCGGTCACGCAGTCCGCGGGCGACGACGCCAGCACGGACCGCGCGGCGGAGGGACCCGACGAGGTGGGCCGGCTCGGCCGCGCGTTCAACGGCATGCTGAACCGGCTGGCGGAGTCGCGACGGGCGATCGTGCGGCACGAGAAGCTCGCGCTGGCCGGGCTCTTCGCGGCCCGTGTCGCGCACGACATCCGCAACCCGCTTTCGTCCATCAAGATGCAGACGCAGCTGCTGCAGCAGCGCCTGAAGTCCGCGGGCGACGAGAAGACGATGGCCAGCCTGGCGGCCGTGGCGAGCGACGTGCGGCAGGTGGAGTCCGTGGTCCGGGACCTGCTCGAGGTCGCGCGGCCCGGCGAGGTGCGGCGCGCCCCGGGCGATCTGAACGCGCTGGTCACGCGGTGCCTCGCGCAGGTGGCGGACCGGCTCGCCTGGCGCCGTATCCGGCAGGAGGTGCACCTCGACGCGTCGCTGCCGCCGGTGCCCATCGACGAGGACCGGCTCCAGCAGGCGATTCTCAACGTGGTCACCAACGCGGCGGACGCGGTGACGAGCGGCGGGGTGGTCACGGTTTGTACAGAGGCGCGGCCCGGCGCCGCCGTACTCTCGATCGTCGACGATGGTGAGGGCGTTCCCGCCGATGTGCTGGCGCGCGTGTTCGACCCGTTCTTCACGACCAAGCCGGACGGCGTCGGCCTCGGGCTGGTCAACGCGAAGTCGGTCGTCGAGCAGCACGGGGGATCCATCACCCTCGAACCCGCGGCCCCGCGTGGCACGCGGGTGACGATCACGCTGCCGCTGGCAGCCGGAGAGAGCACCGATGGCTGACATCCTGGTGGTGGACGACGACCGGTCGATTGCGACGGCGTTCGAACACTTCCTGACCTACGAGGGGCACCGGTTCCGCCTGGCGAGCTCCGCGGCCGACGGCCTGGCGGCGATCGCGGCCCGCCGGCCGGATCTGGTCGTGATGGACATCCGCATGCCGGGCGTGGACGGCCTGACGGCGCTGCAGCAGATGCGCGACCGTGACCCGGAACTGCCCGTCGTCATCATGACGGCGCACGGCACGAGCCAGACGTCCATCGACGCCATCCGGCGCGGCGCGTTCGACTACCTGACGAAGCCGCTCGACCTCGACAGTCTTCGCGACGTCATCAGCCGCGTGACCGCGGAGCCGAAGCTCGCGGACGGCGACGAGGCGGCGACGGCGGTGCCCGCGCCCGTGCTGACAGGCGCCTCGCCCGCGATGCTGGCGATCTACAAGCTCATCGGCCGCCTGGCGACCAACGACGTGGTTGCGCTGATCACCGGCGAGCCGGGCACGGGCCGGCACCTGGTGGCGGCCACCATCCACGCCAACAGCGGCCGCCGGGCGCTGCCGATCGTCCACGTGCCGTGCGGCGCGACGTCGGACGCGGAGCTCACGCCGATGCTCGCGGATCCGGCGATCGGCACGCTGCACCTCGCGGGCGTGGAGTCCCTGACGCCCGCGCTGCAGGCGCGCGTGACGGCCGCGATCCGCGACGCGCAGTCGTCGGGCGCGACGAAGCGCCCGCGGCTGCTGGTGTCGACCGCCGAGGACACGGCCGCGGCGGTTCGGGACGGACGCCTGAGCCGGGACCTGATGGAGGCGATCTCGGTCATCACGCTCGACCTGCCGCCGCTGCGCGACCGGCGGGAGGACATCCCCGAACTGGTGCAGCACTTCATCACCCGTGCGAACGCCGAGATGGGCCGCACGTTCAGGGGCGTGGATGACGCGACGAGCCGCCGGCTGCAGCAGCACGCGTGGCCCGGCAACGTCGGCGAGCTGGAGCGCGTGATCCGCCGCGCCTGCATCGTGGCGCGCGGGCAGGCCATCACGCTGGCGGACCTGGGCGACAGCCTGGACCGGCCCGCGTTCTCCGCGACGCCGGACGCCGAGCCGTCGCTCGCCAGGGCGGTGCGGCAGGCCCTGCACGACCGGCTCGTGAAGGGCTCCGCGGCGTCGGCCTACCACGCGATCACGACGCTGGTGGAGACGACGCTGGTCGACGAGGCGCTGGCCATCACCAACGGCAACCAGCTCAAGGCGTCGTCGCTGCTCGGCCTCAACCGGACGACGCTCCGCAAGAAGATGCCGGAGGCCTGAGCCGCGTGGCGCGCCGTATCAGCGCCGCACGCGCGCGCGGTAGACGACCCACCCCAGCCCGGTGATGGCGACGAGGAAGATCGCGGCCGGCAGCAGGTTCCCGGATTCGCGCGCGACTGCGCCGGCGTACGCGTAGGCGAGGGCGACCGGCGCCGTGCCGGCCAGCGATGCCCAGAGGAACGTGCGTCGCGGCATCGCCGACAGGCCGGCGACAAGGCTCATCGTCTCCATGAAGACGGGCAGCGCCCGCGTCAGCATGACGGCCAGCGCGCCGTGCGAGCGGAAGAGGCCGTCCAGCTCGTCGAGGTCCGCGTCGGCCATGAGCCGCGACGTCGCGCGGCGGCCGAAGCGTCGGGCCAGCTCGAACCCGAGCCACTCGCCGCCGATCGAGCCGACGAGCGCGACCGCCGTGCCGCCGGTGGTGCCGAACGCCGCGCCGCTCAGCACCATGACGAGGCTCGACGGCACCGGCAGCACGATGTCGACGGCCAGCAGCCCGATGACGGCGATCGCGGCGCCGGCGCCGGCGTGCGCCATTTCCGCGCGCAGCCAGCCTTCGAGCGACAGGCCGAGCACGTTCTCGATCAGGAACTTGCTGCCGGCGATGACCGCGACGACGCCGAGGACCAGAAGCAGCGCCCGCTTCACGCCGCCGCTCCGGTGGCGGACGGGCGCGCCGGGCGACGCGCCAGGCGCCGGCCCGAGGCGAGCGCGATGACGGCGGCCAGCGCGAGCAGCTCGGGCACGGGATGGACGGGCACGAACGCCAGCGGCCGCGGTACGTCGAACGGGTTGCCGCCGGCCGTCAGCGTCCGGCCGCCGGTCATCCGGGCGAGTTCGTCCAGCAGCACCTCGTTGGTGCCGGCCGCGGCGCGTTCGCGATCCGCGTGACGGACGAGGCCGCGCGTCAGGCGGACGTCGTCACCGGCCGTGACGTCGACGCGGTAGAGTCCCGGCGCATCGACGGGCAGGTCCGCCGTGAAGAGCCGCGCACCGGCGGGTTGCAGCCGCAGGTCGATGAGGCGATCGTCCGGCGTGCGCACGCGCGCGGCCGGCGCGGGACCCCCTGAGCCGTCGGGAAGCCCCTGCTCGAACCACACGCGGAGCGTCGTGCCGGTGGGCGTTTCCTCCAGTGCGGCGTCGACGCCCGCGCCGCTGTCACGCCGGCTGGCCCAGCCCAGCGTCTGCGCCATCAGCGCCGGGTAGCCCGGCCAGGCGCGCAGCCCGGCGGTCCACGTGCTGGAGAGGTCCGTCGTGACGAGCACGACCCGGCCGAGGCCCGCCCGGCCCGCGATCAGTACGGGATCGCTCAGCGCGGAGTCGAGGATCGCCTCCGCGCCCGCGCGGGGCGCCGTCACGACGTACCCGCCGATCTCCGGGAGCCGGTCGAGCGCGAGTCCGTCCAGCACGGGATGCGACCCCGCCGCGCGGAGCGCCACGGGAGTCGTGACGGTTGCCCCGCCGCGTGACGCGACGACGTCCGCGGCCGCCAGCCGCGGCAGCTCCGCGAGCGTGGCCGGGAAGTACACGCGTCCGCCCGCACGGGACGCGAGCGCGGTGAGTCCCGCGCGGTCGGCGTCCGCGCCGATGGCGATGACGGAGAGCGTCAAGCCGCCGGCGGCCGCCAGCGCGCCGGCGCGCGCGAGGTCGTCGGCGCTGGTGCGGCCGTCGGAGACGACCAGCAGATGCCGGCGCGTCGCGCCGTCGCCAAACCACGTGGCCGCCATCTCCACGGCCGGGGCGAGCCGGGTCGCGCCGCCCGGCGTCAGCGCGGCCAGCGCGGCTTCCAGCGCGGGACCCGGCGCGGCGCGACCCGGCTCGGCGACCGCGCGGGCGCGGACGTCGAACGCGACGACGCCGAACGGATCCCCGGGGGCGAGCGCGCGGCTGACGCGCCTGACGGCGTCGCGCGCGGCTTCGATCTTCTGCAGGCCGCCGACCGTGTCGGCCATGCTGCCCGACGTGTCGATCGCGACCACGGTCGCGACCGCGGGTGTCCGTGACGACGGCGCGACGCGCAGGTCCGCCGGCAGCAGCGCGTCAACGGCCCGCTGCGCGTAGCCGCCGGGCGGCAGGCTGTCCGGGCTGCCGAGCACGACGAGTCCGCCGCCGTCGCCGACCCAGTCCGCCAGCGCGGTGGCGGCCGCGGCGGGGAGCGCGCCGCCGGCGACGCCGTCGAGCACCACGAGCTGGTAGGGCGCGAGCGCGGCAGCGGCGACGGGCGCGAGTGCGGCGCCGACCCGGTCGATGCGGTAGCCGGTGAGCGGCAGCGGGACGCGGCGGCCGGCGTCCTCCGCCGGCGTGAGATGCAGGAGCCGGGGTGGGCCGAGCACGGTGACCGCGGCGGCGGGCGCCGACGGGTCCGGCTCGTCTCCGGTGCGCGCGCGGAGCACGGCGAGGCCGGCGGACCGGCGGCGAACGGTGACCTGGGCCGTGCCCGTGCCATCCGGGCCGATCGGCACCGCGGCGGTCACGGGCTCGTCCCCGCCGTCGAGCGTGACCGCCGCGGTACGGCCGGTGGGGCCGCCGACCGACACACGCACGGAGAACGGCTCGCCGGCGCGGACCTCCCCGGGTGCGTACACCGCGCGCACGAACGGCAGCGACGACCGGGCCGTCAGCGGCAGCACGTCGATCGGGACCTGTGCGACGGCGGCCTCGGCCGCCGCGTCGGTGGCGCGTCCATCGGTTTCCCAGCCGTCGGTCGCCAGCACGATCCGTCCGCTGCCGTCGTGCGGCACCAGCGGCAACGCCGCCCGGATCGCGTCCGCGATGGCGGTGTCGCCGCTGGCCAGGGCGGTGCCGGCGTCGAGGCCGGCGTCCGCCGTCAGCGGCGTGGTCGTCGGCGCGCGCCGCACGATCGGGCGTCCGGCGAACGTGACGAGGCCGGAGGCGTCGCCGTCCGTGGCGTCACGGCTGGCCCGTGCCGCGGCGGCCATCGCCGCCACCTGATCGCGCGGTGCGATGCTGTCGGACCGGTCGACGGCGAACACCACGCTGAGCGCCTGCCGGCCGGCCGGGAGCTGAAGACCGGCGGCCGCGGCAGCCAGTGCGGCGGCACAGAGCGCGCGCGGGGGCAGCGCGCCGTCGATCCGCGGCCATGCCCGCCACTCGACCAGGACGAGCGCGAGCGCCGCTGCGAGCAGCCACGGTGCCAGGGGCCGTACCGGGGGCGCGCCCGGTGTGCCGGAGACGGGCGGGAGGGCGTCCGCGGGCGCGTCGAGCGTGGATTCGGCGGCCGGCGTCGTGACCGCCAGCGGTGTGCTGCGGCCGGGCGTCTGCACGAGGTAGATCCCCGGGCTCGCGATGTCGGCTGACGACAAACGGCCGCCCTCGAGCCGCGTCGGCCGCTCGCGGCCGTCCGGCCCGAGGAGCGTTGCCGCGGCCGCGCCGCCGGTCCACCAGTGCAGCGGTTCACCCGCATCCAGCGTCCGCGGGTTGTCTCCCCCGGCGAGCCACTCAATCGCGTTGGCCACCAGCACGGCGAAGAACGCCGTCCCCGTGAACGCCGGGTCGTCGGCCGCGTGCAGGATCACGGTCCGTCCGCGCGGATGCTCGTCAACGGTAACGACGGGCGCGCCGCCGGCCCGCACCAGCACGATGCCGGTCGTGGTCGAGGCCGGCCCCGCCACCGCGGCCGTGGCCTCGAGCCCCGAGAGGCCCGCGGTGACCGGGTGCGCCGGTCCCGCGAGCGCGACGCTGGCGCGGACGGCGTTCCGTGCCGCCGGGCCGGCGAGCTGCAGCACGCCCGCGGACGTGGCGTCCGGGCAGCGACGGCAGATCTCGACGTCCGCCTCCGCGCCCGGCGTCACGGCGAACGCCGGATTCGCGGCGACGGCCTGCGCGACGGCGGTGTCCGCGGCATCGTCGATGCGGACGCGCGCGCTGACGGCCGGTGTGACGACGGCCGACCGCGTGTTGTCGACGGCGAGGGCATCGGGCGTGTCCGGCGTCAGCCGCGCGTCGACCGCTGCCGTCGCGATGGCGAGCGGCTGGCGCCACGTGATCGCGGAGCCGGCGTCGAGCACGACCGGGCTCTCGGCGATCGCCCGGCCGGACGCGAGGATCGCGAGCGTGCCGCGGGCGGGCGTGGCGGCCGAGTTCTCGATCCGGGCTGTGACGTCGACGCCGCCGCCGGGTGCCGCCTCCGCCGTGAGCGCCGTGATCGCCACGTTGCCGGCGCTGCCCGTCGCCACGATGCTGCGCGCCACTCCGGTGACCGCGTGGTCGGAGACGATCCAGACGGGCACGCCCGGTTCGAGCGCCGCCGCCAGCGCCAGCGCCTGACGGAGGTGCCCGGACGTGGCGCCGGGTGCGATCGCCGCGAACGCGTCGCGCAGGCCGTCATCGGCCGCGAAGCGTCCGCGATCGGATGGCTGCGCGCCGGCCGCGATGAGGCGGACGAGCGGGCCGGCTTCCCGTTGCACGGCGGCCAGTGCCTCGTTCCGTCCGCGGTCGAGCCGCGTGCCCGCACCGAGCCGCGCGCCCATGCTGGCGGAGGCATCGACGATCAGGACGACGTCGGCCGTCCGCGCGCGCCACACCGGTCCGGCCAGTGCGATCAGGATCACGGCGATGAGCGCGGCGAGCACGCCGCTGCGCCGCGTGACGACGAACGGGTGCACGCGGGCCGCGCGCTGGACCGGCGGGGGCGCCGCCGGCCAGAGGTGCAGCGCCGACACGACGCGGCGCGCCGCGTCCTCGGACCGGCGGTGGAGCAGGAACGGCAACAGGGCGAGCGGCAGCAGCCACAGCACCCACGGGTGGAGCAGGTGCAACGCGGTCACGGTCATCCGTGCACGGTCAGCAGGCCGGCGCGGGTCGACGCGGCGAGCCACGCCGGAAACGGCGTCGCCGTCGTGACGCGGAGATACGGCCAGCCGTGGCGGCGGCACGCGTCCTCCATCGCGTCGGCGTGCGCGCGCACCGCCGCCTGGTAGCGGCGTGCGCCGTCCGCGTCGGTCAGCTGCGCGCGCCCGGGGTCCTCGGCGTCGGCAATCTCGGTGGGCCCCGTGATGCCGGGGTCGAGATCCTCCTCGGCGAGGACCTGCATCACGGCGGGCGCGAGGCCGCGGTGCGCAAGGTGCTTCAGGCCGTCGACGGGAAGCTCGGGCGCCAGGAAGTCGGACAGGACGACCGCCTGGCCCGGTCCGCGCATCGCGGCGGCGTAGGCCGTCAGCGCGGCGTTCGCGTCGGTGCGCCCGACCGTCCGGGCGGCGTCCGCGGCCGCGATCACGCGCATCAGGTGCGCCTTCCCGTGGTCCGGCGCCAGGTGTGTCCGGATCCGGTCGTCGAAGGTGGCGATCCCGGCCGCGTCGCGCCGTGCGCCGGCGACGTAGGCGAGCGCGGCGGCGGCGCGGGCGGCGGTGCGCAGCTTGGCCGGCGCGCCGACGGCCATCGACCGGCTGACGTCCAGCAGCACGTGCAGCCGGAGGTGACCCTCCGCGCGGAACACGCGAACGACGAGCTGCTGCAGGCGCGCCGCGACCATCCAGTCGATCGTGCGCGGGTCGTCGCCCGCGTGATACGGACGGTAGTCTTCGAACTCGAGCCCCGCGCCGCGCGCGCGTGACTGACGGGCGCCGGCGGCCGCGACCGTGTGCGGCGACGCCAGCGCGAGCCGGTCGAGCCGCCGCGTGTCGTCCGCGGAGAGGAGCCCCCGGCTCGCCGCGGCCTGCATCAGTCCGCCGTGGCGTCCAGGACCTGGCGGACGAGATCCACGGTCTCGATGCGGTCCATCTCGCCCTGGAAGTTCAGGATGAGCCGGTGCGCGAGCGCCGGCACCGCCACGCGCCGCACGTCTTCGGGCGCGACGTGATACCGGCCGGCCATCAGCGCGAGCGCCTTGGCCCCGAGGATGATCGCCTGCCCCCCGCGCGGGCTGGCGCCGTAGCGGACGTACTGCGTGACGCCGGCCGGCGCGCCGGCCGCCGACGGGTGGGTCGCCGTGATGATGCGCAGCACGAGGCGCGTGACGTCGTCGGCGATCCGGACCTGGCGGATGAGGCCGGACATCGCGCGCAGGACATCCGGGCCGAAGCGCGCCGTGGCGGCGGGCTGATCGACGCCCGTCGTGCGCGCCATGATCTCGCCGAGCTCGTCGATGGTGGGCGTCCGCACGGTCAGCTTGAAGAAGAACCGGTCGAGCTGCGCCTCGGGCAGCGGATACGTGCCTTCCATGTCGATCGGGTTCTGCGTGGCGAAGACCGAGAACGGCGTGTCGAGACGATGGGTGGTGCCGAGCACGGTGACGTGCCCCTCCTGCATCGCCTCGAGGAACGCGGCCTGCGTGCGCGGCGTGGCGCGGTTGATCTCGTCGGCGAGCACGATGTGTGCGAACAGCGGGCCGGGCTGGAACGTGAACTCCCGCCGTCCGGCGGACTCCGTCAGGATCGCCGCGCCGGTGACGTCGGCCGGCATCAGATCCGGCGTGCACTGGATCCGCGCGTAGCGCAGCGTGACGGCGTCGGCGAGCGTGCGGATCAGCAGCGTCTTGCCGAGCCCCGGCGCGCCTTCGAGCAGCGCGTGGCCCTGGCACAGGAAGCAGGCGATGACGAACTCGATGAGCTCCGGCTGGCCGACGTAGACGCGGCCGAGTTCGGTGACGAGGTGCGTGTGGCACCCGCGGAATGTGGCGACCTGCGTCTCGAGGTCCGGGGCGGTCTGGGTCATCGCGTCTCCGCGCGGGAAAGCAGATAGCGCCGCACGTAGGCGCGGCGAGCCATTGGAACACGCTCGAGGCCCGGTGCGTGTGTGGCGGCGACCTGAGCCGGCAGCGGCGGCGCCGGACGATCGTCGGGGGCGGAGCGCCCGGGCCGTCCCGGGCCGTCGCCGCCGATGCGCGCCCCGCCGGGGGCCGCGGCCGCGCCACGGGTTCCGGTGTCCGATTCGGACGAGGTGGTCAGCGCACCCCGGGCATCCCGGCCGACGCGTGCGCCTGCCGCTGGCGGTGCCGGGCGCGGGGGCGCGCTGGTGGCACGCTCCGGCGGGCGTACCGGACCGGCCGTGGCGGGCGGGCGTGGCGGATCCACCGGCGGTGCCGCGGCGGTCGAAGAGGATGGTGTGGCTGCGGCCGCCGGCCGCGCGGTCGCGGCGTCGCGTTGCGCGGGAACCGTGACGCGGCCGGCGGTGCCGGCGGGCGCGCCCTCCGGGGCAACGGGCGTGCCGGCGTGAGGGACGAGCACCGCACCGAGCGCGGCGGCCACGCCGAGCGACAGGCACGCGCGTCCGGCGCGGGAGAGGCGCCACGGATAGACCGCGTCCGGTGGCGCGCCCCGCAGTCCGTCGACCGCGCGGGCGTGCGTGCGCCGCGTGAACGCGTCGGACTCGCCGCGAAACTGCCAGGCGGTGACGACCGACGCCTGGAGCCCGAGCCGCCGATCGGCCGTGCGCGCGACCTCGGTGAGTGCCGGACGCCGGGTCCAGGCGACAAGCGCGGCGGCGGCCGCCACGAGCCCGGTCGCCGGCAGCGTCAGCGCCGCGCGCGCCCACGCGCCGTCCAGCGCGAAGACGCGCAGCAGATCGACGAGACCCCACGTCAGCAGGCCGACGGGCAGCGTGGTGGCGGCCACGCCGGTCAGCCCGGCGCGGGTGCGCAACCCCTCGAGCGGGCGGCGGAGATCCGCGCCGCGCACGTCTTCGCTCACGCCGGCTCTCCCCCTTCCAGCGCGACCTCCCGGTCGGCGACGCGCAGCAGCGCCAGCAGGCCGGTTGCCGCCAGCGCCAGGGCGGCCAGCGCCGTCGCCGCCGGTGAGTCGAGCCCGCCGTGCAGCCCGCCGGCCAGTGCGGCCAGCACGGCGACCCCGAGCGCCCACGCCGCGGCCGGTGACGCGACGCGCCGCTCGATCCACAGCGCGGCGACCGAGGCCAGGCACGCGAGGCCGAGCAGGACGGCGTCATCGGCGGCCACGCGGGCGAGTGACCCGCCCGACATCCGCTGCGCGAGGATCGCGATGGGCACCGGAAAGAGCACCGTGACCGTGGTGGCCAGCAGCGCCGCGCCACCACGCGCGAGCAGCAGCCGCGACGGCGCCGCCCCGGTCAGCGCGGAGAGCCGGATCTCGTCCGCGCGGGCGCGAGGCGGGAGCGCGCGCCCGGCCATCCACGGCAGTGCCCACAGCAGCGCGAGGATTTCGACCAGACGGGCCTGATCGTAGAACGTCCACGCCGGCCACGCCGTGGCGCCCGTGCCGTCGCCCCAGGTCAGCACGAACAGCGCGACCACGCCCGCCGGGACGGCCGGCGCGAGGAGGAGCGCCCGCGGGGCGAATGCCGTGTCGAGCGCGAGGCGCAGCAGCGATCGCATCAGCGTCCCGCTTCGAGCACCGTGTCCACCAGCGCGTCACGGCGCGAGATGCCGGTGACGATCACGGTGCGGCCCTCGTGCCGCGCTTCGGCCAGGAGCGCTCGCCGCCGCGCGTGGTCGTCGGCCGTGCCGCTCGCGAACGGCGCATGGGCCAGCAGGATCGGTGCCCCCGACGCCAGCGCGGCCGCGAGGTCGAGCGTCTGCCGGGCGGCGGCGTCGAGCCCGGCCGCGTCGGCCGCGGCGTCATAGCCGGAGGCGCGAAGCGCCGCGGCCGGCGCGCCGCCGAGGCCCGTGCGGCCGGCGGCGGCGAGCGCGAGGTACTCACCGACGCGGACGGGAAGATGCGGAAGGTCGTGCGCGCAGAAGACGAGGCGCCGGCGCGCCAGCGGGTCGTGTGTCAGGTCGTGGCCGTCCAGCACGACGCGCCCGCTGATGGGTGCCATCCGTCCGCTGATGACGGCGAGCACCGTCCGCGCGTCCCGTTCGGGTGCCTCGAGCACGGCGCACGCGCCCTTCGCGAGGGTCGCCGTGAGGCGCGCCCCGGCGTCGCCGGCGTGGCCCCACTGCAGTTCACGAAGCTCGATCACGGCAGCACCGTGGCGGGATGGACGACGAGCATCGAGGTGTTCTCCACCGGCGCCACGCCGGCCAGCGGCGGACCGGCCGTGTTCCAGCGGCACCGGACGATCGCGTCCGGGCCTGCCGTGCCGGCAAGCGTCAGCGTGCCGGCGGCGTCCACGGTGGTGACGCCGCGGGCATCCACGCCGTCGGGAAACGTGCAGGCATACAGCGGCACCGCGCTCGCGTTCTCGATCACCAGGCGATCGGCGGTGTTCGTGACACGGACCGGCGACGGCGGTCCCGGATACTCCGCGTCGAGCCGGTACGACGCGCCGAGCCGGCCGTTCAGGTCGACGAAGGGAAGGCCGCCGGCGTCGAGTGCCTGCGGCGCCCGGCCCGGCCCGGGCGCCTCGAGCCAGCCGTCCGGGGATTCGAGCGTGGCGCGGAGGCGGCCGTCGCGTGAGACGTCGAGCGCGAGGCGCGCCTCCGCGATCGTGGCGTCCGTCCCGGCAAAGGCGTGGACGACGGTGACGTGGCGGAGCGTGGCCGGCGGGCCGGCCCGCCCGGCACCCAGCGCACCCAGTGTGGCCACGCCGATCGCGGCGGCCTGGATCGGCGCCCGCCATCGCGGCCGGCGGCGCACCGCCGCCGGGGCCGCCAGCGGGAGCACAAGCGCCAGCAGCAGCCACGGCGCGACGCGGCGCGCGGGGGGCGACGGGGCCAGCGCGTCGGGATCGATCGGCGCGCCGAAGTGCGCGTCGCCCTGATGGCGTCCGGCCCATCGGGCGACGGCCTGCCGCTGTGCGTCGTCGAGGACGGCGGCCGCCGGCCGGTGAATCTCGTCGGCGGCGTCCCACGCCCGCCAGTCCCGCGGCGCCCGCGCGGCGGCGATGGAGACCGTGCAGGGCGATCCGGTGCCGGCGTCGATGCAGGCGACGAGTGCCGTGTCGTCCGGGTCGATGACGACGGGCACCGACGTCTCCGTGCGGCCGCTGCCGTCGGCGAATGTGATGGCGACGCGCCCGCGCGGGTCGCCGGTGCGGAGCATCAGCGTGACGGAGCGCCGTGTTCCGGCGGGAAGGTCGAGCGCGCGCCGCGCGACGGCGCCGCCCCACGCCACCGTCAGTTCACCGCTGGTGGACGTAGCCGCGTCGACGACGACCGTGACCGGCATCCAGCGCCCGGCCCGGGCGCGGCCGCCGAGACCGGCCTCGGCCGTCAGTGTGGGAGTCGCCACCGCGGGGACGGCGGCACAGGCCAGCCACGCCGTTATGACGGCCCACCGGGCGCCGGGTGCCGGAACCCGGGACCTGCGCGCCCGGTTCGTCACGCGCCTACTTCAGCAGCGCCTCGATGGCCTGCAGCGTGAACGCGGTGACGAGCACCTTGTTCGTCTGGAGTTCGGCCGGGTGCGTGTTCACCCAGTAGCCCTCCGCGTTCTGCAGCGAGAGGAGCTTTCGGCCCAGCTCTTCGCGCCAGTTGTGGCGCTGGCCCTTCGCGTCGATGACGACGTCCTGGTCGTAGGCGTTCAGTCCGCGCGCGAACATCATGTAGTAGTAGTACAGCGTCTTCTGGCCGAGGCCCGGGTTCTCCTCGAGCGTGTAGTTGTCCCGGACCCACTTGAAGACGTTCTGCACGCGCGGGTCCGACTTCTTCAGATTTGCCCACGAGTAGCTCATCATCCCCGCGTAGGTGCCGGCGCCGTAGGAGAGCGTCTGGCCGGCCTGGCTGAAGCCGGGGTAGTAGATGAACCCGCCGTCGTTGCCCGACCACGACTGGTCGTTGGTCTCGCTCGCGTTCTGCGTCCGCTGCAGGAACTTCAGCGCCTTGTCCCACGCGGGGTCGTTCGCCGCGAGGCCGGAGTCCTTCAGCGCCTGCAGGCTGTACTCGAGGCTGATGATGTCGGCGAGACCGCCGTCGCTCAGGCCGCCGTAGCCGACGCCGCCGTAGAACTTGTCCTCCGGCTTGATGCCCTCGCCCTCGTCCAGCACGTGTTCCGTCAGATACTGCCGGCCCTTGTTGATGAGCGGCTTGTCCTGCGCCCGGCCGCCGGCGACGAACGCGGAAACCGACACCGCGGTCATGTAGTGCGGGATCGCCTTCTCGTAGATGCCGCCGTCGGGCTTGGCCTGCGTGGCGAGGAAGTCGAGCGCCTTGAACGCGGAGGCCTGCGCCTTCATGCGCGCCGCCTTCGGCAGCTTCAACAGCGCGTTCGCCGCCACGGCGGTGATCCCGAGGTGGTTCTCGAAGACACCGGTCGGCTTCTGCTGGGCGACCACATAAGCCGCCGCGCGGTCAACCGCGTCGAGCAGCTTCTTGCGCGTCTCGGCGGTCAGGCCGGCTTTGGACTGGGCGGACAGCGTGACCGGGCCAATGGTGAGAGCGGACAGCAGGACGACGGCAAACAGGCGTGTCATAGATGGTGATCCTCGGGGCGCAGTATACGCCGCGCCGCGGGCGGCCCGGGGCGCCCGGCGCGGCTGAGCAGGGCCATCGCGGCCGCCGCGCCGCCGAAGAGCGCGAGGCTTTCCCCGGTGGCGGGGTACTCGAACTGCCAGTGCGCGACCGGCGCGAGGCGATAGAACAGGTCGCTGTGCAGCAGGTCGACGCCGGCGGTCGCGGTGACGGCCACCGCGGGGTTCGCGCGCAGCAGCGTGTCGATGAGCCAGACCGGGACCGGCGGGAGCGCGGGGCCGAGGGCGAGCGCGCCACCGAGCACGGCGACGACGGCGATGAGGGTGAGCCCGGCCGCGTCGAGCGGGTGCGGCCAGAGGCGGTCCGCGACGGACCGCGCGGCCAGCACGGCTGCCGCCGTCACGGCCAGCAGGCCGTGGGCCGGCAGCCACACGCCGGGTGCCGCGCTCCCGGCCATGACGCTGACGACAGCGAACGACCCGGCGATGCCCATGACCACCCGGTAGCATGCACGGCGCGTCGGCGTGGCGAGTGCACAGAAGCACATCAGCGCTGCGGTGTTCGCTGCCAGCGTGAGCCCCGCCGCGGCGTTGCGCGGCAGCGCCGGCAGCTGCCACCAGCGCGGCTCGGCGTACGCGCCGGCGCAGACGGCCAGGCCCAGCCCGAGCGGCGCGACGAGACAGAGCGCGAGGTCCACCGCCCGGCGGACGACCGGAGAGAAAGTCACGACAGGCATCCCGTGGTGCGGTACCATAACGCGTCGCGGGAACGCCCGCGCGGTATCTCCATGACACGAGTCGTGCGCGCGCTGTTCGGGGTGGCGATGGGCCTGCTGGCCGTCGCGCCGCTCGGAGCCCAGACTCCGGCCCAGCTCAAGCAGGAGCTGGACGCGTTGAAGCAGCGCGTGGACGCCCAGCAGAAGGAAATCGACGCCCTCAAGGCCCAGCGGCCGGGCACCTCGCTGCCCAGCCTGGACCGCATCGAGCTGAAGCTGGACAAGGCGCCGATGCGCGGGAATGCCGCCGCCCGCGTCGTGCTCGTTGAGGTGTCGGACTTCGAGTGCCCGTTCTGCGCCCGGCACGTCCGCCAGACCGCCGGGCAGATCGAGAAGGCGTACATCGATTCCGGGAAGGCCCGGCACGCGTACGTGAACTTCCCGCTGGCGTCGCACCGGAACGCCTTCAAGGCCGCCGAGGCCGGGCTGTGCGCCGGCGACCAGGGAAAGTTCTGGGAGATGCACGCGCGCATGTTCGCGAGCCAGACGCAGCTCGCGCCGCCCCTGCTGCCGGGACTCGCCGGAACGGCCGGCGTGAACGTGGAGCAGCTGCGCGCCTGCCTCGACGGCGGGCGGAAGCGCGAGCAGGTCTCGAGCGACCAGGCGATGGCGCAGCGTGCCGGCGTGACCGCGACGCCCACGTTCTTCGTCGGCGTCCTCGATGCGAAGACCGGCGCCTTCACCGTCACCGAGCGCATCATCGGCGCCAAGCAGTACGGCGTCTTCCAGCAGGCGCTTGATGCGGCACTCGCCCGGAAGTAGCGCCGCGTCGCGGTTGGCGCTCGGCGCGGCCCTGACGGGATGTCTCGTCGCGACCGCGAGCCTCCCGGCGCTCCGGGCCCAGACGCCGCCGCCCGTGCCGCCGCCGAAGCCCCGCGTCTACGGCGCCACGCCGCCGCCCGTCGCGCCGTCCCGGGTGGAGAAGCTCGACGGGTCGCGCGTGCGGATCGGCACCGTGGTCGTCGACCTCGCGGCGAAGGAGGTCGTGGTTCCCGGCGTCGTCAACGACGTGCCCGTGCTGGAGTTTCTCGTCAACACGAAGGGCGGCTACAAGTCCTACGAGAGCGCGATCGAGATCGACAGCAACGCGATCGATTTCAACCTGGGGCTCATCCTGATCGGGTTCGATCGCGACCGCGCGACCAACCGGCCGCGGTTTCATTTCGACCCCATCCCGCCGTCCGGGGATCAGGTGGACCTCTGGATCGCGTGGAACGCGAACGGCGCCGAGCGCCGGGTTCGGGCGGAGGAGTTGATCTGGGACGAGGGTGCCAAGGCCACGCTGCCGGTCGGGCGATGGGTCTACACCGGGTCGCGCTTCCTCCAGAACAGCCGGGCGTTTCTGGCCGACATGGACGGCGTGGTCATCGGCTTCGTCCATACCCCGGCCCCGCTGATCGAGCGGGCGGAGCCGGTGCCGGGGCCGTACGGGGCCATCCGGATCAATCCCAATCTCGAACTGAAGCCGGGCACGGCGGTCCGCGTGATTGCGCGCGCGGTCCCGACTCCCACCCAGTAGGTCCAGGGCGTTCGCACCCTTCTGACGCTAGCGACAGGCACGGCTTACAACTCTGTAAGTTCAATACGAATTGGTATTGACTGTCGTTAGAGTCCCATAGTCCAATGGTCGGCCTGGAGAGACTTGGGATGACACGTGTGCTGCTTAGAACCTGCGCAGCGGTGCTTGCCGCGTTGACGACGCTCGGCGTGCTGGTTCGTACACCGGCATCCGACGCGCAGTCGGTCAGCAAGTTCGCCGCTGACGTGGACACGGCGATCAACCGTGGTCTCGACTACCTCGACCGCTTCGGCGCGTTCACGACGTATCCGGACGGCTCCGCCTGGGCGGGTCCGGCGGCGGGTCTCGTCTCTCTCGCGCTTCTCGAAAAGCGCGTCGATGCATCGGCGACCGCCGTCAGCCAGGGATACGCCCGCGCGACGGCGTCGGACAAGGTGAAGATCGATCGCCTGGTCCGTGCGATGGTCCTCACGCAGAACAACGCGTTCGAGGCCTACCAGAACGGCTCAGAGTTGATGGGCCTTGCCCTGTACGTTCGCACGGGCGGACTGCAGTCCCTCGCGCCGGATGCGGGCACGGCTGCGCTCGGCGCACTCGATCGTGCGGTTGATGAGTCGCTCGACCCGATCGATTTCTCGGACCCGCTGAATCCGACGACCGACGATCCCTATACCCCGGGGACGCAAGTCATTCCGTGGACCGGCTACTGGACTTACCACGTCGCGGGCGGATACGACGCGTCCGGCACGCAGTTCGTGATCGCCGGCCTTTCCGCGGCGCGCGGCGCGTACATGCAGGCCGACCGCGGCGGACGTCTCGCGAAGATCAATCAGGCGCTGGCCTACACGCGGAAGGTCTACGCCCCGACCGCGGACCCGTTCTACGACCATGGCCTGGTCGGTCAGGCGTGTGCTCCCGGTGGTGTGCTGAGCGCGTCCGAGCGCGGCAAGGGATACGGACTTCCGTGGGTTGTCTGCGGCCCGGGCCCGGTCGTGCAGGGCGTCTCGAACTCCTCGCAGCAGACGGCGTCCGGGCTCTGGATCCAGCTTGTCGGCGGCGCCGACCTCAATACACCGGGCATCCAGGCGTACCTCGAGTGGCTGCGCAACCGTTACCAGCACTCCTCGCTGCAGGGCCAGCCGTTCGCGCCCGAGTCCTACGGTTACTACCTCTGGACTGCGACGAAGGCCTACACGTTTCTTGATCGCTCCGCGGCGACGCCGAACCCGGGGAACCTGGGTACGGGCGACCTCGGTGTGCTCACGCCCGGCACCGGTTCGATCTGGGGCCAGGCCGAGCAGCGTTTCGACCCCGCGACGGCGGTTCGGCCGGCAACGTTCGGCCCCGGCGGCGCCGGCTACTACGCCGACGCCCGTGAGCCGTCGCGCTGGTACTTCGACTTCGCCTACGACGTGATCTCGCGGCAGTGCTTCGCCGGTCAGCCGGCCGGGCTCTCGGTGCCGCCGTCCAACGCCGGCTGGGAAGGCATCCCGCTGAACCCGTGCCCCGCCGGTGGCAGCGACGGCTACTTCGTCCCGGTGAATGGCCGTTGGCCCGGCTGGGAAAAGAACGTCGCCGAGCAGGTGTTCCACATCCTGGTCCTGCAGCGCGCGCTCGGCGGGAGCTGCATCGATTCGGACAACGACGGTCTCTGCGACACGGAAGACAACTGCGCGGCCGTGGTCAACCAGGATCAGGCTGACGGCGACGGCGACAACTACGGCGACGTCTGCGACAACTGCCAGTCCTACAATCCGGACCAGCTCGACTCCGACAGCAACGGTGTCGGTGACGCCTGCGCGACGCCGCCGACCGTGGTGGCCAACGACGACAGCGGCAGCGTCACGACGGCCGGCGGTGTGGCGGTCGTGACCGTACTCACCAACGACACGGTGAACGACATCGCGGCCCTCCCCACAGCCGTCAACACCGCGTTCGTCTCGTCAACCCACCCCAACGTCGGCCTCTCCGGCAACAGCGTCATCGTCGCGGCGGACACGCCGATTGGCGTCTACACGCTGATCTACCGGATCTGCGAGGTCCTGGTTCCGGAGAACTGCGACGGCGCCACCGTGACCGTGACGGTGACTGACGGCCAGGGTGCCGTGATTGACGCCGTGAACGACACCGCCGCTGTCGTTGACGGGTCGACCGGTAACGCGAGCGTGCTCGACGTGCTGGCGGACAACGGCAACGGCCCGGACACGCTCGACGGCGCGGCTGCGACGGCCGCCACGGTCACGGTGGCCTCCTTCACGTCGGACCATCCGAACGTCACGCTCAGCGGGTCGACCGTGCAGGTGGCGGCCGGAACGCCCACCGGCACCTACAACATCCACTACCGACTCTGCGTCGCGATCGCGCTGACGCCCTGTGACGAGGCGGACGTCACGGTCCCGGTGGTCAAGCCCGGCATCGACGCGGTCGACGACGAGGGTGCCGCAGTCAGCGGCACGGTCGGCGGCGTGAGCTTCGCCAACGTGCTCGTCAACGACACCCTCGGACCGCTTCCCGCGGCAACGGTGGTGGAGCAGCTCGATGTCGTCGAGATGTCGTCGACCGACCCGGGCGTGTTCCTCGACGGCGTCAGCGTCGTCGTGGCACCGGGCACGCCGGCCGGTGACCATGTTCTCAGGTACGAGATCTGCGAGGCCGCCTCCGAGGGTGCGAACTGCGACGAGGCGGACGTGACGGTCCCGGTGCAGGTGGCGATCCTTGACGCCAACGACGACACCGGTGTGACGGTCAACGGCCTGACCGGTGGCACGAGCTTCACGAACATTCTCGTCAACGACACCGAGGACGGGCAGCCGGCGACGCCGGGCAACCTCGACATCGTGCAGCTCTCGACCACCAACACCGGCGTCTATCTCGATGGCGTGGACGTCAAGGTCGCGCCCGGGACCCAGGCCGGTAACTACGAACTGGTCTACGAGATCTGCATCACCGATAGTGAGGGTGGTAGCTGCGACGAAGCCACGGTGTTCGTCGGCGTGTCCTCGGCAGCCATCGACGCCGTGAACGACGCCGGTGCGCCGGTGGTCGGCGTCGTCGGCGGCACGTCGGTCCCGAACGTCGTGGCGAACGATACGCTGGCCGGCACGCTGGTGGATATCGCGGCGGTCGTGGTGAGCTACGTCACGGGGTCTGACGGACTCTCGCTGGACACGGCCACCGGTGCCGTCACGGTTGCGCCGGGCACGCCCGCGTCGCCGGCTGGTTCGCCGTACACGCTGACCTACCAGATCTGCGAGCGGCTGAACGTGACCAACTGCGACACCGCCGTGGTCACCGTTCCGGTTACGGCGTCGCCGATCGTCGCGGTCGACGATATGGGCGATCCGGTCAACGGCGTGAGCGGCGGCCGCGCGCTGCTCTCGGTTCTGCCGAACGACACGCTGAATGGTGTCGCGGTGGCGCCTGGCGCCGTGACGCTGGCCTACGTCAGCGGCACGGCCGGCCTGACGCTGAACACCGTCGATGCGTCGGTCTGGGTGACAGCCGGCACGCCGGCGAATCCGGCGGCGACGCTGACGTACGAGATCTGCGAGAAGGCCAATCCGACCAACTGCGACGAGGCGGTTGTGACCGTGCCGGTACTCGCCCCGCCCATCCTTGCGTGGGACGATGCGTCGGGAGGCGTGAACGGCGCAGCGGGCGGTCTCGCGCTTCCGAACATTCTGATCAACGACCTCCTGAACGGTGCGGAGGCGACGCTCGCGACCGTCACCATCACCTACGTCAGTGGTGATGCGGGCCTCGTGCTGAACCCCGCGACCGGCGCGGTGACCGTCACGCCCGGCACGCCGGAGAATCTCGGCGCGACGCTGACCTACCGCATCTGCGAGATCCTCAACCCGTCCAACTGCGCCGAGGCTGTCGTGAGGGTGCCGATCGTCGCGTCTCCGATCGACGCGGTGGACGACATGGGTGCGCCGGTCAACGGCGCCACGGGTGGCGAGAGCTTCGCCAGCGTGCTCGCGAGCGACACGCTGGGCTTTGCGCCCGTCGTGCCGGCCGAGGTCACCGCCAGCTTTGTCAGCAGCGACCATCCGAACATCGGGCTTGCGGGTACGAGCGTGACCGTGGCCGCGGGTACGCCTGCGGGTACCTACAACCTGACGTACAGCCTCTGCGAGGTCCTGAACCCGGCGAACTGCGACGAGGCGGTTGTGCAGGTGCCCGTGACGGCGGCGCCGATTGACGCGGTCGACAACGCCGGTTCGCCGGTGAACGGCCTGACCGGCGGCACGAGCTTCGTCAACGTGCTGGTGAACGACACACTCAACGGCCAGCCGGCTACGGCCAGCACGGTTGAGGTCACGCAGGTGGCCCCGCACCAGTTCCTGAGCCTGTCCGGCCTCGACGTGGTTGTGGCGCCCGGCGCGCAGGCGGGCGACGCGTACTACCTCGACTACCGTATCTGCGAGATTCTGAACCCGACGAACTGCGATGAGGCACGCGTCACGGTCTCCGTGACGGCGCCGGTCATCGACGCGGTCGACGACGAGGGCGTGGCCGTCAACGGAGCGACCGGTGGCCAGAGCGTCGAGGCGGTCTTCGCGAATGACACGCTGAACGCCGAAGCGTTCGCGCCTGCGGCCGTCGCGCTGACAGTCGTCAGCACGACCCACCCGGGCGTCGGCTTCACGGGCGTCGGCACGGAGGTCGGCGTCGCGCCCGGCACGCCGGCCGGCGACTACGTCGTGCGGTACCGCATCTGCGACGTCATCAACCCGACCAACTGCGACGAGGCGGACGTGACGGTGCCGGTGCTGGCGGCTGTCATTGAGGCGGTGGACGACCCCGGCACGCCGGTGAACGGCGCCGTCGGCGGCACGAGCTTCGTCGGTGTGCTGGACAACGACACCGTGAACGGCAATCCGGCCACGTCCGGTGCCGTGCTCACGTTCGTCAGTGCGACGCACCCCGGCGTGACGCTCGTCGGCGCCAGCGTCGAGGTCGCCGCGGGCACGCCCGCGGGCAACTACAGCCTGGTCTACGAGATCTGCGAGGGTCTCAACCCCACGAATTGCGACACGGCGACGGTGACGGTGCCCGTGACGGCAGCCGCGATCGACGCGGTCGACGACGAAGGGGTCTCGGTGAACGGCGCGACGGGTGGCACGAGCTGGAACAACATGCTGACGGGCGACACGTTGAATGGCGCCGCGGTGGTGGCCGCCGACGTCACGTCGCGCTTTGTCTCCTCGACGCACCCCGGCGTCTCACTCGTCGGCCAGAGCGTGGTGGTCGCCGCGGGCACGCCGGCCGGCTCCTATAGCCTCGTCTACGAGATCTGCGAGGTCCTGAACCCGACGAATTGCGACACGGCGACGGTGACGGTGCCCGTGACGGCAGCCGCGATCGACGCGGTCGACGACGAAGGGGTCTCGGTGAACGGCGCGACGGGTGGCACGAGCTGGAACAACATGCTGACGGGCGACACGTTGAATGGCGTCGCGGTGGTGGCCGCCGACGTGACGTCGCGCTTCGTCTCCTCGACGCACCCCGGCGTCTCACTCGTCGGCCAGAGCGTGGTGGTCGCCGCGGGCACGCCGGCCGGCTCCTACAGCCTGGTCTACGAGATCTGCGAGGTCCTGAACCCGACGAATTG
This sequence comes from Vicinamibacterales bacterium, assembly GCA_050183355.1. GTDB lineage: Bacteria > Acidobacteriota > Vicinamibacteria > Vicinamibacterales > UBA2999 > CANKJK01. The sequence goes on along the minus strand of JBFXBH010000012.1, from coordinate 12,061 downwards.
CGACACGGCGACGGTGACGGTGCCCGTGACGGCGGCCCTGATTGACGCGCTCGATGACACAGGCGCGACGGTCAACGGGGCGTCCGGCGGCCAGGCGCTGGCGACCGTAATCGCGAATGACACGCTGAACGGTGCCTCGGCGACGCTGGCGAACGTGACGGTCGCGTTTGTCAGTGGCCCTGCCGGTCTGAGCCTGAACCCGGTGACGGGCGAGGTGACGGTCGCGCCCGGGACTGCCGCGTCGCCGGTCGGTTCGCCCTACCAGCTCACGTATCGCCTCTGCGAGGTCATCAATCCGGGCAACTGCGACCAGGCCGTCGTGACGGTGCCTGTGATTGCGGCCACGATCGACGCGGTCAACGACAACGGCACGGTCAACAGCCTGACGGGCGGCACAGCGGTTGCCAACGTGCTCGGCAACGACACGCTGAACAGCGTCCTCGCGGCGCTCGGGCTGGTCACCACAACTCAGGTGTCGACGTCGAACCCGGGTGTGACGCTGAGCGGTGCGGGCGTCGTCGTGGCGGCCGGCACGCCGGCCGGCGTCTACACGCTGAACTACTCGATCTGCGAGGTCCTGAACCCGGGCAATTGCGACGAGGCGGTCGTGACGGTGACGGTCAACGCCCCGGTCATCAATGCGGTGGATGACGCGGGCTCGGCCAACGGCCTGACGGGTGGCACGGCGGTCGCGGACGTGCTTGGCAACGACACGCTCAACGGAACGCCGGTGTCGTCCACGGCCGTAACCGTGTCGCAGGTTTCCACCTCGCACGCCGGTGTCACGCTGAGCGGCCGGAGCGTGGTCGTGGCGGCCGGGACGCCGGCGGGCACCTACACGCTGACCTACTCGATCTGCGAGGTCGCGAACCCGACGAACTGCGACCAGGCGGTCGTGACGGTGACGGTGAATGCGCCGGTCATTGACGCGGTCAATGACTCGGGCAACGCCAACGGCGAAACGGGCGCCACGGCGGTCGAGGATGTCCTCGGCAACGACACGCTGAACGGGACGCCGGTGTCGTCCACGGCGATCACCGTGTCGCAGGTTTCCACCTCGCACGCCGGTGTCACGCTGAGCGGCCAGAGCGTGGTCGTGGCGGCCGGCACGCCGGCGGGCAGCTACACACTGGTCTACTCGATCTGCGAGGTCGTCAACCCGGCAAACTGCGATACCGCGACCGTCACCGTGACGGTCACGGTGCCCAACAAGGTGCCGACCGCGGTCGACGACACGGCCACCACGAACGAGGACACGGCCGTGACGGCTACGGCCGCGACCAACGACACGCTCGGCGATGGCGCCCACACGTGGACGCTCGTCGGCGCCAACGGCGGCGCGGCGCACGGCACGGTGACGATGGGTGCCGACGGCGGCTATACCTACACGCCGGCGGCGAACTACAACGGCGTCGACGTCTTCAGCTACCGGGTCTGCGACCTCGACGGCGACTGCAGCCAGGCCCGGGTCACGGTCACCATCAACGCCGTGGACGACCTGCCGGCCGCGACGACCGACACGAACACGACCAGAGCCGGCGCGGCGGTCAGCGCGTCGTCGGCGGGCAACGATACGCCGTCGGGTGATGGCGGCAACGTCTGGACGCTGGTCGGGACCAACGGTGGCACCACGCACGCGACCGTCACGATGACGGCGGCCGGCGTCTACACCTACACGCCGAACGCCGGCTTCGTCGGGACGGACACCTTCACCTACCAGCTGTGCGATGCGGATGGTGACTGTGTGACGTCGACGGTGACCATCACCGTGACGAACCGGCCGCCCGTGGCCGTCAATGACTCGGCGACGACGAACAAGGGCACGCCCGTCACGTTCCCTGTGTTGACGAACGACAGCGACCCGGACGGCGATAGCCTGACGATCACCGCCAACACGGCGCCGTCCAGCGGGACGCTCGTGAAGAACTCAAACGGGACGTTCACCTATACGCCGACGGCGACATTCACCGGCACGGTGACGTTCACCTACACGATCAGCGATGGCAAGGGCGGTACCGCAACGGCCACCGTGACGATCCTGGTCAAGTCCACGGGCACGTGTGACGACCACAGCAGTGACGACCACAGCAGTGACGATCGCAGCCGTGACGGGAAGAGCGGGAAGCACGGCAGCAGAAGCGGCAAGAGCCGGGACGGGAAGAGCGGCGACGATCACAGCAGTGACGACAAGAGCTGTGATTCCGCGCCGACGAACAAGCCGCCGAAGGCCGTCAATGACTCGGCGACGACCGACAAGGGCAAGCCGGTCACGATTGCAGTGCTGAGCAACGACAGCGATCCCGACGGGGACACGCTGACGATCACGGCCAACACGTCGCCGTCCAGCGGCACGCTGGTCAAGAATGCGAACAAGACGTTCACCTATACGCCGACGGCAACGTTCACCGGCACGGTGACGTTCACCTACACCATCAGCGATGGCAAGGGCGGCACGGCGACAGCCACGGTGACCGTTCTCGTCAAGTCCACGAGCACCTGTGACGACCACAGCAGTGATGATCGCAGCCGCGACGGTCGGAGCGGTGACAGCAAGAGCTGTGACGGCAACAGCGACGACCGGAGTAACGATCACGGCTCCGGTGGGAACCACAACGACAACTGCAAGGGCAAGAAGGGGCACGGGCACCACAGCAGCGACGGTTGCCCGTCCGGCAGCCACGGCGGCGATGGCAAGAGCGACGACAAGTCCAGCGACCACAAGTCGCACGACAGCAAGTCGTACGACAGCAAGTCCCAGGACGGTAAGTCGCACGACGACCGCAGTGGTTCCAGTCACAATGACAACTGCAAGGGTCAGAAGAGCCATGGTCACCACGAGGGGGACGGTTGTCTCTCCGGGAAGCACGGTCACTGGAATGGTGACAACGATCACGGATCGAAAGGTGGGCATCACGATGGCGACGGCTGCCTCACGGGCAAACATGGCCACTGGGACGGTGACAGCTGCAAGAACGGCAAGCACAAGTAGCCGTTAGCCGCCGCCGCGTCGAAATATCGAGAGCCCGCGTCCGAAAGGATCGCGGGCTCTCGGCGTTCTGGTAGAGTCCCTTCCGCCTCTATGTCCGAATCAAGTGCCAAACTCCGTCCGGTCGACCCCGTCCTGGTTCACGTGGGACGCCTTTCGCGCCGCGTCTTCCTGATGTGCCTGAGCGCGGTCATCTTCCTCTGGTCGCTCGACTACTTCGTCAACTACTCCGAGTGGACGAACATCGGCGCGATCCGGCGGATGTGCAACATGACCCGCGAGGACGGCCTTGCCTCCTGGTTCCAGGTCACGCAGACGCTGCTCACGGGCCTGACCGCGCTGCTGATCTGGACGTCGGTCCGCCACCGGCCGGCGAACCGCTGGCACATTCGTGGATGGCTCGTGGTGGCGCTCTTCTTCCTGTACCTGGCCGTGGATGACGGTGCGCAGGTCCACGAGCGCGTCGGGACAGCCTTCGACACGCTTCGCGAACGCGGCGTCGGTCCGGGCGTGCTCTTTCCGAGCTACGCGTGGCAGATCATCTTCGTGCCGCTGCTCGGGGCCGTCGGACTCTTCATGTTCGCGTTCCTCTGGACGACACTCGGCACCCGGCGTGGGCGCTTGCTGGTGATCCTCGCGATCTTCTTTCAGGCAGCCGCGGTGGGACTGGACTTCCAGGAAGGCCTGGCCCCCGACCATCCCCTGAACGTGTACTCGGCAATCGTCAGCCGATGGGATTTCACCGAGTTCGCCGACCGGCAGTTCGGCGAGACACCCTTTGACACCGTCACGCACTTCTCGCAGTCGCTCGAGGAAGGGATCGAGATGCTGTCGATCTCGATCTTCTGGGCGCTGTTCGTCCGGCATCTCGCGAAGGAGCCGCAAGCCATCGCGTTCCGCTTTCACGAGACGGGACGCAGCTGATTCCGCCGGTCTGCGCACAGATTCCACACCTGTTGACTGGCAATTGCGCAACCGTCGAGGATGCGCCCTGTGAATAATTCCTCACCATGGTCACGTCGGCGCGCGCCTGCCTTCTCGTTTCAGCTCTCCTGATCGTCACCGCCCTCGTCGCTGACGGCGCTGCCCAACCGGCGAGAAGCGGCGGCATCAGCGGTGTCGTCCGCGATGCCCAGGGCACCGCCCTTTCAGACGTTCCGGTGGATGTCGCATGCGGCTTCCTCCGTGCGCATGTGCAGACGGATGGCGCCGGCGCCTTCAGCTTCGCCGGCCTGCCGGCCGGCGTCTGCGTCGTCTCCTCGCGCGCGATGCTGCTCGCGGCGGCCGAGGCGCGCGTTATCGTGCGGGCCGGCATGACGGAAACCGTCGACCTCCAGCTCGCCGTCAGGGGTTTCGGAGACGCAGTCTCGATTACTGCCGCGCGCGGGGACGCCGAGGGACGGTTCGATTCGCCGCAGTTCACGTCCGTGCTGACCGCGAGCGAGATCGCGATGCAGCCGTACTACCTGCTGCCGCAGGCGTTGCGTGACCAGCCCGGCGTCCTCCTTCAGCAGACGACGACGGCGCAGACCTCGCCGATCCTTCGCGGCTTCACCGGGCAGAGCAACGTCTATCTGATCGACGGCGTCCGGTTCAACGTCTCGACGTGGAGGCCGGGGCCGAGTCAGTACACCGCGTGGATCAGCGCCGCGGCGGCCGACCGCATCGAGATCGTCCGCGGACCATCGGGCGTGCAGTACGGCTCGGATTCACTGGGCGGCACCATCAACATCCTGACGGCCGCGCCGGACTTCAGCCCCGGGGGCGTCAAGGTCGGCGGTACGCTGGAACTCGGCGCCACGACGGCCGCTCGCAGCGGCAACGGCCAGGGCACGATCTCCATCAGCCTGCCGCGCGCCGCGTTCCTCGTGGGCGCTTCCTCGATGACGGTCGGTGACCTCCGGCCCGGCCGTGGCCTCGACTCGCACGCCGCGGTGACGCGCTTCCTCGGCCTCGCGTCGACGGCCGTGAACGGTGAGCGGCTGCCGTCCAGCGGCTACGACCAGACGGGGGCGTTCGTCTCCGGACGAATTCAGACCGGATCCCGCGGACTGGCGAGTGTCTTCTATGCCCATGAGAGCCAGACCGGGGCCAGCCGCTACGACCGCATCGACGGCGGCGACGGCCTGTACCGGTCCGGCTTCGACCCGCAGCGGCTCGATCTGGCGATCCTCCGGTACAGGGTGGCCCGCGTGGCCGGAGTGGATGAGATCGCGGCTACCTTCTCCGTCAATCGGCAGGGCGACGGCCGCTACGAGCAGACGCGGCCCACGTCTGTACTCGACGCACAGCAGGCGACCACCACAGCGCTCGGCTATCAGCTCGAGGCGCGGAAGCGGGCAGGCGGGCACTCCCTCGCGGGCGGTGTCGAGCTCTTCGACGAGGAGATCTCCGCGACGCGCACCCAGCGGAACCCCGTGACCGGCGCGGTCACACCGAACCGACCCGACGTTCCGGACGGGACGGGCTATCAGACGCTCGGTGTGTTCGCCCAGGACCTCATCGACGTTGTTCCCGGTCGCCTCTCGCTCAAGGCCGGCGTCCGCTACGGCCGGTTCGAGTTCGCCACGACTCCGAACCCCGCCTTCGGTGTCACCGCTGACCGCGTCGTCTCGGACGCCGTGACGTTCACGGCGGGCACCGTCGTCGGCCTGACGAAGCACGTCAACGCCACGTTCAACGTCAGTCGCGGCTTTCGTGCACCGAACGCGGCCGATCTCGGCAGCGTCGGCCTCACCGGTGGCGGCGGGTTCGAGATCGCCCCGTCGGCGGCGGCCGCACTCGGCGGACTGGTCGGATCCTCCGGCGCGGCATCAGCCGTATCGACCGGCACGCCGGTACCGGCACTTGGGCCGGAGGTCGTGTACGCGTTCGAGCCGGGCATTCGCGTCCGTGCGGGTCGATTCGACGCGAGCGTGACGGTGTTCGACCTCGAGTATCTCGACGTCATCGAGCGACGCGCGATCGTCTTCAGCCGCAACGTCGTGGGTACCACGATCTCCGGCTTCGACGTCGTGCGGCAGGACGCCAACGGCCTCGCGTTCATCGCGCAGGACATCCGGCCGATTGCGACGCGCGTCAATGTCGGTCATGCCCGGTTGATCGGATACGAGGCCGAAGGACAGATCCGGCTGACGTCGCAGCTGAGCCTTCACATGCAGTCCTCGATGACCAACGGTCGCATTCTCGCGACCGGAGAGTATCTGCGCCGCATGCCGCCCCCGCTCGGCGGTGCGGGCGTGCGGTGGAGCCGCGGCAGGTGGGCGGTCGATGGCACGGTGAGCTGGGCGCGGCCGCAGCGCCGCTTCAACTCCGGCGATCTCACCGACTCGCGCATCGGCGGCACGCGAACCCGGGCGTCGATCGCGAGCTACTTCAACGGCACCGCATCGGACATGGGCCTCGTCAGTGGTGGCGTGTTGCTCCAGACCGGTGAGACACTCGCGCAGGTGCAGGACCGCGTCCTGGGCACGGCGGCCTCTGCACCACTCTTCACGGAGCAGCCGGGGTTCTTCGTCGTCGGTGCGCGCGCGAACGTCCGCCTGTCGCCGCACTTCAGCCTGATTGTGATCGGTGAGAACCTGACGGATCGCAACTACAGGCTCTACGGCTCCGGCGCGGATGCGCCTGGTGCCAACCTGCAGGTGCGGATGAAGGCGTCGTTCTAGCCGGCTCCCCGGGCCGGTTGACAGCCGCGCGGCCCGCTGGTGTATACTTCCACTGTTCGTTGGCTCCGGCGCCTGCCGGGGTTGCTGTCTGGTAAGAACCTCGGATAGCCTCGACGAACCCGCAATCTGAGGCTTCACTCCGGTGCACTGCGCTAGGGGCTTGACAGCGCGGTGACGAGTCAGTATTCTCAGAAGGTTCCCCTAAACACGGACGGAAACGGCCGGTCGGTGGGGACTCGACAATGTCGAGCCGAGAGGCAGGGCATTGCCGGGCATCCGGTTCTTTGAAAACTAGATAGAGCGTGCAAGCACTAACGACTGGTCTTCCAGTCTCGACCCGCAAGGAGAGAGCTTGGGGGACCGCCCGTCGAGTGTCAGCGGACGGCGCCGCAGCAATGCGGTGAACC
>JBFXBH010000012.1:0-2500 GCA_050183355.1 Vicinamibacterales bacterium | reverse complement strand
GCCGCAAACAGGCTTTGACCCGGGGATTCCCGAATGGGGAAACCCACTCTGGTTAATACCGGAGTATCCATGGCTGAATACATAGGCCATGGAAGGCAACGGAGGGAAGTGAACCATCTCAGTACCTCCAGGAGAAGAAAACAACAGTGATTCCGCTAGTAGCGGCGAGCGAACGCGGAGCAGCCCAAACCGTCGTGCATGCACGGCGGGGTTGTAGGGCCCGTCACACGGAGTTACAAACCAACTGGATAGTCGAAAGGCCTGGAAAGGCCTGCCATAGAGGGTGACAGCCCCGTAGGCGACATCCCGTTGGCTCCGACGGGTACCCTGAGTACCGCGGGACACGTGAAATCCCGTGGGAATCTACGAGGACCATCTCGTAAGGCTAAATACTCTCTAGCGACCGATAGTGAACCAGTACCGTGAGGGAAAGGTGAAAAGCACCCCTGTGAGGGGAGTGAAACAGTTCCTGAAACCGTATGCCTACAAGCAGTGGGAGGGCTATGCCGGACTTCGGTCCGGAATGCCTGACCGCGTGCCTTTTGCATAATGAGCCGGCTAGTTAATCTCAGTGGCAAGGTTAAGCGTAAGCGAGCCGCAGCGAAAGCGAGTCCGAAATGGGCGTTCAGTCGCTGGGATTAGACGCGAAGCGAGGTGATCTACCCTTGGCCAGGATGAAGTACGGGTAACACCGTATGGAGGTCCGAACCAGTGTTGGTTGAAAACAGCTTGGATGAGCTGAGGGTAGGGGTGAAAGGCTAATCAAACTTCGTGATTGCCCGTTCTCTTCGAAATGCTTTTAGGAGCAGCCTCGGGAGGTCGGCGTTGGTGGTAGAGAACTGAATGGACTAAGGGGCTTACCAGCTTACTGAATCCAATCAAACTGCGAATGCCAACGACACGTATCCCGGGAGTGAGACGGTGGGGGCTAAGCTTCATCGTCGAAAGGGAAACAGCCCAGATTACCGGCTAAGGTCCCAAAGTGTGTGCTAAGTGGTAAAGGATCTGGAGACGCTTAGACAACCAGGAGGTTGGCTTAGAAGCAGCCACCCTTTAAAGAAAGCGTAATAGCTCACTGGTCAAGCGGCTCTGGGCCGACAATATAACGGGGCTCAAGCACACCACCGAAGCCGTAAAATAGACGGAGTCCTGCGGGACTCCATATTGGTAGAAGAGCGTTCTCTCAGCAGTGAAGCCAGATCGTAAGGACTGGTGGAGTGGAGAGAAGTGACCCTGCCGGCATAAGTAGCGATAAGGGAAGTGAGAATCTTCCCCGCCGTAAGCCTAAGGTTTCCTGAGGTAGGTTCGTCCGCTCAGGGTTAGTCGGGAGCTAACGCGAGGCCGAAAGGCGTAGCGGATGCACATCCGGTTAATATTCCGGAACTACCTATTCCACGTTATCACGATGGGGGGACGCAGGAGGCTAGCCAGGCCCGGTATTGGACATCCGGGTTGAGGGTCGTAGGTAGGTGTGCCAGGTAAATCCGGTGCATCGTTAATCTGAGGACCCGAAGCGAGAGTCGAAAGACTCATAAAGCTGGTGACGCCACGCTGCCGAGAAAAGCCTCTAAGGAGTGGGATGGGTACCCGTACCGCAAACCGACACAGGTAGGCGAGGAGAAAATCCTCAGGCGCAAGTGAGAACACTCGTTTAGGAACTCGGCAAACTGGCCCCGTAACTTCGGAAGAAGGGGTGCTCCGTTAATGTGTACCGGCTTGCCCGGGAAGCATGAGGGAGTTGCAGTAAAGAGGCTCAGGCGACTGTTTACTAAAAACACAGGGCTCTGCGAAGTCGAATACGACGTATAGGGTCTGACGCCTGCCCGGTGCCGGAAGGTTAAAGAGAGGGGTTAGCCGCAAGGCGAAGCTCTGAACTGAAGCCCCGGTAAACGGCGGCCGTAACTATAACGGTCCTAAGGTAGCGAAATTCCTTGTCGGGTAAGTTCCGACCTGCACGAATGGCGTAACGATCTGAGCGCTGTCTCAACGAGTGGCACTGCGAATTTGTGGTACCGGTGAAGACGCCGGTTGCCCGTCACAAGACGAAAAGACCCCGTGCACCTTTACTACATCCTAGTAGTGAATGCTGACGCAGTATGCGCAGGATAGGTGGGAGGCTTTGAACCCGGGATCTCGGTCTCGGGGGAGCCAACGGTGAGATACCACCCTTACTGCTTCGGCGTTCTAACCTCGTTCTGTTATCCAGATCAGGGACACTGCTAGGTGGGTAGTTTGACTGGGGCGGTCGCCTCCTAAAGAGTAACGGAGGCGCACGAAGGTTCGCTCAGGCTGTTTGGAAATCAGCCTTAGAGTGCAAAGGCAAAAGCGAGCTTGACTGCGAGACTTACAAGTCGAGCAGGTGGGAAACCAGGTCTTAGTGATCCGGTGGTTCCGCATGGAAGGGCCATCGCTCAACGGATAAAAGGTACGCCGGGGATAACAGGCTGATCTGAGCCAAGAGTTCACATCGACGCTCAGGTTTGGCACCTCGATGTCGGCT
>JBFXBH010000011.1:0-39360 GCA_050183355.1 Vicinamibacterales bacterium | reverse complement strand
TCACCGCCGTGCCGAGCCCCGTGACGCCGAGCAGCACCAGCATCACGCCGGCCATCAGCGTGCACATGAACAGGCCGTCGAGCCCGTAGGTGGCGACGATGCCCGACACCACGACGACGAAGGCGCCGGTCGGCCCGCCGATCTGGACGCGCGACCCGCCGAGCGCCGAGATCGCGAAGCCGGCGACCACCGCGCAATAGACGCCGTTCTGCGGCGGCACGCCGGACGCAATCGCGAAGGCCATCGCGAGCGGCAGCGCAACGAGCCCGACAGTCAGGCCGGCGAGGAGGTCGTTGAGCAGAGACTCGCGGGAGTAGCCGCCCCGCAGGCTCTCCACGAGCTTGGGCAGGGGCAGGCCCCGCGCGATCGATGCCATGGCATCCCTATTCTCACGCGTCCTGCCGTCCGTCACGGGCTCGAAACCGGTAGAGCTGCCGGTGACCTAGCCGGACTTGCGCCTCTTGGCCTGAGATAAGTGTTTCCGTCCGCTGGACTTAGCCGTCCAGGGGCAGGGATGGAAGCCCTCCCACCGGGCCTGAGACGCGCCCCCATCCGGGAGCCACACTGCGGCCTTGCAGAATTCCACGCAGTCTCATGGCTGCGGGAAGAGGTTCCAGGGCGCGGCGCGGATCGATTGCTCAGAACGCCGCGTGGCCTGGCGTGCGAGGGAACGGGATTGCGTCGCGAACGTTGCCGAGGCCGGTGGCGTACATCAGCGTGCGCTCGAGCCCCAGCCCGAAGCCGGCGTGCGGCACGGTGCCGTAGCGGCGCAGATCCCGGTACCACCAGTAGACCTGCGGGTCGAGGCCGAGCTCGACGAGCCGGGCGTCGAGCACGTCGAGCCGCTCCTCGCGCTGCGACCCGCCGATGATCTCGCCGATGCCCGGCGCCAGCACGTCCATCGCCGCGACGGTCGTCCCGTCGTCGTTCTGGCGCATGTAGAACGCCTTGATCTCCTTCGGGTAGTTCATCACGACGACCGGCGCCTTCACGTGTTCTTCCGTGAGCCAGCGCTCGTGCTCGCTCTGCAGGTCCATCCCCCAGCGCACCGGGAACTCGAACTTCTTCCCGCTCTTCTCGAGCGCCGCGATCGCGTCCGTGTACGTCATCCGCTCGAACGGTGACTTCACGAATGCTTCCACGCGGCTGATGCACGTCTTGTCGACGCGCTCGGCGAAGAAGGCGAGGTCGTCACCGCGTTCGTTCAGGACGGCGGAGAGGATGGACTTCAGGAACGACTCGGCCAGATCCGCGTTGTCGTGCAGGTCGGCGAACGCGATCTCCGGCTCGATCATCCAGAACTCGGCGAGGTGCCGGCTGGTGTTGCTGTTCTCGGCGCGGAAGGTCGGGCCGAAGGTGTAGACCTTCGAGAGCGCGCAGACGTACGTCTCGACGTTCAACTGGCCGCTGACGGTGAGGAACGCCTCCCTGCCGAAGAAGTCACGCGAGAAATCTATGTTGCCGCCGAGGTTGGCGAGATCCAGCGTGCTGACGCGGAACATCTCGCCGGCGCCCTCGGCGTCGCTGGCCGTGATGATCGGCGTGTGGATCCATAGAAACCCGTGCTCGTGGAAGTACCGGTGGACGGCCTGGCTCAGACAGTGCCGCACGCGGGCCACGGCGCCGATGGTGTTCGTGCGCGGCCGCAGGTGGGCGACCTCGCGCAGGTACTCCAGGGACGTCTGCTTGGGCTGAATCGGGTAGGCCTCCGGGTCGTCCACCCAGCCGACGACCTGCACCGCGTCCGCGACGAGCTCGACGGCCTGCCCCTGTCCCTGGCTCGCCGCCACGACGCCCGTCGCGACCACCGAGCAGCCGGTCGTCAGCCGCTTCACCTCGGTCTCGTAGTTCGGGAGCCCGTTCGGCGCCACGACCTGGATCGGCGCGAAGCACGAGCCGTCGTGGACGTGGACGAAGGACAGGCCGGCCTTGGAGTCGCGCCGGGTGCGGACCCAGCCGCGGACGGTGGCGCGCGTGCCCACGAGCGAGGCGTCGCGCAGGAGCTGTGCGATGGCAATCGAAGCGTCGGCCATGACGTTGCCTGTATCCTAACTCTGCATGAAGGTCGGTTTGATCTCGCTCGGCTGCCCCAAGAACCTCGTGGATTCGGAGGTGATGCTGGGGCTGGCCCAGGGTGCGGGCCACGAGCTGACGCGCGACGCCTCGGAGGCCGAGGTGCTCGTCGTGAACACCTGCGCCTTCATCGACAAGGCCAAGCAGGAGTCGATCGACACGATCCTCGAGATGGCCGAGCTGAAGAAGACCGGCCACTGCAAGACCCTCGTCGTGACCGGCTGCATGGCCGAGCGCTACCGGGACGAGCTCAAGGCGCAGATCCCGGAGATTGACGCGGTGCTCGGGACCGGCGAGGTGCCGGCCATCGTCGGTGCAATCGGCGGACGGGCGCCCTCCCCGATTCAGCTGCTCCGCTCCAACGGCGAACCGGTACGCCTGCGCGGCACGGGAGCCGGCGCCGGGGCGGCGCTGGCGGACGTCGCCCCGACCGCCACCCCGGCCGCGCGTCCCACCTACATCTACGATGCCGACACGCCGCGCCTGCTCGCAACGCCGCGCCATTACGCCTATCTGAAGATCGCCGAGGGGTGCGACTACAAGTGCGCGTTCTGCATCATCCCGACGCTGCGCGGCGCCTATCGCAGCCGGACGGCGGACTCGATCGTAGCCGAGGCCGAGCGGCTGGCCGCCGGCGGCGTGAAGGAACTGCTGCTGATCTCGCAGGACACGACGTTCTACGGCATCGACCGCGGCGAACGCGGCGCGCTGGCCGCCCTGCTCCGCCGGCTCGACCGGATCGCCGGCCTCGAGTGGATCCGGCTCCTCTACCTCTACCCGACGACCATCACGGACGACGTGCTCGATGCGATTGGTGAGAGCCGCGCGGTCTGCCGCTATATCGACCTGCCGCTGCAGCACGCCGCCGACCCGGTGCTGAAGCGCATGAAGCGGCCGGGCACGCGCGCCAGCTACGAGCGCCTGCTGGACCGCATCCGGCGCCGCCTGCCGGACGCGACGCTCCGCACGACCTTCATCGTCGGGTTCCCGGGTGAGACGGCAGCGGACTTCGCGGAGCTCGCCAGCTTCACGGCGGCCATGGACTTCGACCACGTCGGCGTCTTCACCTACTCGCACGAGGAAGGGACCTCGGCCCACGGGCTGACCGACGACGTGGCCACGGCGACCAAGCGCAGCCGCCAGCGGAAACTGATGGACGCCCAGCGGGCCCGCGTGGCGGCCCGGCAGCAGGCCCGGATCGGCGAGCGGGTGCGGCTCGTGGTCGACGGCCCGAGCGCGGAGCACGAGCTGGTCCTGCGCGCCCGCACGGCCGGCCAGGCGCCCGACATCGACCCGCTCGTCTACCTGACCGACTGCGACCCGTCGGCCCTGCCGACCGGGTCCTTCATCGATGCGGAGATCACCGGCAGCCAGGAGTACGACCTCGTGGCCCGCCCCCTGCTGTGATACGCTCTGAAGTCTCCTGGATGTGAACTCCTGGTGGGCTGGCGCCCACTTTTTTCGTTTTTGGGGGCTTTTTTCGGAGTTTCCGGGCCGGGAGCGAGGCGAACGTCGTGGATCCGGTGGAACGCATTCGGGCCGTGGCTGAACGGGTCGCACGCGACTACGGGCTGGAGATCTGGGACATCCAGAACCGGCGCGAGGCGAGCGGCCAGGTGGTCCGGGTCCTGATCGACCGGCCGGGTCCGGCGGCGACGCCCGAGGAAAGCGTCGGCATCGAGGATTGCCAGCGGGTCAGCCAGGAGATGAGCACCATCCTGGACGTGGAGGACCCGCTGCCCTTCGCCTACACGCTCGAGGTCTCGTCGCCCGGTCTGGACCGGCCCCTCCGGGGGCTCGCGGACTACCGGCGGTTCGACGGCCGGCGGGCGAAGGTGGTGGTGGCGGAGGCGGTTGACAACCAGACGGCCTTCGACGGCCGGCTGCGGGGTGTGGACGGCGAGACGGTACTGCTCGAAGGCGCGAAGGGCCGGGTGCACCGGCTCCCGTTCGAGCGGATCACCCGGGGACGGCTAGAAGTCGAGTTTTGAGGCAGAGGATGAGCAACCCGCTCCAGCAGACGATTGAGGCCCTGGCCAAAGAGAAGGGCATCGAGGCCGACACGATCATCACGGCCATCGAAGACGCCGTCCTGACGGCGTCCCGGAAGTACTACAAGACGAACGAGAACCTGCGGACCCGCTTCAACACCGAGACGGGCCAGGTGGACCTCTTCGCCGTCAAGCACATCGTCGCGGACGTCGCCGACCCGGCCACCGAGATCTCGCTGACCGAGGCGCAGCAGCTCTACGGCGAGGACGCCGAAGTCGACATGGAGATCGAGTTCCCGAAGCGCACGGACGTGCTCGGGCGCATCGCCGCGCAGACGGCGAAGCAGGTGATCTTCCAGAAGGTGCGCGAGGCGGAGCGCGAGAACGTCTTCGCGGAGTACAACCAGCGCGTCGGCGAGGTGATCACCGGCATGGTGAAGCGCTTCGAGGCCGGCGACCTGATCGTCGAGGTCGGCCGCATCGAAGCCGTGCTCCCGCGGCGGGAGCAGTCCCGCGCCGAGAGCTACTCGCCGGGCGAGCGCGTCCGCGCGGTCATCAAGAGCGTCAATCACAGCGCGAAGGGCCCGCAGATCGTGCTCTCGCGTACGGACGCGGCGCTGCTCATCAAGCTCTTCGAGCAGGAAGTCCCGGAAATCTACGACGGCACGGTCATGGTGCGCGGCGCGGTCCGCGAGGCCGGCGACCGCGCGAAGGTGGCCGTCTACTCCCGCGAGCGCGACGTGGACCCGGTGGGCGCCTGCGTCGGCATGAAGGGCACGCGCGTGCAGGCCATCATCCGCGAGCTGCGCGGCGAGAAGATCGACATCGTCGAGTGGTCGGAGGACCCGGTTCAGCTCGTCACCAACGCGCTCAGCCCTGCGAAGGTGCAGCGCGTCACCATCGTGGATGACGCCGAGCGCGTCATGGAGGTGGTGGTCGAGGACAAGCAGCTCTCGCTCGCGATCGGCAAGAAGGGCCAGAACGTCCGGCTGGCCGCCAAGCTGACCGGCTGGCGCATCGACATCAAGAGCGAGGAAGAGAAGCGCAAGGAAGTCGAGGCCGAGTTCGGCGCGATGGAAGCCGAAGCGCTCGGCGAAAGCGGCGACGCCCCCGCGGCCGAGGCTGCGGGCGCTGACGACGCCCCGGCCGAGGACGCCCCGGCTGACGGCACGGCAGCCGCCGGCGAACCGGCCCCGGATCAGGACAACTCGTAAGCGCGCGGAGCGACAATCAATTTGGCCACTGTCCGGATCTACAAAGTCGCCGAGCTGCTCGGCTCCACGAGCCAGGAAATCCTGGCGCTGCTGAAGCGCGAGCACGGCATCGAACTGAAGAGCGCCTCGAGCACCCTCGAGGAGGTCGTCGCGCGCTCCTTCGTGGAGCGCACGGCCCGGGCGCGCAACATCGCGCTGCCGGCCGGCGACATCTTCGCCGAAGGGGCGCACCCGCCGGCGGCCGCCGCCAAGGCCGGCGCCGGGAAGAAGGCGCCGGCGCTCAGGAAGCCCGAGCCGCCCAAGGCCCCGGCCGCACCGACGCTCGGCCCCCCGCGCCTCGTCAAGACCGTCAAGCCGGCGCATCCGGTCGTTGAGGGAGACGCCGCGCCGGAGCACGCCGCGGCCCCGGCCGCTCCGCCGGCCTACGAGCCGGAATCCGCGGTCGCGCCCGAGCCGGTCGCCGTCGTCCAGGCGGAGCCCGAAGCGGCCACGCCCGAGCCCGTCGCGGCCGCACCGGAGGCGGTGTCCGCGCCGGCGACGCCCGCCGCGCCGGCCGCTGCCGCGCCGGCGGCGCCACCCGCCCCGTCCCGCGTCGTGCCGTCAACGCTCCGCCTGCGTGTCGAGGAACCCGGGCGGACGCCCGCGCCCGCGCGCCCGATGGCGCCGGCCAAGCGCCCGCCGGCCCAGACCGCTCCGCGCATGGTTCAGGCGCCGGTGCCCGGCGCGCCGCCGCCGCGGCCGACGCCACGGCCCGGCATGCCCGGCCAGCGTCCGCCCTACGGCGGCCCGCCCCGGCCCACGACACCCGGCATGCTCGGCGGCCCGCGTCCGCTTCCGGCGCAGCCCGTCCGTCCGGCCGGCGCGCGCCCCGGGATGCCCGGACAGCGCCCGATGTATCCGCCGCGCCCCGCGTTCGGACACCGCCCGGGCGGTGGACGGCCCGCGGGCGCCAAACGGGAGCGTCCGTCGGCCCCGGCCCAGACGATGGTGGCGCCGCCGCCGCCCGTCACGCGGTCGATCACGCTGGCCGAAGGCATGACCGTGAAGGACCTGGCGGACAAGCTCGAAGTCCGCGTGAAGGACGTGCTGGCCAAGCTGCTGATGAAGCGCATGATGATGACCATCAACAGCCCGCTCGACACGGAGACGGCGCGCGACATCGCGCGCGAGTTCGGCGCCGACGTCGAGATGCGCAGCTTCGAAGAGGAGATGCTCGACGCCGAGGTCGAGGAATCGAAGCCCGAAGACATGGTGGAACGCGCGCCCGTCGTGACGGTGATGGGCCACGTCGACCACGGCAAGACGTCCCTGCTCGATGCCATCCGCGAAGCCCGCGTGGCCGAGCGCGAGGCCGGCGGCATCACGCAGCACATCGGCGCGTATCACGTCGACGTGAACAACCGGAAGGTCGTCTTCCTCGACACGCCGGGTCACGAGGCATTCACGCTGATGCGTGCCCGCGGCGCCAAGGTGACCGACGTCGTGGTGCTGGTGGTCGCGGCCGACGACGGCGTCATGCCGCAGACGCGGGAAGCGATCGACCACGCGAAGGCCGCCAACGTGCCGATGGTGGTCGCCATCAACAAGATCGACAAGAACAACGCCAACCCGGACAACGTGAAGCGCGAGCTCTCGGAACTCGGCCTGACACCCGAGGACTGGGGCGGCAGCACCGTCATGGTGCCGGTGTCGGCGAAGAAGAAGCAGAACCTCGACCAGCTCCTCGAGATGATCCTGCTCTCGAGCGACATCCTCGAGCTCAAGGCCAACCCAAACCGGCCGGCCTCCGGCGCCGTGCTGGAATCCAAGCTGGATCGCGGGCGCGGCCCGGTGGCGACCGTCCTCGTGCAGGACGGCACCTTGCGCGTCGGCGACAACTTCATCGCCGGGCCCGTCGTGGGCCGCGTGCGCGCGCTGATCGACGACCGCGGCCGTCAGGTGAAGGCGGCCGGACCGGCCACGCCGGTCGAGGTGCTCGGTCTCACCACGCTCCCGAGCCCGGGCGACACGTTCCAGTCCGTCGCGGACGCCGCGAAGGCCCGGCAGATCGCGACGTTCCGGCAGGAGCAGGCGAAGGCCCGCGCGCTCGGCGCCAAGGGCAGCCGCCTCACGCTGGAGTCACTGCAGGAGCAGCTCGCCGAAGGCGGCATGAAGGAACTGCCGCTCATCGTGAAGGCGGACGTGCAGGGGTCGTCCGAAGTGCTCGCCGACACGCTGGCGAAGCTCTCGGACGACAAGGTCAAGATCCGCATCATCCACTCCGGCGTCGGCGCCATCAACGAGTCGGACGTGCTGCTGGCCACCGCGTCGAAGGCCGTCATCATCGGCTTCAACGTCAAGCCGGACAAGAACGCCGCCGAGGTCGCCGAGCGCGAGGAAGTCGACATCCGGCACCACACCGTCATCTACCACGTCACCGACGAGATCAAGCTCGCGATGGCCGGGCTGCTCGACCCGACGTTCAAGGAAGTGCGCCTCGGCGTGGCGCAGGTCCGCGACATCTTCAAGGTACCGAAGGCGGGCACGATCGCGGGCTGCATGGTCACGGAGGGCGTCATCCGCCGCGGCGGCGACGCGCAGGTCCGGCTGCTCCGCAACGGCCAGCTCGTCCACGAAGGCAAGATCGGCGGGCTCCGCCGCTTCAAGGACGACGTCAGCGAGGTGAAGTCCGGCTTCGAGTGCGGCATCAGCCTCGAGAAGTTCAACGACGTCCAGATCGGCGACGTCATCGAAGTCGTCGCCCGCGAGAAGGTCACCGCTCCGGCCGCGGCCCGTTAGGGCCGCCGTCCGGTCCGGCGCAGCACGCAGATGTCCAGCTTCCGGCCCGACCGCGTCGGCGATCAGATCCGGCAGGAGCTCAGCGAGCTGCTGGTGCGCGGCGAGGTGCACGATCCGGGCATCGGCTTCATCACGCTGACGCGCGTCTCGGTCACCGCCGACCTGCAGATCGCGCGGATCTACTACACGCAGATCGGCGACGAGGCCGCGCGCAAGGCCACGAAGCGGGCGCTCGACCGCGCCACGCCGTACCTGCGCCGCCGCGTGGGCGGCGGCCTGCGGCTCCGCCGCGTGCCCGAGTTCGAGTTCCGGTTCGACGAGTCCGTCGAGCATCAGGACCGCATCGAACGGCTGATCCAGGAGCTCCACGACCATCCGCCGGAACCCCTCCATCCGGAACAGGCCGACCCGCCCGGCGTGCCGGACGCGCCGAAGACCGGCGACGATCAGTAGATGGCCACGACCGCCGGCCGCGCTGTGAAACGCAAGGACCTCTGGGTCTGGATCGACTGCGAGATGACCGGGCTCGATCCCGAGCGGCACGTGCTGCTCGAGATCGCCACCATCATCACGGACGCGCGCATGACGATCGTCGCGACCGGCCCGACGCTGACCATCCGGCCGACCGCCGCCCAGATGGCGCGCATGGACCCGTGGCCGCGGCGCACGCACCGGAAGAGCGGCCTGCTCGCGCGCGTCGAGGCCGAGGGCATGCCGCTGGCCGAGGCCGAGCGCCTGACGCTCACCTTCATCCGGAAGCACTGCTACGCGCGCACCGCACCGCTCTGCGGCAACTCGGTGTGGCAGGACCGCCGGTTCCTCGCCCGCTACATGCCGGCGCTCGAACGGTTCCTGCACTACCGCATCGTCGACGTCAGCTCGATCAAGGTGGCGCTGAAGGCCTGGTATCCGGGCCTGGTGAATCCGCCGGAGAAGGCCGGCAGCCACCGCGCGCTCGACGACATCCTGGAGTCGATCGACGAGCTGCGTTATTACGAGCGGCACTTTCTGGCGCCCCGGCGGCCGGCGTCCCGGACGCGGACGCGGCGCGCGTGACGCGCTCCCACGGGCAGGCAGACGCCGCCCGCCGGCGCGACGCCGATCCCCCGCCCCGCCCGGCCGACGGCGTGCTCGTCATCGACAAGCCGGAAGGGCTGACGTCCCACGACGTGGTGGCCGTCGTCCGGCGGCTCCTCCACGAGAAGCGCATCGGCCACACCGGCACGCTCGACCCGATGGCCACCGGCGTCCTCGCGCTCGCCTGCGGCCGGGCCACGCGGCTCGTCTCGCTGCTGGCCGGCACCGAGAAGTCGTACCGCGCGGAGATCCGCTTCGGCGTGACGACCGACTCCTACGACATGACGGGCCTCGAGACCTCGCGCTCCGGGGCGCATCCGACGCGCGAGGCCCTGGTCGCGGCGCTCGACCGGCTC
This sequence comes from Vicinamibacterales bacterium, assembly GCA_050183355.1. Classification (GTDB taxonomy): domain Bacteria; phylum Acidobacteriota; class Vicinamibacteria; order Vicinamibacterales; family UBA2999; genus CANKJK01. The sequence continues at coordinate 29,871 of JBFXBH010000011.1, read as the reverse complement.
CGCGGCAGCTATCTGCAACCGCCGCCGCCCGTCTCCGCCAAGAAGATCCAGGGCCAGCGCGCCTACGCGCTCGCGCGGGCCGGCACGCCCGTGCAGCCCGAGCCCGTACCGGTCACCGTCTCCGAGCTGACGCTGGTGGACTACGACCACGGCGTCGCCACCGTGGACGTCACCGGGTCATCCGGGTTCTACGTGCGCGCGCTGGCGCACAGCGCCGGCGAGCTGACCGGCACCGGCGCCTGCCTGCAGGGCCTGCGGCGGACGCGGACCGGGGCCTTCACGCTGGCGGACGCCGTGACGCTCGACGCGCTCGCCGCCGAGCCGGAATCCGCGTGGGCATGGCTCGTCCCGATGCGGGCACTGCTGCCGGACCTGCCGGCCTTCACCGTCAACGAGGAGGGCCTCACCCGCCTGGGACACGGCCGCGACCTGGGCCCGGCGCACGCGTCCGGCCCGTGGGCCGTGGTGGCCCCCCCGGCCGGGGTGGGCCGTGTTTCGGGCGATCGGCCCGAAAAGGTCAGGATTCTGGGCCCGGACGGCGACCTGCTCGCGCTGGCGGCCGCCGCCACGACCCCAGGTTCTTTGCATCCGTCCGCCGTCCTCATGTAGGATGTAAGTCGTTCAATCTGACGTAGTTAACAGCCATTCGACGGCGGGCTGGTTCCGGCACCTGACAGACAGGGGCGCCGGGGGACTGGGCCGCGCGTGGAGGAGACATCGTGGCACTGTCGAAGGACCGCAAGACCACCCTCATCGGGGACTACCGCACGCACAACTCGGACACCGGCTCACCGGAAGTCCAGATCGCCATTCTCAGCGAACGCATCACCTACCTGACCGACCACTTCAAGACCCACGCGAAGGACCACCACTCGCGCCGGGGCCTGCTGAAGCTCGTCGGACAGCGCCGGCGTCTGCTGGACTACCTCAAGAGCAAGGACACCGCGCGGTACGCCGCGCTCATTCAGCGACTCGGCATCCGCAAGTAGGCGGGCAGCTCCATCATGCACAACGTCAATCTGCAGCGCAGCGAGATCCGTGTCGGATCCCGCACGATCTCCATCGAAACCGGCAAGCTGGCCAAGCAGGCCGACGGCTCCGTCGTCGTCCGGTCCGGTGACACGATGGTCCTGGTGGCCGCGAGCCACGCCGCCAACCCGCGCGAGGGAATCGACTTCCTTCCGCTGACCGTCGACTATCGCGAGAACGCGTTCGCCTCGGGCCGCATCCCGGGCGGGTTCTTCAAGCGCGAAGGCAAGCCGCCGGAAAAGGAAGTCCTCACCAGCCGCCTGATCGACCGCCCCATCCGTCCGCTGTTCCCGGAGGGCTGGCGCTACGAGACGCAGATCATCGCGCAGGTGATCTCGGCGGACACCGACAACGACGCCGACGTGCTCGCGATCACGGGCGCCTCCGCGGCGCTCGCGCTCGGTGAGATTCCGCTGGTCAAGACGATCGCCGGCGTGCGCGTGGGCCTCATCAACGGCGCCTACGTCATCAACCCGACGTTCGCCGAGCGCAAGGAAAGCACGCTCGACCTGATCGTCGCGGGCAGCGCCGACGGCATCGTGATGGTGGAAGCCGGCGCGAAGGAAGTCACCGAGCCGCAGGTCGTGGGCGCGCTCGAAGCCGCGCACGCCGCCATCAAGCAGATCGTCGCGGGCATCGAGACGCTGAAGGCCGCGGCCGGCAAGAAGAAGCTGGTCGTCAACGCCCACCACGCCGAGGCGGCGTTTGAAGCCGCGGCCGAGCAGGCCATGCTCGGCCCGCTCGTGGCGGCCATGCGCATCAAGGACAAGCTGGAGAGCTACACGGCCGTCGACAAGGTCCTCGCGGACTTCGTGGCCACGCTCCCCGCCGACGATCCGCAGAAGAAGTCCGACGCGAAGCACATCTTCCACGGGCTGAAGGAAAAGGCGCTCCGCGAGGAGGTGCTGCACAACGGCAAGCGGCTCGACGGCCGTGCGTTCGACCAGATCCGGCCGATCTGGACGGAAGTCTCGGTCCTGCCCCGCGTGCACGGCTCGGTCGTCTTCACCCGCGGCGAGACGCAGGCGCTGGTCACCTGCACGCTCGGCACGGCCGACGACGAGCAGAAGATCGAGCACGTCACCGGCGAGTTCTACAAGCGCTTCATGCTCCACTACAACTTCCCGCCCTATTCCGTGGGCGAGACGGGCCGCTTCACGGGCCCGGGCCGTCGCGAGATCGGGCACGGCGCGCTGGCCGAGCGCGCGCTGCTGCCGGTGATCCCGACCGCCGAGAAGTTCGCGTACACCATCCGGATCGTGTCGGACATCCTCGAGTCCAACGGGTCGTCGTCGATGGCGTCGGTCTGCGGCGGGTCGATGGCGATGATGGACGCCGGCGTGCCGATCAAGGCGCCGGTGGCCGGCATTGCGATGGGCCTGATCATGGACGAGAAGAGCGGCAAGTGGGCCGTCCTCTCGGACATCGCGGGCGCGGAAGACCACTACGGCGACATGGACTTCAAGGTCGCCGGCACGGCCGACGGCATCACCGCGTTGCAGATGGACATCAAGGTCTCGGGCATCGACTCCGCGGTCATGGCGAAGGCGCTCGACCAGGCGAAGGCCGGCCGGATGCACATCCTCGGCGAGATGGCCAAGACGCTCGGCGCGACGCGCGGCGCCATGAGCACGTTCGCGCCGCGGATCATCACCATCAAGATCCCGGTCGACAAGATCCGCGACGTCATCGGACCGGGCGGCAAGATGATCCGCAGCATCATCGAGCGGACCGGCGTCAAGATCGACGTCGAGGACAACGGCACGGTCAACGTGGCGTCCGCCGACGGCGAGTCGGCGGCCAAGGCGATCAGCATCATCCAGGAGCTGACGGCCACGCCCGAGCTGAACAAGACCTACAAGGGCAAGGTGCAGCGCATCACGGATTTCGGCGCGTTCGTCGAGATCATGGCGGGCACCGACGGCCTGCTGCACGTCTCCGAGATCGCGAACCACCGCGTGAAGGACGTGCGCGACGAGCTGAAGGAGGGCCAGGAGGTGATGGTGAAGGTCATCAACATCGACCCCACCGGCAAGATCCGCCTGAGCCGCAAGGCCCTCCTGACCGACGAAGCCCCGGCTGCTCCCGTCAAGGAGTAGCGACCGACATGACACCGCGACGCCCGCGCATCTCCAGACGCCGGGCGCTCGCGCTCGTCGGCGCCGGCGCCGGCGTGACCGCCCTGGTCGCGCCGCTCCGCGCCGCCAATCCCTTCCGCCAGGATCAGGCGCCGGCCCGGCGCGACTTCACCATCACCGCCAGGAACTATTCGTTCACGCCCGCCCGCATCGAGGTCGGGAAGGACGAGCGCGTCCGCGTGACGGTCGAAGGCCACGACCAGGTCCACAGCTTCGCGATCGACGAGTTCCGCATCGCCCGGCGCGTCCAGCCGGGCACCTCGGCCGTCATCGAGTTCCGGGCCGACCGGGCCGGCAGCTTCACCTACTACTGCAACATCGGCGCGGACCCCGGCTGCAAGGCGATGCGGGGGACGCTCGTCGTCATCGGGAAGTAACGCCAGGCCCGCGGGAGGCCTCATGACCCGGCAGATACGCACGGCACTCGTGCTCGCGTCGCTCGCGGCCTCAGCCGCGGCGGCGCAGACTCCGCGCGCCACCCCGTCATCAACCGCGCCATCCTCCTTGCCGTCAGGGTCGCTGTCGCCGATATCGGCGGCGACGCTGACGGCCCGCGCGCGGGCCCGTGTGGGAGCCCCGGCCAGGGTACCGCTGGGCGACGGACCGGCGCTGGCCGCGCTGCCGTCGCTGGAGCCACCAGGCAGCGGGCGCGTCCCGAACTACCTGCGCGCCCTGGCCGCCAAGCCCGCGGCCGCGAAGGCGCTGGCGGGCGTGGTGCCCGCCGTGCTGTTTACCGGCACGCTGCCGCCGGCCACCAAGCTGGCCCTGGCCTGGCGCATCGCGCAGTTGCAGGAGAGCCCGTACGTCGCCGCCCACACCGACCGGTGGCTGCGCACGCTGCCGCAGGGGGCCGCGCTCGCGGGCCGGGTCCAGTCGGGCCGCACGGCCGAACTGTCCGCCTCCGAGCGGCTCGCGCTCCGGTACGCGGAGCTGCTGACGACGGACATCCACGGTGTGGACGACCAGACGTTCAAGGCCGTGCGTGGGGAGTTCAACGACGCGCAGGTCGTGGAGCTCACGATCACGACCGCGTTCTTCAACTACCTGACGCGCGTAGCCGAAGGGCTCCGGCTGCCGGTGGAGCCGTGGGTGTTCGACACCACGGCGCGGCCTGCCCTGCCGGCGGCTGGCGCGCCCGCCGTGGCACGCGTCGCGCTGGCCTCCGACGCGGAAATCCAGTCCGCCGGCGCCCTCGCGGCGCAGTTGAAGTCCGCGGGCTCGGTGGCCAACTCGCAGCGCGCGATGCTGCGGGTGCCGACGATGGCCGCGGCGTGGTTCCAGATGTTCGCCGGGCTCAACGCCGACGCCGCCCTGCCGAGGGAGATGCTGCTTCAGATCTCATTCGCCGTCAGCATGGCCAACGGATGCCGCTACTGCACGCTGCACCAGGTGCAGGGGCTGCGCGGGCTGGGCGTGGAGATGAAGAAGCTGGTGGCGATGGCGAAGGACGACGCGGCGCTGACGGCGCAGGAGCGCGTGGCGGTCACCTTCGCCCGGGGGCTCACCAGGCGCGCCTCCGTGCCCACCGACGCCGATTACCGGGCGCTCGTGGCGGCGCTCGGCGAAAAGGGGGCACTCGAGGCCGTGCTCCAGGCGTCGACCTTCAACTTCATGAACCGCTTCACGGACGGGCTGCGGCTGCCGTCGGAGGACGAGGCGGTGCGTGTGTACCGGGAGGTCTACGGGCAGGACTTCGCCCGGAAGCGCTAGCTCAGGTGCCGGGCCGAACACGGGTGCATCATCCGTGTAACGGTTTTACAACTGTAACGTAACGTCTATGTTACCGTCCGGTCATGGAGCTGCTGCGTATCTGGCGGCGGATGGCCGCAACCGGCCTGATCCTGGCCCTCGGACTGCCATTGCCGGCGTTGGCCGACGGGGCCATGCACACGGATCCGGTGATCCAGGCCAAGGACCGGCTTCTCCTCGCCCGCCTGGAGGCCATCCAGCGTCGCAGCCCGCTGTGGCGCGAGGCCATCGAACAGCTCCGGGCGTCCCGCCGCCAGGTGATCGTGGCCACACCCGACCAGGTCATCGTCAAGGACAGTCCCGATGCGCCGACCGGTGAGCGGTTCGACCCGACGGTCATCGCCGCCGCGGCGCCCGTGCCCGGGCCGGGCAACCGCTTCGATACGGTGCTCGTCGTCGTGAACCTCCCGCTGCTTCAGGCCCTCTATCACCAGAGCATGGCCCCGCCGTCAGGTCTGCACGGCGACATCGACCGGATCCTGATCCACGAGGTCTACGGCCACGCGGTCCCCTACCTGCTGGCGGGCGATCACTCGGGCCGCTGCGCCGACCCGGCACCAGGGGAGCGCGCGACGGATGCCTGCTCCGTCAAGCGCGAGAACGCCGTGCGCGGCGAACTCCGGCTCGGACGGCGGAGCAGCTACGGCCTCGAGGATCTGACGGTCACGCGCCACCTTCGCTGACTCCAGCAGCGGCCGAAAGCCGCCGGGAGACGGGCGGATGGGAGTGGAAGAACCAGAGCACCAGACGCGACGGTGACGGCTCGGCGAGGTTGTTGGCGGCCAGCCGCCGGACGACGGACGCCAGCGCGGCGGGGTTGCCGCTCAGCGTGATGGCATACCGGTCGGCCGACCGCTCCTGCAGACGGGACACCGCCAGCGGCAACGGACGCAGGGCGAGATAGACCGCCCCCGCGGCGAGCAGGGCCGCCGGGAGCAGGGCCGGCGCGACGACGGCGTCGCCAGGGGCGAGCCACCGCAGCCCGGCGTCGGCGCCGTACAGGCTGGCCGCGACGTGCGCGGCGCGTACGGCCTGAGACACGGCCCCGTGCCGGTGCACGACGTGCCCCAGTTCGTGGGCGACGACGACCTCCACTTCCTCGTCCGCGTGATCGGCGAGCAGCGTGTCGGACAGCAGCACGCGCCGTTCACCACCGGCCGTCACGACGGCCGCGTTGGCCAGCCGCGTCCGCCCGCCGACGTTCGTCTGGTAGAGCGCGAGGTCCGGAAGGCCCGCCTTCGCGGCCAGCCTCGCCAGGCGATCGCGCAGCGCGCCGTTGCGCAGCGGCGTGCCCGCCGGCGACTGACGGGCCACACGTCCAACCAGCGCCCCGACGGCGAACGGGGCGACGCCCGCCACCGCACCGCCCGCCAGCCACCACCAGCCCGGGAGCACCCAGCGCAGGAGCGCCGCCCCGAGGATGGCCCCGACGCCGAGCGCGGCGGAGACGGCCGCCTGACGGGCCCACGCCCGCGCCCACGCGGCGGGCGGTTCGCGCAGCACCCCGTACCGGCGGGTCAGCAGCGCGTCCCGATAGAACGCGGCAGGGAACGCAGCCGCCAGGCACGCCAGCAGGAGGCCGAGCGCCACCGGCACGAGGGCGAGGAATCCTGAGATCGGATCGGCACCGGGCTCCCCGGCGGCGGGTTCAGGCAGCCCGGCGAGCAGGGCAAGGCCGAGCACGAGCCCGGCCGCACCAACGCCGGCCAGCGACGCCCGGCGGCGCAGCCGCTGATACCGGGTCGCCTTGTCCTCGTTGGCCACGGCCTCGGTCGGAGCGGGGCGCCCAACGGGCGCCCCACCGGTCCTAGTGGAGCTGCACGGAGATCAGCTTCGACACACCCGGCTCTTCCATCGTGACGCCGTAGAGCCGGTTGGCGATCTCCATGGTCCGGCGGTTGTGCGTGATCAGGATGAACTGCGTATGGTCGAGCATCCCGCGCAGCATCTCGACGAACCGGCTGACGTTGGCGTCGTCGAGTGGCGCGTCGATCTCGTCCAGCAGGCAGAACGGGCTGGGCTTGTACTTGAAGATCGCGAACATCAGCGCGATCGCCGTCAGCGCCTTCTCGCCGCCGGAGAGGAGCATGACGTTCTGCAGGCGCTTGCCGGGCGGCGACGCCACGATGTCGATCCCGCTTTCGAGCGGGTCGTTCTCGTCGAGCAGGCTCAACCCGGCGTGTCCGCCGCCGAACAGCGTGCTGAACGTCACCTGGAAGTTCTGCTGGATCGCGGTGAACGCCTCGCGGAACCGCGCCTTGGTCGTCTCGTCGATCCGCTTGATGGCCTCGCTGGTCTGCGCGATCGAGTCCACGAGGTCCTGCCGCTGCGTGGTCAGGAACGCGTGCCGCGTCTCGAGCTCGTCGAACTGCTCGATGGCCATCATGTTCACGGGGCCAAGGCGCTCGATCTTTCCCTTGAGCGCGCTGATCGCGTCCTCCGCGCTCATCGAGCGCTGCTGCGCCGCCGCCAGCGCCGCGTCCGGGTCGACGCCCGCGGCACCGCCCTCGACAGCGCCGGCTTCAATGGCGTCGCCTTCGGCGGCGATGCCGTCTTCCGCGTCCGGGTCGGCCTCCTCGGCATTGATGGCCGCCGCATCCGGCTCGGCCTCGCCCGAGGCCTCCATCGCCGCCACCTCCGCCAGCACGTCGTCGATGGGCGTCTGCACGGCGTCGAGGCACGACTGGGCGACATGGGCGAGATCCGCCTCCGCCGTCACGCGGGCCACTTCGAGTGACGACGCCTGCTGCCGCACGTCGTCGAGGGCCTGCCGCGCCGCCCGGATGACGCCGTCCTGCGCGTCCACCTGCTGCCGGATCGCCTGCGCGGCGTCGTCGGCCGCCCGGACGCGCTCCCGCAGCGCGTCGAGCCCCCGGACGCCCTCGTCCAGCAGCCGCTCCGACTGCGTGACCTCGTCCAGCAGGCCCGTGCGGCGTGCGCGGACCTGCTCGACTTCCTGCTTCCGTGCGGCGATGCGCTCCTCGAGCTCGCGCGCGCCCTCCTCGAGCCGGCGCACTTCGGACTCCAGCGCGGTTACGCGTTCGACGAGGCCCGCATGCGCCGCACCGGCGTCCGCGGCCTTGCGTCCGAGGTCGTCAATCTCCGAACGGGCGTCGAACACCCGCTGCTGCGCGGCGTTCAGCCGCGCGTCGGCCTGCTGCTGCTCCGCCTCGAGCTCGGTCAGCGTGGATTGCGCTTCCGCGACGCGGGCGTCGAGCGCGCCCAGTTCGTCGACGGCCTGGCGGCGCTCGAGGTCGATGGACTCCCCCTTGCGCACGAGCCGCACGCGCGTCTCCTCGGCCCGCGCGAGCTGCGCGTCGAAGCCGACGGCCGCCACTTCCTGCCGATGCTGCTCAGCCTGCAGCGCGGCGATGGCGCTGGTGGCCTCCGTCACCGTGAACTGGAGTGCCGACACCTCCTCGTTCAGCCGGACGAGCGCCTGCTGGTCGAGCGCCACGCGCTCACGCAGCTCCTTGATCTCGCGCTTGGTCTGCAGGATGCCGCGCGCCTCGGTCGTGGTGCCGCCGGTCACGAGGTGCGACCCGCGGAATACGTCACCGGCCACGGTCGCCACGGGGGCGGACGTCTGGCGCGACACGGTGACGGCCTGTTCGAACGACTCGGCGACGTAGGCCTCCGGCAGCACCTTCTGGATGGTGAGCTGGTGCGGGCCGTTGATCCGGAGCAGGTTCGAGACCGGGGTCAGGCCCGGAATGCTCAGCGCGGTGTGCGGGTGGTACCCGTTGGAGCCGGGGTCGATGACGACGAAGCCGCAACGCCCGGCCTTCTGCTCGCGCACGAGCGAGAGCCCCGCGGCGGCCTGGTCGTGCCGTTCGACGATCACGTGCTGCAGCAGTTCGCCGAGGCACGCTTCGACGGCCCGCTCGTAGCGGCTGTCCACTTCGAGGTAGTCCGCCACGGCGCCCTGCTGGCTGACGTGGCCGTTGGCCTGCACGAGCACCATGCGCGCGGCGTCGCCGAAGCCGGCACGGTCCGCCGCCAGCTCCTCGAGCGACGAGAGACGCGCCTCGGCAGCGGTCAGCTCCTGCTCCCGCGCCCGGACGGCCTTCGACCGCTGGTCCAGCGCCTCGCGGGCCATCGTCAGCTCGGACTCGCGGACGGACCGCTGCCGCGCGATGTCCTCGAGGCTCTGCCGCGCCCGGACGAGCGCCTCGCGCGCGGCGGTACGCTCACCCTCGGCGGCGTCCTGTTCGCGCTGCAGGTCGGCGGCCTCGATGTCGAACCGGGCCAGGCGCGCCGTGACCTGCTCGCGCTGGGCATCGGCGTGGCTCATCGCGTGGCGCACGGTCGTCGTGCTGTTCATCACGCGGAAGCCCGCCTGGCGGACCTCGTCGAGCTCGCCTTCGAGCGTCTCGACCCGCTGCTGCGCCGCCCGGAGTGCCTCACTGGCGGCGGCGAGCACGCCGGCCGCCTCGTCCCGGGCGCGCCGGGCGTCCGCGCCGGCCTCGCGCCGTGACTCGATCGCGATCCGCGCCGGCTCCCGCCGGGCTTCGAGGTCCGCGATCTCGTTCTCGACCTCCGACGCGCGATGCGCGAGGTTCTGCGCGTGCTGCCGGTTGAACTCCATCTGCTGCTGCCGGCGGTTCAGGTCGATCTCGGCGGCGTGTGCCTCCTCGCGGACCGCCGTGGCGCGACCGTCCGTTTCGGCCTGCTCGATCCGGAGGCGGCCGAGCGCGGCCTCCACCTCGGCCACGCGGCCGGCCGCGGCGGCCTCTTCCTCGCGGACGAGGGTCAGCTTCGTCCGGGCGGACTCGATACTCTGCTGCAGCTCACGGTAGCGGCGGGCGAAGAGCACCTTTTCCCACCGGCGCAGCTCCTCGCGGAGCTTCCGGTAGCGGCGGGCGCGGCCGGCCTGGCGCTTGAGAGCCCCGCGCTGCTTCTCCACCTCGAACACGATGTCGTCGATGCGGGTCAGGTTCTGCTGGGCGGCGTCGAGCTTCAGCTCGGCGGCGCGGCGGCGCGACTTGTACTTCGTCACGCCGGCGGCTTCCTCGATCAGCTGACGGCGATCGGTCGGCCGCGAGCTGAGGATCAGGCCGATCTTGCCCTGCTCGATGATCGAGTAGGCCTTCGCGCCGAGGCCCGTGTCCATCAGCAGTTCGTGGACGTCGCGCAGCCGGCAGGTTTCGCCGTCGATCAGGTACTCGCTTTCGCCCGAGCGGTAGAGCCGGCGCGTCACTTCGACGTCGCGCGTGAACTCCTCGACCATCTGCCGGACGGCCGCCTGCTCGGCGGGCGCGAGCGTCGTGGCTTCGCCGCCCGCCTCGCCCTCCCCGGCCACCACGCCGAGGCCGGCCTCGTCTTCGAGCTGGCGTGCCCGGGGCAGGCCCGAGAGCGTCAGGCTGACCTCGGCCGTGCCGCCCGCCTTGCGGGCGTCACTGCCGCTGAAGATCACGTCCTCCATCTTGTCGCCGCGCAGGCTCTTGGCGCTCTGCTCGCCGAGGACCCACGTGATGGCGTCCGCCACGTTGCTCTTGCCGCAGCCATTGGGGCCGACGATGGCCGTGACCCCTTTGTCGAAGGCGAGCTCCGCCCTGTCAGAAAAGGACTTGAAACCAGAAATTTCGAGACGATCGAGACGCATGCCGTGCCCCCTTCCGAGGGGAAGATTGCTGCCTGGGGCCACCTCGACACCGGCGGCTGGGAAGGCCGATTTCGGGGTGTTCAGCGGCCCGCGGGCGGGAGATTGATTGAGACGCGGGTCAGTCTAGCAAGTGCTAGCCATAGTGGCAAGGCAGTCATTGGACCCCAATATTTTGGGGCCCAAGACCGAAAGGCGGGCGGCCGGACGGGGTTCAGAGACCGGTCAGCGGGCGGCGCGCGCCGGCGCCTTGGCCATCTGGGCCAGGCGCTGCGCTTCCGGGAAGAGCGTCAGCGCGAGCTGCACCTGGGGGTCGTGCTCCGACAGGCGGCGCCGGGCCTCGGCCGCGCCGAACAGGTCAAAGTCGATCTCGTAGCGGATCATCGCCGTGATGAAGACGGCATCCTTCTGCCAGCCGGTCTCGTCGATCGGCACCTTCATCTTGACCAGCATCTCGCGGAAGTCCTGCACCATCGCGGCATCCACGGCAAAGCCCCGGGCCACGCGGCGATGCTCCCGGCTCGTGCTCGGCGGCACGCGGGCGTCGCCTTCGCGCGCGAACCGCTGCGCGAACGTGTCGAAGAGCTGCCGGTTGTAGAGCAGCCTCGCGAAGCGGCCGGGCGAGAAGCCGTCCACGGGCCCGTCGAGGCGGTGGTCCGGCTCGATGCCCCCGCCGCTGTAGACCTTGCGGCCGGCGTCGGTGAGCTTCAGGTCGTCGGGGTTGTGCGCCTTGTTCGGGTCCTGATCCTTCTGGGAGTACATCAGGTACTCGTCGAAGGTGCCGTCCCACGGACGCTGGATGAGCCGCCCGCTCGGCGTGTAGTACCGCGCGGTGGTCACGGCGAGCCCGGCGCCCTGGTTGATGCGGTAGACGGACTGCACGAGCGCCTTGCCGAACGTCGTCTCGCCGACGATGAGCGCGCGGTCGTGATCCTGCAGCGCGCCCGACACGATCTCCGACGCGCTGGCGCTGTTGCGGTTCGTCAGCACGACGAGCGGCAGGTGCGTGTAGTCGCTCTGCTCCGTCGCGCGGTAGTCCTGATCCGAGTTGGACACGCGGCCGCGCGTGTAGACGATCAGGTCACCCTTCGGCAGAAAGCGGTTGGCGATCTTGATCGCCTGATCGAGCTGGCCGCCCGGGTTGCTCCGGAGGTCGAACACGAGCCGCTTCATGCCCTTCGCCGTCAGGTCCGTCAACGCGCGGCCGAGCTCCTGATTGCTGTTCTCGGCGAACTCGGACAGCTGGATGTAGCCGGTCGTCCCGTCGATCATGAATGACGCCTTGACGGTGACGATGTGGATCTCGTCCCGCATCACGGAGAGCGGCAGCAGCGCGTCGTACCCGCTGCGCTTCAGCTCGATGCCGACGGTCGTCCCCTTGGGGCCCTTCAGCTTCTTGACCGCCTGCTCGGTGGTCCAGCCCTTCGTGCTCTCACCCTCGATCTTCGCGATCACGTCCCCGCGGCGCAGGCCCTTCTGGTGGGCCGGCGAGCCTTCGAAAAGCTGGACGACCGTGATGTCGCCGTCCGAGACCGCGATCGACACCCCGAGGCCGTAGTACCGGCCCTCCTGGCGCTCGCGCATCTGCGCGTAGCTCTTGGGGTCCATGAAGTTCGAGTGGGGGTCCAGCGTCTGCAGCATCCCGGTGATGCCGCTGTAGACCAGGCGGTCGGACTCGACCGGGGCCACATAGTTCGCTTCAATGGCGCTCAGCGCGGCCGTGAACAGCTTGTACTGTTCGGAGACGCGATCCTCGGTGGCCAGGGCACTTCTGCCGTACACCCCGCCGATCAGGGCCGAAATCGCGATGGCGGCCACGGCCGCCGAGGCTGGGCGGATCCTGCGCATGCCCGAACTCTAGCAGACAGCACCCCGATCCCGGGACGGTTTCGTCGGCCCCGCGGGACGGCCCTATAATGGATGCAAGCGCTTGCGGCGATTCGCCCGGTTGGTACGCCCGCCGCCGGTCCTCAATCTGGAGTACACGCCATGTTTGGTCTGGGAATGCAGGAGCTGGTCATCATTCTGGTGATTGCGCTGATCATCTTCGGCCCCCGCAAGCTCCCGGAGCTCGGCCGCTCGCTCGGCAAGAGCATCGGGGAGTTCAAGCGCGCCTCGAACGAGCTGCGCAACACCATCGAGGACGAGATCCGCGTCGAGGAAACCCGCGAAGTGGCGGCGGCCCCGCCGGCGGCCGCACCGGCGCCGGTCCCCGCCCCCCCGGCCGACACCACGGTCAGCCGCTCGGCCAGCACCGGCACGGGCGCGTAAGCTTCGATGGCGCTCGTGCCCTTCCCCAACCAGGCGTCCGCGCCGGCGCCCGGGGAGGACGAAACCGACCCGGAGTTCGGAGACGATCAGGCCGGCGGCAAGATGTCGTTTCTGGAGCACCTCGACGAGCTCCGGAAGCGGATCATCCGGTCGCTGCTGGCGCTCGTGATCGGCACGGTCGCGGCCTTCACCTACCACAACGAGATCTTCGACTTCGTGATGCGGCCGATGCAGGCGCTGCTGCCCGCCGGCGGCACGCTCATCTACACCGACCCGACCGAAGCGTTCATGCTCCACATCAAGCTCGCGCTCATCGCTGGCCTGATCCTCGCCACGCCGGTCGTCTTCACGCAGGTCTGGCTCTTCATCGCGCCGGGGCTCTACGCGAAGGAGAAGCGCATGGCGATCCCCTTCGTGGCGATGTCGTCGGTCCTCTTCGCCGCGGGCGCGGCGTTCTCGCACTACGTCGTGTTTCCAATCACGTGGCAGTTCTTCGTCGGGTTCACCAACGACATCCTGACGTTCATGCCGAGGGTCGAGCCGGCCTTCGCCATCTACATGCGCCTGATCCTGGCGCTCGGCATCACGTTCCAGTTGCCGACGGTCGTGCTGTTCCTCGCGCGGATGGGCCTCGTCACGCCGCGCTTCATGATCAGGAACTTCAAGTACGCCGTGATGCTGATCGTGATCGCGGCCGCCGTGCTCTCGCCCGACGGCGGTGGCGTGGGGCTGGTCGCGATGGGCGTGCCGGTGATCGTGCTCTACATCCTCAGCATCGGCCTCGCCTGGATCTTCGGCAAGAAGAAGGCCGGGGACGACGAAGAGCCCGCGTAGCGGCCGCCGGCTGGCGCGCCCGCGTCAGTCCTCCGTCACGTAGCTGAACACCTTCCAGCGCCCGCCCTGCTCGATCAGGGACCCGCACACCCGCACGTCCGAGGTGTAGCCCCGCTCGTCCGTCACGGTCACGACCGCCTCCCGATGCACGACCGCGCCGGGATAGGCCGTCTGCCCCGAGAATGACACGCGCTCCAGCCGGAGGCGCTTCCCCCCGAACTCGCGTACGGTGCGCGACAGGTTCTGCCGGCTCTTCTGGTGCAGGTCGCCCCAGACGTACGAGAACGGCAGGTTCCGCTCCGGCCGCGCGGCGGGCAGATGCGGCCACACGTGGTCCTTGAACTCCTGCTCGCTGAGGACGAGCGCGTCCAGCGCCGCCCGATCGCGGGACGCGAGCGCCTGCAGCACGGCGCGGACCACGGCCTCCGGAGACTCGCGGGCACCGGCCAGCGGCGGCACCCGCGAGCAGGCGGGCCCGATCCACAGGGCGACGAGAGCGAGCAGCAGGCCGGTTCGTGTCATGGTCTCCGAGCGTACAGAAAACCGGCGGACCCGTGAGGGTCCGCCGGCGTGTGACGCCTCCGTGCCGGCCGTCCGGCGCCGGACGGCTAGTTCTGCGGAAAGGACGTCCAGCCGCTCAACCAGTTGGCGGCCGGCGCCGGGGGTACCGCGCCAATGTAGGTGACCGTCTCGAAGAAGCCGTCGTTGGGCGGCTGCGTCGGCGCGAGCTGCCCGCCGGCCAGCGTGGCGACGCCGCTCGGCTGGAAGTTCGGGTTGGCGTGCTCGGCGCACGCCGTCGTCGAGAGGCCGGGATCCACGTTCGTCCGGATGTTGGTGAACAGCCCCCGCGTCACGAACGCCGTCACGCTCGAGTGCAGCGGCGTGGGGATGCCCCAGGCCACGCCGGAGTCGATGTGGCTGGTGCCGTTCTCGACCAGGCCCGTCGTCGCCGTGTTGCTGGTCTCGATCTGGAGGCCCGTCGCCTTGAAGCCGGTCACGAGGAAGTTCCGGATGGTGAAGGCCGTGCCGCGCCGCAGGTTCGCGGCGCGGGGGCTCTCGGCGCCCTCGTTCCGGTCCGGGTCGCCGCACATTGTGATGTTGTAGATGATCGGATTCGAACGCGGCAGCGCGTTGTTGTTGAACTCGTTGCCGTCGGCCTCGATGCCGTTGTCCGCGTCGTCGCCGCGCTGGTGAACGGCGACGAACTGCATGCGGCCGGTCCAGCCAAAGGTCCAGTCGAGGCTGTCATCCGCGGCGTTGGTGAGAACCGCGTGCTTCACGTCCACCGTGCCGCCGAAGAACTCGATGGCGTCATCGCGGCTCATGTGTGCCTGGATGTAGTCCACCGTCGTCCCCCGACCCACGCCCTGGAACGCGATGCCGTTCAGCTCGTTGTCCGGGCTGAACTCGACGCCCGGGAACTCCACGCGCACGTAGCGCAGCGTCCCGCTGTTGTCGTTCGCGTCGGTGCCGCCGTAGACGCCCGTGTCACCCTCGCCGGCACCCTCACCACCCTCGAGGTTCACCGGCGCCCGGCCGTTGATGATCAGGCCGCCCCAGTCCCCCCTGTTCCGGCTGCCCGGCGCCTGGTCGCTCGTGAACACGATCGGCTGTGCCGCCGTGCCGTGCGCCTCCAGGCGGCCGCCACGCTCCACGATCAGCGTGCCGACCGACCCCGACTCGCCGATAATCCGCGTCCCGGCCTGGATCGTCAGCGTACCGCCGCTGCGGACGAACACCGCGCCGCGGAGCACGTAGTAGTTGGTGTTGCTCCATGTCTCGGCCCCGGTCACCTCACCGGTGACCACGATGACCGGCTTGTCGATCCCGGGCACGTTGACGGGCGGGGCCTGCTCGGTGGACACCGGCACAGCCAGCGCCGCCAGCGCGAGGGCCACCGTGGCCCCGGCAATCAGTCTCAGAACTCGCTTCATAGTCGTCTCTCTCTCCTGCACGCGGGGGGAGCCAGGCCTAGAAGGCACTGAAGGTGGCCGAGAACGCGATGGTCCGGCCCATGTTGAACAGCCGCTGGTCCTCGGTGGTATCCAGCGTCTGCGTGAACCGGTAGTCCGCGTCGGTCACGTTGTTGATGGTGAAGCGGAGGTTGATGGCCTTCACGCGCTGCGAGAACGCGAAGTCGAGGATGCCCCGGCCCTGCTCGATGATGTCCGGCGCCTGGAACGCGCCGACGTCCGAGATGCGGTCGCCGGAGTAGTTGTAGAGGACGCGGGCGCTGAACCCGCCGGCCACGTACTCACCCGTCATGTTGAACAGGTTCTTCGACTGCCCGGCCAGCGGCCGCTTGAGCGACGTCTGCACGGCGCGCTGTTCCGCGAGCAGCGTGATCTGGGAGTCGACGAACGTGTAGTTCGCACTGACGAACAGGTTGCTCCCGAGCGTGTGCGCCGCTTCGAGCTCGATGCCGAAGTTCCGGGCGTTGTCGGAGTTCTGGAACGTGGCGATCGGGTTGGCGGCGGCGATGATGACGCGCTCGATCGGCTTGTCGAAGTACTTGAAGAAGGTACTCGCCGCGACGATGTTGCGGCCGGTGCCGAACATCTCCCAGCGGGCGTCCACGTTCTGCACCAGGGCCCGCTTCAGGTTCCGGTTGCCCTTGACCGCCCGGTTGCCGACGACGTCCGTGAACTCGAACTCGGCGAGTTCCCGGAATTCCGGCCGGTTGACCGTCGTGCTGTAGCTGAGGCGCAGGTTGGTGCTGGCGCCCAGCCCCTGGACGAAGTTGATGCCGGGGAACACATCCGTATTCCGGTTCTCGGCGCTGATGGACCGCGCGAAGAGGCCGAACGGGTCCTGCGTCGTGACCTCCTGGTTGAAGCGCTCCACGCGGGCCCCGGCGATGAGTCGGCTGCGGCCACCCAGCGTGATGTCGGCCATCCCGTAGCCGGCCGCGGTCGTCTGTGCACCGGCGTAGGCGTCGGTCGGGCGCGTTTCCTCGTTGAAGCGGAACGCGGTGCCGATGTTCGCGCTCGTGAAGAGCGTCTCCGGGTCCGACTGCTGGTTGAAGGCCAGTGCGCCGTCCTTGGTGGCCGTGATGGGAATGAAGTGGAACCGGCGCGACTGGAAGTCGCGCGACCGGTCGATGTACATCGACCCGAACTTGTAGACGGTCGGCTTGCTGCCGCCCACGCGGGAGATGCTCCAGTTCACCTGACCATCGATGGTGTCGTCGTCGAGGTTGTTGAACATCTGGAAGCCGCTCTGCGACTCGTCGGCGTAGAGGAACGGGTCGTTCGGGCGGTTGAGCAGGCGCTCGTAGAGGACCTCGCGGAGGCCCGGTTCGTCGCGGCGCGCGCGCGCCATGTTCAGGCGCCAGTCAATCCGGCTGTTGGACATGCTCTGGAAGAAGTGCTCGCCGCTGACGGCGTTGGCCAGCAGCCCCTCCTCGATGAACTGCACGCGCGAGTTGCGGAACTCGCGGGCGTTGTCGAGGTTGATGCCCTGGAAGGTCCGACCCTCGTCGCGGCCGCTGTGGGTGTAGAAGTTCTCGAACGAAATGCGCTGCGTCGGGGCGAACTGATAGGACAGGTTGCCGACGATGCCCATCTGCGCGCGCTGCGTGCCCGTCTGCATCTTGTAGTCGCTGACGGCCTCGAGGTCGCCTTCATCGGCGATACGGAAGAAGCGGCGGTCCTCGGCGATGAACTGCTCGATGTAGGAGTGCGTCATGCTCGCGATCACGCCGAGCTTGCCGACGCGGCGGCCGAACGTGACGCTCCAGTTCTGGCCCGGCGAGCCACTCTGCGTCTCCGGGCGCCACCGGGTGCCGATCGCGTCGTTCAGCGCCTGGCCGAAGCCCGTGATCTGGGCCGGCGAGAAGCCGACATCCGGCGTGTAGATCCCGCTGCGGACGATCTTGTTGTTCGGGATGCCCGAAGGGAGCGCACGCGCGCCGCTGTCGAAGCCCCAGACGTCCCTGGCACCCAGCGGGCTGATCGGGATGCTCTTGCCGGTCGCGGTGGAGATGTGGCTCGCGCCGTAGCTGAAGTCGAGCATCGGCCGCACGGGCAGCTTCATCGGCATGATCTGCACGAGGCCGCCGGCGAACTCGGCCGAGCGGTCCGGCGAGTAGCTCTTGTGCACCTGGACGCTGTCCACCAGGCCCGTCGGGAACAGATCCAGCGGCACCACCTTCTTGTCGGGCTCGGTAGTCGGGAGCGTGGAGCCGCCCATCTGCGTGTTGCTGTAGCGCTCGCCGAGGCCCCGGACGAACACGTACTGGTTGTCGACGATCGAGATGCCGGTCACGCGGGTCATCGCGGCCGCGGCGTTGCGGTCGCCGTTCTGGCGCATCTGCTGGGAGCCGAGGTTGTCGCTGATGACCGGCGCCTGCATCCGCGCGGTGAGCTGGGCCTCGGCGGACGAGGTCTCGATGTCCACGGCCTGACCCGTCACCACCACGGTCTCCGCGAACTTGGACATGGAAAGGCCGACGTCCAGTGTCGGGGTCTTCGAGTCGGCGGTGTTCAGTGAGATAGTCCGCGTCTCGTAGCCTTCCAGGGCCACCTTCACGGTGTACGTGCCGGGCGGCACCTTGAGGACGAAGCGGCCGTCCACGTCCGTGTAGGCGATCTCGGTCAGACCTTCGACCTCCACCGGAACGCCGGGAAGTGCGATCGCGTTGGCCTGGTCGCGGACAACACCAGTGACGGTGACGAGCGCCACCTTCTGCGCGGGGGCGGCCGGCGCGGGCTTCGCGGTCTGGGCGGTCAGCGGACCGGCCGTCGCGAGACATGCGACAGCGGCGATGACAACCCGGGTGCGGGTAAACAGGTTCATAGGCTCCTCTGGAAGAACGGCTGAGACATTGACGGTCCCAGCGTAGGAGCCGGACGTGATCGTGTAGTGACGTACGCGTTAACGCGACGTTACAAGTTGTAAGTTACTGCAACGACTGGACTTGGCCGAGACCTGAGAACCGAGCCAGCGCCAGTACGTGCCTCACGTAGTTGCGGGTCTCCCCGTAGAGCGCCACTTCGCGCCGCGCGTAGCGGTGCGCATAGCCGGGTCCGGCGTTGTAGGCGATGAGCGCCAGCTCGATGCTGCCGAACGTCCGCAACATCTCCGCGACATAGCGAACGCCCCCCTCGATGTTCTCGTGGGCCACCCAGGGATTGACGCCCAGCTCGCGCGCCGTGGCCGGCATCAGCTGCATGAGACCGATGGCGCCCCTGGGCGACTGCGCGCGCATCTCAAAGCCTGATTCCGCGGCGATCATCGCGCGCACCAGTGCGGCGTTCACGTTGTGCCGGGCCGCGTAGAAGACGATCGCCGCGTCGAACTGACGGCCGGGCTGTTCACGGGGGCCACCCGGACGCCTGTGCGGTGGGGGTACCACGAGCGGCGACTCGGACGACGCCGTCTGCTGCGTGAGCCGTCTGCGGTACTGACGCTCGAGATAGCCCTCGACCACCTCGCGCCGCTGTCCGGTGGCGAGCATCCGGCGAGCCACATCGAGCGCGCTCCGGGTGATCCGGCCGCTGACGACGTCCGCGGTCTCTTTCGCCGAGTAGCCGAGTGACAGGAGCTTGTAGGCGTTCGTGTCGCGCGCGGCCACCCCTGACGCCCCCGGGGCGCCGGCCACGGCGCCGACCAACGCGTCGATCTCCTCTGACGTCGGCGACGAACGGAGGAGCCGGCGAACAGACGCCAGATCCTCGGACCCGGCGGCCGCGGCCGCGGCGCACGGATAGATCAGCAGGACGAGCGCGAGGGCGGCAAGAGGCACCAGGCTGCCAATCGGCACCGGTACCAGAATCGTGAAGCCCCCCCGCAGACACCGGGGCCTCGGCCCACGGCAACCGAGGGGGGGGCGCGGCTCAGTAGGACTTGGCGAACCAGGCGTTCGCCGTGGCCGGGGCGCCGCACTTCAGGCAGGCAGCCCCCTGCGGGGTCTCGCTGCCGAACGGAATGTTCCGGATGGTGGCCTGGGTCTCCGTCTTGATCTCGGCCTCGCACGTCGCCGAGCCGCACCAGGGGGCGATGACGAATCCCGGCCGCCCCTCCATCGTCGCCTTGAAGTCCTCGTAGGACGCCGCGGTCGTCGTGTGCTCCGCGCGGAACGCGACGGCGCGGTCGTAGAGCGCCTGCTGGATCGTGACGAGCAGCGCCTGCACGTGCGCCGTCAGGCCCTCCATCGGCACGAACGACTTCTCGCGCGTGTCGCGGCGCGCCAGCACGACCGTGGACTTCTCCAGGTCCTTCGGGCCGATCTCGAGGCGCAGCGGCACGCCGCGCATTTCCCACTCGTTGAACTTCCAGCCGGGCGACTGCGAGTCGCGGTCGTCGAGCAGCACGCGGACGCCGGCCGCCACGAGCGCATCCCTGATCTCCTGCGCCTTCGGCAGCACGGTCTCCTTCCAGTTGCCGCGGGGGATCGGCACCATGACGACCTGATAGGGCGCGATGCGCGGCGGCAGGATCAGGCCGCCTTCGTCGCCGTGCGTCATGATCACGCCGCCGATGAGCCGCGTGGACACGCCCCACGACGTCGTCCATGCGTACTGGACGCTCTTGTCCCTCGCCTGGAACTTGATGTCGTAGCCCTTCGCGAAGTTCTGGCCGAGGTTGTGCGAGGTACCCGCCTGGAGCGCGCGCCCGTCGCGCATCAGCGCCTCGATCGAGTACGTCTTGTCGGCGCCGGCAAACTTCTCGCTGTCCGTCTTCAGGCCGTCCATCACGGGCATCGCGAGTTCCGTCTCCGCGAAGTCCTTGTAGACGGCCAGCATGCGCAACGTCTCCGCCTGCGCCTCCTCGGCCGTCTCGTGCGCGGTGTGGCCTTCCTGCCAGAGGAACTCGGTCGTGCGCAGGAACAGGCGCGTGACCTTCTCCCAGCGGACGACGTTGGCCCACTGGTTGATCAGGATCGGCAGGTCGCGCCAGCTCTGGATCCACTTGGCGTACATCGTGCCGATGATGGTTTCCGACGTCGGCCGCACGACGAGGCGCTCTTCGAGTTCCTCCTTGCCGCCGTGCGTGACCCACGCCACTTCCGGCGCGAAGCCCTCGACGTGCTCCGCCTCCTTCATGAAGAGGCTCTCGGGGATGAACATCGGGAAGTACGCGTTCACATGTCCCGTGGCCTTGAAGCGCCTGTCGAGCGCGGCCTGCATCAGCTCCCAGATGGCGTAGCCGTACGGCCGGATGACCATGCAGCCCTTCACCGGCGAATAGTCGGCCAGCTCGGCGCGGCGGACGACGTCGATGTACCAGCGCGCGAAGTCCTGGGACTGGGGCGTGATGGCGGTGGGCAGGTCGGGGATCTCGTTCTCGGCCATGAGCGGTGCAGTATCGATTCGGGGAAGCTGGAGCGTGGACGGCGCAACCCCCGCGTGGGGCCGCTGCCTACAGCGCGCGGACGTCGGCCGCGTGCCGCAGCCAGTGTACGTCGTCTCGCCGGGGTGCGTCCGTCCGGAAGTGAGCGCCCCGGGACTCGGTGCGCCGAAGGGCGGCGCGCGCGATCAGCCAGCCAACCGTCGCCAGGCTGGCCGCTTCCCGCTCCGCCGGCGTCGGCGGCTGCGAGCGCGCGTGACACGCCCCGGCCGAGACCCACGCCTGCAGTTGCGAGACAGCCGGTTCGAGGCCGCCGGCCTCGCGCACGAGTCCGACGTGACGCCACATCAGATCGCGAACGGCGGCCCTCGTCGGCAGCGCACCGGGCGCCGGCGTGACGGCGACGCGCTCGGCCTCCTCCACCAGGTGCGCCGCCCGCGGCGGCCCGGTCATCGCGTGCGCGGCCCGCTCGCCGAACACGAGACCCTCGAGCAGCGAGTTGCTGGCCAGCCGGTTCGCGCCGTGGACGCCCGTGCAGGCCACTTCCCCTGCCGCGAAGAGGCCGGGAACGGATGTCCGGCCGTCGAGGTCGGTCGAGACGCCCCCCATCAGATAGTGCGCGGCCGGACTGACGGGAATCGGATCGGTCGCCAGGTCCAGGCCGGCCTGCGCGCAGACCCTGGCGATCGTCGGGAACCGCTCCCTGACGAACACGCCGTCCAGGTGTGCCAGGGACAGGTACACCGGCGCGTCCGTGCGCAGCGACTCCCGCACCATCGCGCGCGCGACGAGGTCGCGCGAGGCCAGGTCCCCCGCCGACTCGTAGCGGGCCATGAAGGCCTCGCCGTGCCGGTTGATCAGATGCGCGCCCTCGCCGCGCAGCGCCTCCGTGAGCAGGAACCGCGGCGCCCCGACGGCGCTCAGCACCGTCGGATGGAACTGCACGAACTCCATGTCGGCCACGCGCGCGCCGGCCAGAAACGCCATCGCGATGCCGTCGCCGGTCGCAATCGCGGGGTTCGTCGTCTCCCGGAACACCTGCCCCGCGCCGCCCGTGGCCAGGAGCGTCATCGCCGCCCCGGCGCGATGCATCTGCTCGTGCCGGTCGGCGTAGATCACGCCCCGGCACGCGCCGTCCTCGACGACGAGCGCCGTCACGCGCGCGTCGTCGAACACGCGGATGCGCCGGTCCGCGGCAACACGCTCCCACAGCACGCGCGCGATCTCCCGTCCCGTCGCGTCGCCCTCGTGGAGGACGCGGCGCACGGAGTGGGCACCCTCGCGGGCCAGTTCCAGTTCGCCGGACTCGCTCCGGTCGAACGCCGCACCCCACTCCACCAGCTCGCGCACGCCACGCACGCCGTCCTCGACCAGCACGCGGACGGCCGCGGGGTCGCACAGGCCGTCGCCCGCGGCGAGCGTGTCCGTCAGGTGCAGGTCGGTGGAATCATCGGCCCCGAGCGCGGCGGCGATGCCGCCCTGCGCGTAGCCCGTGTTGCTCTCGGTGGGTTCGGCCTTCGTGAGGATGGTGACGGTGCCGGATCCGGCCAGCGCCAGCGCCGCCCGCAGCCCGGCGACGCCGCTGCCGACGATCAGGAAGTCCCCGTGCGCGCTCACCGTTTGTTATCCTAACAGCCCGTCACACCCGTCACGACTGCTCCAAGAGGCCGTGTTGCCCGCATCCCAGACACCCGAACGCATCGAGGTCCGCACCAGCTCGCGCCCCTCCACGATCCTCGTCGGCACCGGCGCGCTCGACGCGCTCGCCGCGCACCTCGACGAGGCCGGCGTCGGCCGGCGGCGCTTCATCGTGTCGAACCCGAAGGTCTGGCGCCTGCACGGCGCACGCATCCAGCAGGCGCTCGGCGACGCCCCCGTCGTCCTCGTGCCGGACGGCGAGCGCCACAAGACGGTCCGCACGACGGAGAAGATCTACGACGCGCTGATTGCCGGCGGCGCGGATCGCGGCAGCGCGGTGGTGGCCGTGGGGGGCGGCGTCGTGGGCGACATGGCCGGCTTCGCCGCCGCGTCGTTTCTGCGCGGCATCACGCTCGCGCACGTGCCGACGACGCTGCTGGCCCAGGTGGACAGCTCCATCGGCGGCAAGGTCGGCGTGAACCACGCGCTCGGCAAGAACCTGATCGGCGCGTTCCACCAGCCGGCCGTCGTCGTGATCGACCCCGGCGTCCTCTCGACGCTGCCGCGCCGCGAGTTCCGGTCCGGCCTCTACGAGGTCGTCAAGTACGGGATGATCGCGAGCCGTCCGCTGTTCGAGACGCTGACAAAGAAGACCCGCGCGATCTTCAAGCACGACCCGGACGTGCTGCTGCCGATCATCGCGGCGTCCGCGCGGATCAAGGCGGATGTCGTCAGCGCGGACGAGCGCGAGTCGGGCCTCCGCCGCATCCTGAACTTCGGCCACACCGTCGGCCACGCGCTCGAAGCGGAGACGCACTATCGCCGCTTCCGCCACGGTGAAGCGATCGCGTGGGGGATGCTGCTGGCCGCGGACCTCGGCGTGGCGCGCGGCACGCTGCCGGAGGCGGACCGCGCGGCGCTCGCGTCGCTCGTCGGAAGACTCGGGCCGCTGCCGCCGGTCGCCGACCTCCCGATCGCCGGCATCCTCGCGGCCGTGAAGCGGGACAAGAAGGTGGTGAACAGCCGGCTCCACTTCGTGCTGTGCACGTCCATCGGCACGACGGACGTCGTGGACGACGTGACGGAGGACGAGCTGACCGCCGCGCTCGTCCGGCTGGGCCTCAGCAGGACCTAGCCATCGCGACTCACCGTCGTGGGTGGCGGCGGACGGGGCCGCCCCGACCGCCGCGCAGGCACCTCCCCCGTTGGGGCGCTTGTGGCGCCGAGGACGGTTGGGGCAGGCCGCCGACAGGACCCGCGACGCAGGGAGCGTTCGCGAGGACGATCGGTGAGTCGGTTACCGGAGCCAGCCGGGCGGGACGCTCGCGCGGCGCGCCTGTTCTTCCGCGTCGGCCACCGCCTGCTGCGCGGCCTTCATGTCCTTCTGCACGCGCTCCAGCTCCGCGATCGCGCGGTTGCGATCCGACTCGATCACGGCGCGCTGCGCCGGGTCGTCGCGGTTCACGAAGTCGAGCAACGCGGCGTTGATGCGCGACTGCAGCGCGTCGGCCAGCACCTGCTGCCGCACCACGTTGCCGCGCAGCTCCGCCATGCGGGCCCGCCAGCCCGATTCCGTCGTCGGCAGGGTATTTCCGCCCGCGGTCGGCGTGGCGGCGCCACCGGCCGCTGCGGATCCGCTGCCCGCGGCGGCGCCGGTGGACGACCCCGTGCCGCCCGCCGCCAGCGCGGCCAGCACGCCGGCGCCGGTTCCCGCGCCCGGCGCACCGCCCGGCGGGAGCGGCGGCGGAGCCGGCAGCGGCTCGGGCTTCAGGCTCTCGTTCGTGTAGACCTTGCCGGGCTTGCCGACAGACTTCCGGCGCTCCTGCTCCGCGCGGGCCACATCGCCGAGCGTCTGCGCGGCGGCGGAACCGGCCGCGGCCGTCAGCACCAGACAGGTCAGCCAGCGAGTGATGGTCATGCCCGGATCCTACCTCCACCGATTCCGTGTCACCACGCCTGGTCGAGGCGCCACCCGAGCACACGCCACGTGGCGAATCCGACGGCCGCGAGCCCGCCGTCGGAGGCGACCGTCGCGCCGGTCGACACCGTGTTGACCTCGACGAGCGGTGAGTCGTGGCCCCGGCCGGCGGCCACCACACAACCGCGTAGCCGGGCCGGCGCCACGATCGCCACCTGATCGCCGGCCGCGACGAGCCCCTCCTCGGCCTCCGCCACGAGCGGGCCCTCGATGCGGATGTCCCTACCGGCCACCAGCAGCACGCCGCCAGCAGCCGGGCGCATCGCAAACGGGCCGCGCACGACGACCGAGCCCGTCGCCACCACGGACAACCGGACCGCCTCCGCGGCCGGGCCGGCGGGCGCGAGCAGCGCGTCGCCCTCGACGAAGACCGTCGCGGCAACGGGCGGCACGGACGCGAGCGTCCACAGGCCGGCGGCGAAGCCCCACGCGGCACTCTCGGCCGGACACGTCGCGCCACCCGGCTGACAGACCACGACGCCCGCCGCGTCGCCGACGAGGCCGTCCGCCCGCAGCACGACGTCGGCGGCGGCGTGGAAGTGCTCCGGACGCACGTCCGGCAGCGGAAGGCTCCGCGCCCGGCCGCTCGCACGTGCCGGCGTCTCAGGCCGCGCGGCCGCGTCGAGCCGCCCGGTGGCCTCCACCGCGCCGGTGGCCTCCACCGGGCCGACGATCTCCAGGTCCCCGGTCACGTGCAGGCGCCCCTCGCGCCCGGCGAGCGCGACGGCGCCGAGGTGCGTCGCGCCGCGGAGCAGCAGCGCCGGCAGCGGGACGAGGCCGAGCACGGCCTCCACCGTCGCCGAAGCCCCCTGCGGGCCGGCAGCCACGGCCCGGATCACCACGCGGTCGTTGGCGTCCCGCGCGGCGCTGCCGTTCTCGCCGATGGCCGCGATGTCCGCCGGAGCCAGGCCGCGCACCGGGGCGTCGTCGTCCACGACGTCGGCGCTGTACGTCGCGTCGCCGAACGGCCGCGACGCCGACGGGAAGCCGGCGGCCCCGGCGGCCTGCCACAGGCGGCCCCGCGCGAGCAGATC
The DNA here is from genome assembly GCA_050183355.1 of Vicinamibacterales bacterium. Lineage (GTDB taxonomy): Bacteria > Acidobacteriota > Vicinamibacteria > Vicinamibacterales > UBA2999 > CANKJK01. Next base: position 4,308 of record JBFXBH010000011.1, on the reverse strand, counting down.
GGGCAGCCCCTCGGCAGGGGACCTGACTCCCTCCGCCCGCCACCGCGGGAGCGCGGCGAGGGTCACGGCAAGCGCGTGCTCGGCGCCGGCGTCGGCCGCCGCGCGTGTCGCCGTCGCGACGGCGTGGTTGCGCGCCACCAGTGCGACGGTCGAGGCGCCCAGCGAGAGTCCCGCGGCGAGCGCCGCCACCAGGCCCATCAACGTGGCGACGACGATCATCGCGGAGCCGCGCTCGCCGCCCGCACCGTCACCCGGGCGGCGACGGCCGCCGGATGCTTCACCGGGCGCGGCGGGGTCATCAGTCCACCGTCGCGGCACGAGCGGCCTGCGGCAAGGCGTCATCGCTCCCGCAGCCGCGCGACGCCGCGCCAGACGCGCGGCCGGAGGTCGCGCGCACCGGTCGCGCGCACGGTCAGCTCCACGCGCACCGTGGAGACGTCGGCCTCCCGGTCCGTCTCGCGGCCATCGGCGTCGTGGTAGCTGAACCGGAGGCCGAGCACGCGCGGCGACGACACGGCGACGGGCGCTCCCGCGGACGCCGCGTCGCGCCGCGTCACCGTCCCCGCCCGTCGATCGAACGCCAGCAGGACGTCCTCCCCGCGCTCGTCGCAGTTATCCGCGGTGCCGCCGAGCCGGCCGTTCGGCGGGTTGACGTCCGCGCGAACCCGGATGGCCTCTCGACGGCCATCGCCCAGGGGGTCGACGACCAGGGGTGCCGCGTCCGCAACGCCGCCGCAGACGCCCGCCGGCACGCCGTAGGGATAGCTGCCCGCCTGCTCCACGGTCCGGACGATCGCCTCGAGCGTGAAGCGGGCATCCATCCGGGCCGCCTGGTCCGCGTCCATGGCGAACGCCACGCGTTGCACGCCGGACGCCAGCACGCCGGCCCCGGCGGTGACGGTCATCGTGACCGCCGTGGCGACCAGCAGCTCCGCGAGCGAGTAGCCGTCCTCGGCGCCACGAGCCACCGCCCGGCGGACGGAGTGTCCGGCGCAACCGCATCCGCCCGTCACGGCCCCAGCTCCACGGAGAGCAGCGTCTCCACGTCCAGCGCCTGACGGCCACGGCGGATCCGCGGATTGATCACGCGGACCACGACGTGCTGCGTGCCGGGGACGGGGCCCGGAGAGACACGCCAGCGGCGCCTCACGCCGCCGGCGGCAGCCCCGGGGCCGTCCGGTTCATCCGAATAGCCCGGCACGTCGGCGTCAAGGTTGCCGCCCGGGCTCAGCGTGCCGCGCGCGGTCGCGAGCGCCCGGAGCCCCGCCTCGGCGGCATCCGCGCTGCGCGAGGTCTCCCCTGCATCCGCGTAGATGCCGACGGCCAGCGCCGCGAGCTGCACGACAGCCACGACCGCGCCGGAGAAGAAGGCGGCCGCGACGAGCGCTTCGACCAGCGCGCTCCCCCGCTCGCTGAACACGTCACCCATGCCGCGGCTCCACGCCGGACACCGGTGCAACCGGAATGCCGGGCGCGGTGGCGGGTGATCGCTCCGGTGTTCTCGCGGACGTGCCGGGCCGAACGGCCGGCGCCGGGGCCTTCCGAGCCCGTCAGGTCAGGCGCAATCCGCGTACGGGCGGGGCGCGCGGATCAGGATTTCTTCCACGTGAAGGCCGTCAGCATGTGGTTGCCGGCCGTGACGAACTTGTTCTGAAGGGCGACGTCGTAGTGGATCTTCGCGCCGCCGACGTCGGTCACCGTGCGACCGATCACGGACCCATAGAAGTCAGCATTGCCGGCAAACGTGATCGCCGCGTTCGGGGCGTACACGACGGCCGCCGTGTTGCTGCCGCCGTTGAGCTTCACGTTGCCCGTGCCGCCGTAGACGACCTGGAACGTGGACGGGTCGAATCCGGGGTTGCTGACCGACCCGCCCGTGAAGTCCACGGCTGTCACGACATTCTGCCCGGCGACCTTGAGGATGACGGGCCCCGAGTCGATGACGAGCGAGGAATTGCCGGCCAGCGTCAGGCTGTTGAACACGTACGTGCCCGCGGAGAGGTGCAGCACAGCGCCCGAGATCATCTTGATGTCGCCGTAGGGCCCGTCGGCCGGCAGCAGCGTCGTATCGGTGTTGTAGTTCGTGCTCGTCGTCGGCGGCAGCGGGTCCGGGGCGGTCGGCGTGGGCATCGTGACCGCCTGCGGCAGATGAATCACGTCACCCGTCACCGTCGCGCCGCCGTTCGAGGTCAGCGCGGTGACGTTGCCCGCGCTGCAGTTGCCGACGCCGACGCGCGGTGTGTAAAGGTCTCCGTTGATCGTGGCGCCGCCGCTCTCGGTGAGGTTGCCGTTGGTGCCCACGTCGCCGCCGCTCCCGAACACGGGCGCGCCGTCCACCAGCGCGGCCGAGTTGTAGGCGTCGGTCGTGGCGCCACCGGCGAACTTGAGCGCGCCGCAGCCGGCGTGGGTGGCAAAGGCGGCGTAGGTCTGGGCGGGCACCGTCTGCCGTTCGAGAATCGACTCGACCTCGACCTCCGCGGTCCGGCCCGTCGAGACGATCGTGCCCGTGGCGGCGATGCGCCAGACCTGCAGCGTGAACTGCGCGCCACCGTACGTGCTCACCTGCTTCATCGAGACGAGCGTGGCGGACGGCGCGTAGGTCACCGTGGTCCGGCCCGCCGTCAGCGTGCCGGTCGTCGCCGCCGCGAAGGCGTCCTGCACGGCCGCGACCGGATAGTTCGACGCCACGGCCGGGTTGGCGGAGAGCACGACGGGGTTGCCGTTGTACGTCACCGGCGAGACCGTCATGTCGTAGTTCACCAGCGAATCCGCGCCGTCGCCGGGCGCGGTGTAGGTGTTGATCAGATAGTTGGCCGCGCGCTGCACGCCGGACTCCGCGCCGTAGCGGGCCTGCGACATCAGCTCGTAGTTCAGGCTCGCGTAGGTTTCCGTCTGCGCGAGCGTCGTCAGCGACGCGGCCATCACGGAGCCGACGAGCACGAGGAACAGCGTCAGGATCAGCGCGATGCCGGACTCCGGGTTCCGGGCGCCTGGTCCGGCGGGAGCGACGCGTCCGGCACGTCCGGCGGCGGCGGCGACGGGGGACGGCACGCTCATGGCAGCAGCCCCGCGATCGAGGCCGGCGTCGCCTGCACGCGGTTGGTGATGCCGGCGCTGGCGAGCTGCCAGACGTTGAAGATGTTCCGCGGCGCCACGTTGAGGAGCGCCTTGGTCTGCAGCTCGAACTGCTTCGTGATCGGGTCCTGCTTCTGCGTCTGCACGGTCAGCGTGATGGCCACGTCGGTCACGTACGTGTTCGCACCCACGACCTGCTCCTGATACGTGAAGCACGGCACGCCGCCCGGGTTCTCGCGCAGGTTGTCGAGCAGCACCATGTCCGGCGCCAGTGCCGGCTTGGCGTCGGCGTCATACGGCATGCTGTTGCGGTACAGCCTGCCGTTGTCCGTGTCGCAGGTGTACTCGACGTAGACCATCGTGTCGTCGCCGTTGACGTCGCCGAACAGCTTCAGCACGTCCGCCGTAGACCCGTTGGCGTCCGTCGTGGGCACCACGCCGCTCGCGAAGCCGCCCCGCACTACCACGGATTCGCCGTCCGCATGCGCCCAGACGAAACTCCCGCTGATCTGGGAGCCGCCCACGTCCAGCGCCGTCACCGTCACGGTCTCTTCTGTCGCGCCGGCGCCGATCGTGAGCTGCTCGCCGACGAACATGCCGGCGACGCTGCTGACACCCACCGTCGCCGCGCCCGGCGTCACGCCGCCCGTCAGCGTCACGGGCGCCGGCAGGGCGATGCGGCCGGCCTGGCCCACCTCCTGCTGGAGCAGCTCCGTGGCGCTGCGCACGCCGCTGTGCATCTGCGTGCGGTTCCACAGCGTGAGTTCGGCGCTGGTCATCTGCAGCAGCGCGGCCGTCACCGTGCCGGAGATCACGAGCAGCACGAGCGTCGACACGATGAGCTCGACCAGCGTGAAGCCCGCGTCGCCGGGATGGGAAGACTGGCGGGTCATGGCTAGAACGGCGAGGACTTGAGAGCCACGACGGTCGAACGCGGCAGCAGGCCCTTGCCGAACGAGCTCGCGGTCTCGACCGTGACCGAGACTTCCTTGAGCGTCGCCGAGACGGCCGTCACGCCCCAGACGCGCCGGTAGAACCAGCCGTCCGGCACGGTCTCGCCGTCGCACGGGCACAGCAGCGTGCCGCTCTGGTCCAGGTAGTCCACGTAGCCGTCCGCGGGCGCCGCCGGGTCCGAGCTGCCGCCGACCGCGAGCCCGGTGCCGCCCTCGTTGGCGGACGGGAACTGCGTGGTGTCGCTCTGCTCGTCGCCGAAGGCCAGCGAGAGGAGCTGCT
>JBFXBH010000010.1:16165-40135 GCA_050183355.1 Vicinamibacterales bacterium | reverse complement strand
TGACCAACGGCAAGGTGCAGGGCTACTGGTATCCGGACCAGAAGTACCTGAACTTCACGCTGCGCTTCGACTACAAGTTCGATCGCCCCGCGGACCTCGACCCGGGCGACGAGTTCTACGAAGGCAACAGCGGATACCTGCTGTTCATCACCGATCACAAGGTGTGGCCGAAGGGCATCGAGGTGCAGGGCAACAGCAACAACATGCTGCACTCCTTCGGCATGGACGCGAAGGTCGTCGCGAAGGACTTCCCCGATGCGCGCGCACGGGCGTTCCGGCCGATCGGCCAGTGGAGTTCGGTCGAGATCGTCTCGAAGGACGGCGAGGTGAAGTGCTATTCGAACGGCGAGCTGCTGTCGCACGTCACGGAGCACGAGTTCAAGGAGGCCGGCTTCATCGCCTTCCAGTCGGAAGGCGTGCCGCTGCGTTGGCGCAACATCCGGATCAAGGCCGAGTAGCCCGGCGCGTCCGCGCCGTCGCTGCGTTCGCGGGTGTCGCGTGCCTGACCGGTGCGCTGGCGGAGGCGCAGGCGCCGTCGCCCGCCACGCGGGGCGTCGTGACGGCCTTCGAGGTGCGGGAGCCGCTGCGCATCGACGGCCGGCTCGACGAGGCCTTCTATACGGCCACGCCGCCGAGCACGCAGTTCGTCCAGACGGAGCCGACCGCGGGTCGCGCGTTCTCCGAGAAGACGGAGCTCTGGGTCGGTTTCGACCGGCGCAACGTCTACATCGCGTGGCGCTGCTGGGAGTCGCATCCGGAGCGCGTGATCGGCTCGGAGCTCCGTCGCGACAGCAACCTGATCGTGACCGCCAACGACAACGTGGCGTTCGGGTTCGACCCGTTTCACGACCGGCGCAACAGCGTGCTGTTCGTCGTGGGTCCGGACGGCGGCCGCGTCGACGGTCAGGTCGTGGGCGAGCGCCAGTGGACGCCGGACTGGAATCCGGTGTGGACGCTGAAGACGTCGCGGTTCGACGGCGGCTGGATCGTGGAGGCGGCCATCCCGTTCCGGTCGCTCCGCTACACGCCCGGGTCCGACCGGCCGTGGGGATTCATCGCGCGGCGCATGAGCCGCTGGAAGAACGAGATCGCCTACAACACGCCCGTGCCGAACGGCTCCGGCATTTCGTCCGTGATGTGGTCGTCGTTCTATGGCGATCTGGTCGGGATCGCCTCGCCGCCGTCGGGCAAGAACATGGAGGTGAAGCCCTACGTGACCGGCAGTGCCGTCACGGACCGGGTCTCGGCCGCCCGGCGGGAGAACGACCCGGGCGGGGACTTCGGCGTCGACGTGAAATACGGCATCCGCGAGAACCTGACGGCGGACCTGACCTACAACACCGACTTCGCGCAGGTCGAGGTCGACGAGCAGCAGGTGAACCTGACCCGATTCAACCTGTTCTTCCCGGAGAAACGCGAGTTCTTCCTCGAGAACCAGGGGCAGTTCGCCTTCGGCGGCGCCGGCGGGGCGGGGACGGGGTCGACCGACGTGCCGACGTTGTTCTACAGCCGCCGCATCGGACTCGACGACGGCGCGGCCGTGCCCATCATCGGCGGGGGACGCGTGACCGGGCGGAGCGCCGGTCTGGAGTTCGGCGCGATCCAGATCCGGACCGACCGTGGCGACACCGCGCGCCTGCAGCCGACGGACTTCTCCGTGCTCCGCGCCAAGCGCGACATCCTCGGCAAGAGCAGCATCGGCGTGCTGGCGACGCGCCGCTCGGAGGCGCCGGGCCGGCGCACCCCGGGGCTCACCTACGGCGCCGATGCCCGGTTCGCGTTCGGCCAGAACCTGACGGGCAATGCCTACTGGGCCGCCACCGACACGGCCGGCGTGACGGCGGGTCAGCAGAGCTACCGCGCACAGCTCGACTACAACGCCGACCGGTACGCCGTGCAGGTGGAGCGGCTCGGGGTGGGCGCGGCGTTCAACCCGGACATCGGCTTCGTCCGCCGTCGCGACATGGAGAAGTCCTACGCGTTTCTCCGCTTCAGCCCCCGCCCGAAGCGGGGACCCGTGCGCAAGTACGCGTGGTCGACGGCTCTGGATCACATCGCGAACCAGCGCGGGCGTCTGGAGAGCCGCCGCCTTGACGGCGACTTCTCGATCGAGTTCCAGAACAGCGACAAGCTGCTCGTCGGCGTCACGAACCAGTACGAGTTCCTGCCGCAGCCGTTCCGCATCGCCCCGGCGGTGACGCTGCCGAGCGAGGGCTACGGGTTCCGGTTCTACCGGGCCGGTGTGGATTTCGGCCAGCACCGCCGGCTGTTCGGGCAGATTCGCGTCGAGCGCGGGGAGTTCTACAGCGGCACGCAGACGACCGTGGCGATCCGCGCCGCCCGCGTCACGTTCAGCCCCCGGCTCGCGGTGGAGCCGACCGCGTCGGTCAACGCGGTGGACCTGCGGGAAGGCCGGTTCACGACGCGGCTGGCCGGCGCGCGCGTGACGTTCACCGCCACGCCGCGGATGTTCGCGAGCGCGCTGATTCAGTACAACTCCAGCGCGGCCTCCCTCAGCAGCAACGTCCGGTTCCGCTGGGAGTACCTGCCGGGCAGCGAGCTGTTCGTCGTCTACAACGACCAGCGGACGACGACGGCGGCGCTGGGATTCCCGGACCTCGTGAACCGTTCGATCATCCTGAAGATCAACCGGCTGTTCCGCTTCTAGCCCGACCTGGTCCGGGGCGATCCCCGGCCGCGAGCGCCCCGCCGACGGTCAGCCACAGCAGCGCCTGCAGCGGGTAGCTCTGGTAGGCGGACACCGTGAGGTGAAACCAGAGCCCCATCGACGTCACCACCGCCGCCAGCGCACCGGCGCAGATGCCGGCATCGGCCGGGCTCGCCGCCGTGCGCGCCCCGCGCCACAGCTCCCGCGCGATGGTCCAGACCAGCCAGACCCACAGCGCGAGTCCCGCGGGCCCCCATTCCCACAGCAGCACGCCCGTGCCCCCTTCGAGCGGCATGACGGCGTCGTCGTCCCACGGCACGCCCAGCGCGTAGGCGCGTCCCGTCGACGCCGCGCCGGTGCCGTGGCCCCAGAACGTGGTCTCCAGCGCGTACCGCATGCCGCCGGTCGTGTACCGCAGGTCCTCGATCGTGCTGTCGATCCGGGACGGGGAGAACAGGCCGCCGTAGTACTGCGCCAGGCCGTTGGGCGCCAGCCAGCCGGCGGCGGCGAGCAGGACGGCCCCGGCCGCGACTCCCGTCAGCAGCCGGTGTCGCAGCCGGTGGATCTGTCGCAGGTGCGGCGCCGCCGCAATGGCCATCAGCACCCCGCCCGCGATCAGGCAGACGAGCGTGGCGCGCTGTCCGGAGAGGACGAGCCCCGTGAGGACGAGCGCCACGGCGGCCCGGAGCGCGAGCCGCCGGCCCCGATGTGCGGGCGTCACCCGCGCCGCGGCCATGGGGACGAGCCACAGGACGGCGAGCAGGGTGCCTGAGAAACGCCCGGCGTGCATGAAGACGGAGTTCGGCCGCGGGATGGGGTCGGTCTCGTCGGATGAGTGGAGGACCTTCAGCAGCAGGCCCCCCGTGTCCGACGGGTTCAGCACCTCGAGCCCCAGCGCCAGCTGCAGCAGCCCTCCGGCGGCGGCCAGGGTGCCGACCGTGAGCACGGCGGCCGCCCACGGGCCGGCGTCCCGGTCCCCGGCGTGCATCGCGTACCCGGCATAGAGGAACGGCGTGAAGAGCAGCCACGCGTGTACGCCGTTCAACGCGACGAGCGGATCCGACAGGAGACCGGGGACGGCCCGCGCAAGGGTCCAGAGCGCCAGCACGACCAGCGGGGTCGTGATCTGCGTCCGCAGCCGCGGCAGCAGTCCCTGATGCCACGCCCACGCGAAGCGCGCGATCGCGGCCACGGCGATCAACTCCGTCGCGCCCAGCACGACGAGGCTGTTGCCGCCGAACTTCCGCAGCAGGTCTCCGGCGGCGAGCCACGCGGTGAACGCGCACAGGCCGAACGTCCAGTCGGCCAGCGCGCCGGCGGCGAGCAGGGCCGCGCTGCCGGCGCCGATCGCGGCCGGCACGGCCGGTGGCGCGCTCAGCGCGACGGCGAGCCCCGCGGCGGCCACGCCGGTCGCGGCGAGGCCGGCGAGCCCCGCGCGCGCCCGGCCGGTCAGGCGGGCGTCGGACGCCGGAGGCATGGTCACGGCTGAAGGCCGGCGAGGAAGCGGTCCGCGATGCGATCCCAGGCCACGTGGTCCGCGTACGCGGACAGATTCGCCGCGTGCAGTTGCCGCCAGAGCGCCGCGCTCTCGACGACCTGCACGAGCTCATCGGCCAGTGCCTGCACGTGTCCTTCGGGCACGAGGCGGACCCCCCATCCGGCCACCGGCAGCGACGTCTGCGCGCCGCGATAACCCACGACCGGCACGCCGGCCGCCACCGCCGCCATCGCGCTCGACCGCTGGGCCGAGACGTGGTGCCGCACGAACAGCAGCGCGTCGAGCTCCAGCGCTTCCGCCAGCAGCACCGCCGGCGGCACCACGCCGAGCGCCCGGACGGGAATCGCCTCCGGCACGTGCGCGCGGAGGAGCGCGCGGGCGCGGTCGGTGCCACGGCCGAACGCGACGAACTCCAGTGCGCCCAGCCGCGCGTGCGCGAGGCGGAGGACGTCAGCGATCTGCGCGACCTCGATCGCGTCGCGGCCGTCGGTCACGCCGAAGACGCCGACCCGCGGCGTGCTGCCCGGCCGCCGGGAGCGCGGCTGCGGCCGGCCGTGCTGTGCGGCGTCGAGCGGCGGCAGCACCGACCCGACCGGCAGAAACGTCAGCCGGGCGGATCGCGGGGGCGCCCACCCGGCAAAGCCCGGAGGCACCTCGATCTCCGGCCGGTGCTGGCCGGCGACGAACGCATGGTCGGCCGCGTCGACGGCTCGCCGCATCGTTGCCCGCTGCACCGACCGGCGGACGTAGTCGACCACGCGCGTCCCGCCGTACGGACCGACGTCGTGGAAGACGATACCCGCGCGCCCGCCCTCCGCGCGAATCGTCCGGAGGAGCCCGGGGACGTGCACCGGCACGGCGCGTCGTGACCACTGGAGCGCGGTGTACTGGAGCACGAACCAGCTGCCCGGGTGCCGGCCGGTGAGATGCCGCAGTTGCGCCCGGGCGTCTTCCGCGGCCGAGGGCAGGCGTTCGACGAGGAACGAACGGCCGCGTGCTTCCACGGCACGGCCGAGCAGGTGCACGAAGTCGCGGACGCCGTCGGTCGGCTGATCTTCACGGCCCAGCAGGGCCACGATCGGGGACGAAGACACCGTCCCTATCATCGATCGCGCGACGGCCGATTGCGGCAACGGCCGGTGCACGGGCGGCCCTGCCGCCGGGGCCGGCCGGAACGCACTAGAAGAGCGGCTTGTTGCTCACGCCCTTCTTGTCGGTGGCCTCGGGCGAGATGTTCTCGTAGTCGTGCGGCGAGAACTTCCCGATCGACTTCGCGCCGAGCGTGCGCAGGAACGCGGCCGTCTCCGGCCGCTCGTAGAAGATGCCGTCCAGCGTGCCCTCCACGAGACCGAGCGGACTCTGGCCTTCCTGGTAGTGCCGCGCGAGGCCGGAGCCTTTCTGCGGCTTGCTGACGGGGTTGAGGTCGGCGCCCTTCGAGAGGAGGAACTTGATCATCCCGTGCAGCCCGCCCTTGGCCGCCACGTGCATCGCGCGCCAGCCGCGATCGTTCTCCGCCTCGATCGGCACGCCGTGATCGAGCGCCACCTGCGCGGCGATGATCCGCTTGTCCTCCGGGACCAGCAGCACGTTCTCGATGATCGCGTCGGCGGTGGCCATCAGCGCCGTGTGCCCGTCGTTGGCCGTCAGCAGCGGGTTCGCCCCCTTGCTCCGGAGCAGCTGCATGACCTCGGCGTCGGCCGACTGGGCGGCCACCAGATACGGCGTCGAGCCGAGGTGCGGCGGGCGACTGCCGCCTCCGTTCTGCGGGTTCATCTCCGGGATCGGGCGCGTGCTCTTCGCGTTGACGTCCGCGCCCTTCGCGATGAGCAGGTTGATGAGCGCCAGCTTCGCGGCCCGGTCGGGAATGCCGGCGAACGTGTTCCACTCGCCGTCCGTGTCGAGCCCCTTGTAGGTGAGCGGGATGGGCTCGAACGTGGCGACGGCCCACATCAGCGGCGAGTAGCCGGCCGTCTTGAGGTCGCCGTCGGGTGCCGCGCCCCGCTCCAGCAGCAGCGTCGCGAGCGCCGTGTGACCCTTGACCGTCGCGATCAGCAGCGGCGTGCTGCCGTCCTTCGCCGTGGCGTGGAGGTCGTCGCCCTTCTCGAGCAGCAGCGTCGCCATCGGGATGCTGCCGTGCCGCGCGGCGCCCATCAGCGGCGTGTACCCGTCCTTCGAGCGGAGCGACACCGATGCGCCCGCCTCGATCAGCGCGCGGGCGATGTCCACGTGGCCGTCGGCGACCGCCCAGTGCAGCGCGGACTGGCCCTTCGAGCTCTGCACCGCGTTCGGGTCGGCGCCGCCCTTCAGCAGGCGCGCGACGGCGGCGGTCGTGCCGCTCCGGACCGCCGTCATCAGCACGGTCTCGCCCGACGGACGTGCGGCGTTCGCGGCGGCGCCGCCCATCAGCAGCGCGTCGACCATCTCGGCGCTGCCGTTGAGCGCGGCCAGGAAGAGCGGCGTGACGCCGTAGTCGTTGGCGACGTTCGGCTTCGCGCCGGCGGCCAGCAGGCGCTTGGCGAGCGCGACGTCGTTGTAGTGCGCGGCCCAGTGCAGGGCCGTCGCGCCGTCCGGCTGCTGGCGGTTGACGTCGGCCCCCTGCTTGAGCAGCGCGAGCACGGCCGCGGCGTTGCCGCGTTCGGCGACGTCGGCGACGGTGGCGGCCGTGTTCGCCGCCGCGGCCGAACCGGCCGCGATGACCACCGTCAGGATCGTCGGGAGGAAGGTCTGCTTCACGGCATCACTCCTTGAGCGCCGGAAGTGTAGCGCCTTCCCCCGCCCGTTCAAGCCCTATCCTGTCGTGCCGATTAGTCCGGCACTGGAGGTGGGTGGTGTCCGTGCGGAGTCTGCGGTGGTGGTACGGCGCGGCGGGAATCGCCGTGGTCCTGGCTGCCGGACTGCCGGTCGGGGCGGAGTCGCCCGCGGCGGGCGAGAGCCTGGCCCGGCTGCGCGCGGGCAACGCGCGGGCGGTGCTGGCCGCCGGCACGGCGGTGCACGCGCAGCCCATCCGGCCCGTTCAGCCCGTGGCGGTCGTGCTGTCCTGCGCCGAGTCGCTGCTGCCGGCCGAGCACATCTTCGGCGCCGCGCCCGGGGAGCTGTTCGTCGTCCGCTCGCTGGGCCATGTGGTGGACCACGCCGCGCTGGCCAGCGTCGAGTACGCCGTCGAGCGGCTGCACGTGCCGCTCGTGGTCGTGCTTGGCCATGAGCTGTGCGAGGCCATGAAGGTGCCGGGCGACGCGCTGCCGGGGCAGTCCCCCGGCCCGCACGGCGACTTCCTGCTGAAGGCGCTCCGGCCCGCCGTCGGGCGCGCGGGCAGCGCGCCGGAGGCCCAGCGGCTCCGCACGGCGGTGCTCGAGCACGTCGAAGAGTCGATCAACACGCTGCTGCAGCAGAGCACGCGGTTGCGCCATCTCGCGCAGGACCGCCGCGTGCGGCTCGTCGGCGGCTTCCACGAGAGCGCCACCGGCCGCGTGTTCTTCTCCGAGCTGGTGGACGTCCCCCGCCTCGACGGCGCGGTGGCGGCGCGGCACTGACGATGACCCGGCTGTTCCGGACGCTGCTCCTGATCGCGGCACTGCCGGCTGCCGCGCCGGCGCTGGCCCAGCACCACGACGAGCCCGCCCCGCGGGCACCGAAGGCGCCACCGCGGGAGGCGCCGGTGACACCCGCGCCGACGGGGGCCGCGCCGCTCGGCATCGTGGCGCCGCCCGCTCCGTCGGTCGCACACGGGCGTCCCGCCCGCCGGAACACCACCGGGCCGGCGGCCGCCGATGCGCACGCCACGAAGGCCCACGCCGACGCCGCCCACGGAGAGAGTGCGCCGGCGGCGGCCGGTGAGCGGCGCAACGTCGACGCGCTGAGAAGGACGAGCAGCCCGGCCGAGGTGGCCGCCGCGATCAATCAGCGGCTGGCTGAGCTGGCGGCGCTGCGGAAGGCGGCGCCGGTGGCGCTGCCGCGCCGGCCGGCGTCGAGACGAGAGGCGGACGCCGAACCGGCTGCGGCGGCGGCGAAGCCGGCCGGGCCGGCCCTGCCGCCGATCACGCTCCGGTGGCGGGTCCCCGTGACCTGGCCCGCCGATCTGTCACACCCCGCTACTTCTTCTGCTGCTGTTGCTGCTGCTGCAGCTCCTTGAACTTCTTGTCCGTCGCTTCAGGACTGTTCGTCTCGTAGTCGTGCGGATAGAAGCGGCCGATCGATTTCGCACCCAGCTTGCGGAGGAAGACGGCCGTATCCGGCCGCTCCATGTAGATGGCGTCGATCGTGCCTTCCACATAGCCCAGCGGGCTCTGGCCTTCCTGATAGAACCGGCCGAGGCCGTTGCCCTTCTGGGGCTTGCTGACCGGATTAAGGTCCGCGCCCTTTGACAGCAGAAACGTGATCAGCTGGTGAAACCCCCCGCGCGCGGCCGCGTGCATGGCGCGGTACCCGAGGCGGTCCTCCGCCTCCAGCGCGACGCCATGATCCAGCGCCACCTGCGCCGCTTCGAGCCGCTTGTCCTCCGTCAGCAGCGCGGTGTTCTCGATGATGCCCTCGCAGGCGGCCATCAGCGCCGTCTGGCCGTCGTTGGCCAGCGCCAGCGGATTCGCGCCTTTCTCCTTCAGGAGCTTCATCATCTCGGCGTCGGCCGATTGCGCGGCGATGAGGTAGGGCGTGGCGCCCGAGTGCGGCGGACGGGCGCCGTTGCCATTGTGCGGCGCCATCTGGGGCAGGCCGCGCGACATCTTCGCGTTCACGTCGGCGCCCTTCGCGATCAGCAGGTTCACGAGCGCCAGCTTCTCCTTGCGGTCGGGGATGCCGTAGAACGAGTTCCATTCACCCTCGGCGTCGAGGCCCTTGTAGGTGATCGGGATCTGCTCGAAGGTGCCGACCGCCCACATCAGCGGCGAGTAGCCGGCGGCCTTCAGGTCGCCGTCGACCTTCGCGCCGCGCTCGATCAGGTAGGTCGCAAGGGCCGTGTGCCCCTTCACGGTGGCGATGAGGAGCGGCGTGGCGCCGTCGTTCGCCTTGTCCTCGATGTCCGCGCCCTTCTCGAGCAGCAGCTTCATCATCTCGATGCTGCCCTGGCGGGCGGCGCCGAGGATCGGGGTGTAGCCCCCGCCCGATCGCAGCTTCAGGTCGGCTCCGCCCTCGAGCAGCGTCCGGGTGACGTCCACGTGACCATCCAGGACCGCCCAATGCAGCGCCGACTGGCCCTTGGAGAGCTGGACCGCGTTCGGGTTGGCGCCGGCCTTCAGCAGCCGGGCCACGGCCAGGCCGTTCCCCGTCCGAACGGCCGTCATCAGCGCGGTCTCCCCCGACGGTCGCGCCGTGTTGGCGTCGGCACCCGCGGTGAGGAGCGTGTCGATCATCTCGGCGCTGCCGTTGACCGAGGCGAGGAAGAGCGGCGTGACGCCGTAGTCGTTGGTCGCGTTCGGCCTGGCGCCGGCCGCGAGCAGGCGCTTGGCGAGCGCCACGTCGTTGAAGTGCGCGGCCCAGTGCAGCGCGGTCGCGCCGTCCGCCTGGGGGCTGTTGACGTCCGCGCCCTTCTTGAGCTGCGCCAGCACGGCGGCTGAGTTGCCCCGCTCGGCGATGTCGGCCAGCGTGGCGGCCGAGTTGGCGGCCGCGGCGGAGGCCGCGGTCAGGGCGACGAGGGCGAGCGACAGGACAAGCTGCTTCACTGCAAGACTCCTGGGCCTGAGGTGGCCCGACGTGCGGCTCCGGACGCGACGCGCTGCACCCTTGGACGACAGCTCGGCACACCCGGTTCTCGCGACGGTTTGCGACAATCTATGACCTTTGTAACTGTTGCAACAACAGAGCTTAGCACCTATAGTCCCCCAGCGGCCAGCGTGACGGCCGCGCGGGTGATGTTGCGCCCGCGGTCGTGGAACTCCGGCTCCTTGACGGCGTCAAAAGATAACACGGCGTTTGATGCCGTCAATCCGGTATGCTACCGGAGCACATGCGATCCAGGGAGAGATTCTTCATGTTCACGAAGGCACGCACGTTCCGGTCTCTGGTGGCTCTCGGTGTGGCGGCAGTCGCCGGCACCGCGTACCTCTCCGGCGCGCAGGCGCCGGCGGCAAGGCCGGCGGTCAAGCCGGTCGTTGCGAAGGCCGCGCCGCCCGCCCCGGATCTGCAGGGCGTGGTCAACAAGTACTGCGTCACCTGCCACAGCGAGCGCATGAAGCTCGGCGGCCTCGTCCTCGAGAAGAAGGACGTCTCCCAGATCGGCGCGGAGGCGGACATGTGGGAGCGCGTGGCGAAGAAGCTGCGCGCGCGGTCCATGCCGCCGATCAATTCGCCGCGTCCGGACAAGGCCGTGCTCGACACGTTCGTGCAGAACCTGGAAGCGACGCTTGACCATGCCGCGGCCGCGGACGCGAACCCGGGCCGGCCTCCCGTGCATCGCCTGAACCGGTTCGAGTACACCAACGCCGTGCGCGACCTGCTTGGCCTCGAAATCGACGGCAAGGCCATGCTGCCGGCCGACGACACCGGGTTCGGCTTCGACAACATCGCCGACGTGCTGACGGTCTCGCCGGGCCTCTTCGAGCGGTACATGCTGGCGGCCGCGAAGATCAGCCGGCTGGCGGTCGAGGACCCGACGATGCGCGCGAACCTCGCGCGGCACGAACTCCCGTATCTGTCGCTTGCCCAGGACGACCGCATGAACGAGCTGCAGCCGTTCGGCTCCCGCGGCGGCGCGGCCATCAAGCACTACTTCCCGCTGGACGGCGAGTACGAGGTGCGGTTCCTGCTGCAGCGCAACGACCTCGCGGTGGGCTACAACGTGCGCGGCCTGAGCGCGCCCACCGAGATCGATGTCCGCCTCGACAAGCAGCGCATCAAGCTCTTCCAGATCGGCGGCAAGCCGCGCGGGATGTACAGCGCCGGGGCCGACCCCGAGTATCCGGATGAGGGACTGGCCGTGAAGTTCCACGCGACCGCGGGCACGCACGTGCTGAGCATCTCGCTGAACCAGGACGTCTGGAAGGCGGAAGGCACCGCCGTCGGCCAGCTCCCGCTGACCAACAACGGCAACGCGATGGGTACCTCGTCCACCCCGCAGTACGGCCGCGTGGACGCCGGCATCGACCGCGTCGACATCAACGGCCCCTTCAACGCCAAGGCGCCGACGGGCACCGAGGTGCAGAAGAAGATCTTCACCTGCACGCCCGGCAAGACGATCACCGAGGATGCCTGCGCACGCCAGATCGTGTCGCGCCTCGCCCGGCTCGCCTATCGCCGCCCGGTCACCGAGAAGGACGTGGCGACGCTGCTGAAGTTCTACAAGGAAGGCCGCCAGGCGGACGGGCACTTCCGTGGCGGCATCCAGGCGGCGATCGGCCGTCTGCTGGTCGACCCGAACTTCCTGTTCCGCATGGAAGCCGACCCGGCCGGCGTGAAGCCCGGTCAGGCCTACCGGCTGTCGGACCTGGACCTGGCGTCGCGGCTGTCGTTCTTCCTGTGGAGCAGCATCCCGGACGACGAACTGCTGACGGTGGCCGCGCAGGGCCGGTTGAAGAACCCGGCGGTGCTCGAGCAGCAGGTCAAGCGGATGCTGGCCGACGAGAAGGCCAACGCGATGCTCGACAACTTCTTCGGCCAGTGGCTGACGACGAACAACGTGCGCTCGGCGCACCCGGACCCGAAGGTCTACCCGGAGTTCGATGAGAGCCTGCGGACCGCGTTCATGGAAGAGACGAAGCTCTTCATCCGCAGCCAGGTGCGCGAGGACCGCAGCGCGGCGGAGCTGATCACGGCCAACTACACGTTCCTGAACGAGCGCCTGGCGCGCCACTACGGCGTCCCCGGCGTGCTCGGGACGCACTTCCGCCGGGTCACGCTGCCGGACGACAAGCGCGCCGGCCTGCTCGGCCAGGGCAGCGTGCTGACGGTGACCTCCTACAACGACCGGACGTCGGTCGTGCTGCGCGGCAAGTTCATCATGGACATGTTCCTCGGCACCCAGCCGCCGGCGCCGCCGGCCAACGTGCCGCCGCTCGAGAACACGAAGATCGAGGGCACGCTGCGCCAGCGGATGGAGCTGCACCGGAAGAACCCGGTGTGCGCGTCCTGCCACAACACGATCGACCCGATGGGCTTCGCGTTCGAGAACTTCGACGGCGTGGGCAAGTTCCGGACGCTGGATGCCAGAAACCCGATCAACGCGAGCGGCCAGCTCGCGGATGGGTCCAAGTTCGACGGCGCGGCGTCCTTCCGCAAGGCGCTCTACGACCGGAAGGAAGCGTTCCTCGGCGCGATGGTCCGCAACATGCTGACCTACGCGATGGGCCGCGGCGTCGAGACCTACGACATGCCGGCCGTCCGGAAGATTCTCCGGGACGCCGGAACCAATGATTACCGGTGGTCGTCGATTCTTATGGGTATCGTCAAGAGCATGCCGTTCCAGATGAAGAAGGCGCAGGCGTAGGCGTAGGCTCGCAACCGCACAGGAGACAGTCAGTCATGATCAACCTCAAGAAGCAGATCTCCCGCCGGACAGTGCTCCGTGGCGCCGGCGCCACGCTGGCGCTGCCGATGCTCGACGGCATGGTGCCCGCCTTCGCCAGCGTGCGTGAACGCGCCGCGGCCATCCCGGTGCGCCGCTTCGGCGGCATCTACGTCGGCATGGGCTTCGACATGAAGACGTGGACCCAGCCGGATGGCCCGCTGGGCGTCAACCCGATCATCACTCCGCTGGCGGCCTACAAGGACCGGACGATCGTCGTCGGGGGCTTGGACAGCAAGGAAGCCCTTTCGAATGACCAGGGTCCGCACCCGCGCGCGCAGGCCGCGTGGCTGACCGGCGCCCGCGCCAAGAAGACGGACGGCCCGGACATCCGCCTCGGCACCTCGCTCGACCAGATCATCGCGAAGGAGTACGCGAAGGAGACGCAGCTCGGTTCGCTCGAGCTGACCGTCGAGCCGACCGACCTCGCGGGGAGCTGCGCCTACGGCTTCAGTTGCGCCTACAACAACACGATCGCGTGGCGCACGCCGACGACGCCGCTCCCGATGGAGAACAACCCGCGCAACGTGTTCGAGCGGCTGTTCGGCGCCAGCGACTCCACCGACAAGGCTGTCCAGGCCCGGATGCGCAAGGCCAACGCCAGCGTGCTTGACTCACTGGTCGAGCAGGTGGGCGGGTTCAATCGCGGGCTCGGCAGCAGCGACAAGCAGAAGCTGGCCGAGTATCTGGACGCCGTTCGCGACTCCGAGCGCCGCATTCAGAAGGCGGAGCAGCAGGCGGACCGCGACCTGCCGGTGCTCGAGCAGCCGACCGGGATTCCCGCCGTCTTCGAAGACTACGTGAAGCTGATGCTCGACCTGCAGCTCCTCGCGTTCCAGACCGACATGACGCGCGTGTTCACGTTCGTGCTCGTGCGGGAATCCTCCATCCGCTCCTACCCGGAGATCGGCGTGCCGGATTCGCACCACCCGCTCTCGCACCACCAGAACAACGCCGAGAAGCTGGCGCGGCTGGCCAAGCTCAACACGTTCCACATCAAGCAGCTCGCCTACCTCGTCGACCGCATGGCGAAGACGAAGGACGGCGACGGCACGATGCTCGACAACACGATGATCCTCTACGGCTCGGGCATGAGCGACGGCAACCTGCACATCCCGACGAACCTGCCGACGATCCTCGTCTCCGGCAAGAACTTCGGGATCAAGGGCGACCGCTTCATCCAGGTGGCCGAGCGGACGCCGCTGGCGAACCTCCAGCTCACGATGCTGGAGCGCTACGGGATGCCGATGGAGAAGTTCGGCGACAGCAACGGCGAACTGAAGGTGGTGACGGGCGTCTAGGCCCGGGCCGCTGCCGAACGGGAAGTGGGGAGCGTGCCGTCCGATGGACGGCACGCCCTTCGTGCGTTCAGGGGCCTGGGAGACCCCGCGGGTGTTTAGGCGCCGCCCTTGATGTGCTTCACGCCACGCAGCGCGATCGGGGCGGTCTTGAAGTCCTCGAGCCGGACCGTCTTCGCGGCAGGGTCGGCGATGACCTTCCCGGCGTGAGACGTCTTGCCGGCCGGGGCGGCGGGCGTCATCGCCAGCTCGATCACCGCATACGGGTATTTGGGCGGCGCGGCCGCGGAGCCGGGCTTGCTCGCCCAGGTCGCGAGGTCTGATTCCGTGACCAGCACGACGTGCTCGCCGTCGGCGGCCTTCCACTTCGCCGCCAGGCGGACGAAGGAGCCGAAGCCGCTGCCACTGCGCCAGATGTAGCCGAGGCTCGGGGACTGCGCGAGCGCCGCGGCGAACTCCTTGTCGCCCTTGGCGAGGGCCGCCACGAGCCCGTCGCGCTCGGCGTCCGTGGACCAGCGGATCAGGTCGACCGTGATGGTCTCACCCGACACGCCGGCGAGGCTCGTGCCGACGGTGCCGACATAGCGGTCCGCCGTGCCCTTGCCGGGTGCGTTCAGCGCCGGTGCGGCGGCCGCGGGTTTCGGCTTCGCCGTGGCTGCCGGCTTGGCGGTGCCCGCCGCCGGGGCCGCGGGCTTTGGCGCCGCGGTCTGGGCGGATGAGGTGACAACGAAAGAGCAGCCGATGGCCAGCGCCATGGCCGCACGAAGCGAGTGGGTGCCGATCACAGACATTGACGGTTCCTCCGGTAAGCGTCCAGCGGCTGATTTTTAGCACAGACGCCGCTCCGGCGCATCCCCGCCCGGAGAGGACGAGTCGTCCATAATCGTCGGGATGCGCCACGAGGGCTTCATGCGCGCCGCCCTGGCCCAGGCGGAGGCGGCGTTCGCGCTCGGAGAGGTGCCGGTCGGCGCCGTCGTCGTGGCGGACGGGCAGATCGTCGGGCAGGGGCACAACCGCCCGATCTCGGCCGGCGACCCGACGGCGCACGCCGAGATCGTCGCGTTGCGCGCCGCGGCGGCCGCGCTGGGGAACTATCGCCTGACCGGGGCCGCGCTGTATGTGACGGTCGAGCCCTGCCTCATGTGCGTGGGAGCTCTGGTGCACGCCCGGATCGCCACCGTGGTCTTCGGTGCCCAGGAGCCCAAGAGCGGGGCGCTCGTCTCGATGGTGCGCGCGGCCGAACTGCCGGGTCTGAATCACCGCCTGGAAATCGTGGGCGGCGTGCTCGAGCAGGACTGCGGAGACCTCATGCGCCGGTTCTTCCGGGAGCGCCGGGTATAATGGTCAGGCTGCGGAGAGGTACCGAAGTGGTCGTAACGGGGGCGCCTCGAAAGCGTCTTGCGGGGTAACCCGCACGGGGGTTCGAATCCCTCCCTCTCCGCCATCTCACTCACCTTCGGCTCGTTCGATGGCGGTTCGGGAGGGCTTCCGGTTGGCCGCGATGGGCACGGCCCATCGCGAGCGGCACCGAATCCCGGAATCTCCGCCAACTCTCTCGCCTTCGGCTTCGTTCGTTGGCGGCTCGGGAGGGCTTCCGGTTTGGCGCGACGTGCTTCGCATGTCGCGACCGGCACCGAATCCCGCGAGTCTCCGTTAACTCACTCGCCTTCGGCTTCGTTCGTTGGCGGCGCTTCTACTTCCAGGTGATCTCCATGCCGAAGAAGTGCAGGAACACCTGGCGTGCCGGCTTGTTCTTCGGGTTCGGTTGCGGGCTGCGGATGTAGAAGTCGATCTGCTGCGTGGCGGGGTTCGTCTCGCCGCCGGGCAGCCGCTTGCCTGGGAGCGGGTAGTTCACCTTCAGCGTCTTTCGGTCGCGCAGGCCCTGCGTCACCATGAAGTGCATCTCGTAGTTGTCGTAGAGCGGCTTGCCGTTCAACGTCGCGTGGCCGAAGCCCCACCCCGCGAGGAAGCCCACCGTCTTCGGCCAGTTGTTGTCGCCGCAGCCTGAATCCGTGCCGTGCTCGTGGATGTAAGCAGCGATGCCGCCGTTCTGGCACGGGTTGAACTCGTTCCACTTGTCCATCGCCAGCGCGAGGTCGCCCTCCGGAATCTTCAGCCGGGCTTCGAACGTGCCGGTGTTCCTGATCTCGTCGACGTCGATCTCCGCCGTCCCGGCAACGGGCCTGACGGTCTTCGCGTCGTTGTCGAGGTGATCCCAGCCTTCAGGGTCGTTCAGCCCGCCGACCATGTGGATGCGTCCGGCGGACATCACGAAATGCCCGTCGTAGAGGTCGTGCTGCTCGGGCGCGAAGAAGTGGAGCATCGCACCGGGCTGCTGCCGCGGGTTCGGGCTCGACTGCTGGGCGACGGCGGTCGCCCCGGCCAGCAGGAGAACGGGCACTACGTATCGCATGGAAACCTCCCTGCCGCATATCATGGCACCGCGTTGGCCACAGCAATCCCGCGCGGATCGAACCCCCACGCCGCCGTCCAGCAGCGGCCACGATCACGCGATCGCTCGTCCGCGATGAGGCGCCGTGGCTGACACAGCGGCAGGCGAGCCCTCCAGCCGCTGGTGGGCGCACGAGGACTGGCTCGCCGTGTTCGCCGGCGTGTTCCTGCTCGCGGCAATCGCTGCCGACGCCCTGCCCGCCCTGCCCGCGCTGAAGTGGGGTGGCGCCATCGCCTGGACGGCGCCGTGGGCACCGGCGGTGGTGACGCCGTGGCTTCTCGCGGGTGCGCTGGCGTGGCTGCTGACGGTGCTCGTGACACGATGGCAGGGCGGTCCGGTGCGCGCCGTGGCCGGAGGCTTCGTCATCGTCGCCGTGCTGGCGTGGCTCTCGATCCTGCTGGCCGGGCACACCGCGGCGGCCGCCTGGGGCCTGGAGTACGTCATCTTCGCGCTCGTGATCGGGCTCGCCGTCGGCCACACGGTTGGCACGCCGCCCTGGCTGCTCGCCGCGGCCCGCACGGAGTTCTTCATCAAGACCGGGCTGGTCGTGATGGGCGCCACGATCCTGTTCGCCGAGATTCTGCAGGCCGGCGCGCTGGGCCTGCTGCAGGCGGTCGTGGTCGTCATCGTCGTCTGGCGCGTGGCGTTCTGGCTGACCCGGCGATTCCGCGTCGACGACGAGTTCGGTGTGATGCTCGCGACGGCGGTCTCGATCTGCGGCGTGTCCGCCGCGATCGCCGCGTGCGGGGCGATCCGGGGCGACCGGCGGAAGCTCAGCTACGTGACGTCGGTCGTGCTGATCGTGGCGCTGCCGATGATCGTGCTGCTGCCGTGGCTGGTGCGCGCCGCCGCGATCCCCGACGTGGTGGCGGGCGCCTGGATGGGCGGCACGCTCGATACCACGGGCTCCGTCGTGGCCGCCGGCGCGCTGGTCAGCGAGACGACGGTGAAGGTCGGTACGATCGTCAAGTTCTCGCAGAACGTGCTCATCGGCGTGGCCGCCTTCGCGATCTCGCTGTGGTGGGCGCTTCGGCAGCGCGGAGACCAGGCGGCGCCCGGCAATCCGCTGCTGGTCATCTGGGAGCGGTTCCCCAAGTTCGTGCTGGGCTTCGTGGCCGCGTCCCTGGTGTTCTCGTTCGTGGTGCCGGCCTCGCTCGTCGCCGGCACGAAGGCGGCCGTCACGTCGATTCGGACGCTGTGGTTCGCGCTGGCGTTCGTCTCGATCGGACTCGAGACGCGGCTCGTCGACCTGTTCACGCTCGAGGGCGGGCGTCCGCTGTTCAGCTTCGTCCTGGCGCAGGCGTTCAACGTGGTGTGGACGCTCGTAGTCGCCTGGCTGATCTTCGGCGGCGTGCTGTTCACGCCCCCGGCGTTCTAGCCGCGTCGCCGGCCGGGCCGGCGCTCGCGGGTCGGCTACTCGACGGCTCGCGTGTACACCGCGACGAGGGGGCGACGGCCTGAACCCGCCGCGAGGCCGCGGCCGCCCGCGACCTGAGTCGAGACGCGCAACTCGGTGCCGCCCTCCGAGACCTCATACCGGCGTTCCACCTTCGGGCCGTCGTCGATCTCGATCGTCACGCCGAACACGCCGTCGGCCCACGTGGCCCGCCGCTTCAGCTTCACGAGGCCGTTCTCCGCCTTCTCGTCCACCGCCTTGCCGTCCGCCCTGAGCGTCTGCGAGCGGCCCTCGATGTCGGTCACGGTGACGGCGTCGCGCGTGGCGACGACGGTCAGCCGGGCCGACGGCTGATTGAGCGTGCCCAGGTAGGCGCCGACGGCCTGCATGCGCTCGGGATTCATCCGGCCACCGCGCATGCCGACGAGGCCACCTCCACCGAATCCACCCCCGCCCCCGAACCCGCCACCGCCAGCACCACCTCCGCCCCTGCGTCCGGGGCCTCCGGGTCCGCCCGGCCCGCCAGCGCCTCCGCGGCCGGGTCCTCCGGCAGGCCGGTCGTCTCCGCCGCCGGCCATCGGCGGCACGGCACTCCGGTCACGGTCCAGCAGCCACACGCCGGTGAGCCGTTCGGGCGCGCTCACGGCCTGCGCGGCGGCCGACGGGAGGCGTCCAGGGTCCTGTTCGAACGTCGCCAGGCCCGCCGTGGTGACGAGCGCAAGGGCCACTCTGGCTGCTGTCATGCAGCCATGGTAGGAAACGCGCGGGCGGTCTGCAGCGGCAAATCCGTGACAAGACCGTGGCATCGGCGCGGACCGGCTCCTTCGCCTAGACTCCACACAGCATGACGATCCGACGCATCCTCACGCGCGCAGGCATGGGCGTGGCCGGCCTGGCGGTGCTCTTCGGCGTGCTCTACCAGTTCTTCGGCCTGCGGATGGTGCTCGAGGGCGGCGGGATCCCGACGCTGCAGTTTGTCGCCAGCCCGGAGGAGCAGGCCGCCCTCATCGCTGAGCACCGCGCCCGGCAGCGCCAGCAGTTCGCGGCTGCCTCGCCGGTCGCCGTGCCGGCCGCACCTGCGGCCGCTGAGGCGCCCGTTCCCCCGGTGGCGACGGCCCCGACCCCGGCTGCGGCCGCCGCTCGTCCCTACTGGACCGACTTCTTCGGACCGCTGCGCAACGGTGAGTATCGGGAGCGCCCGATTCGCACCGACTGGCCGGCGCAGGGTCTCACGCCGCGCTGGAAGCAGCCGGTCGGCGGCGGCTACGCGTCGTTCACCGTGGCCCACGGCCGGGCGTTCACGATCGAGCAACGCGCCGAGGAGGAAGTCGTCGCCGCGTACGACGTCGCCACGGGCCGCGAGCTGTGGACCAACGCGTGGCGCGCACGCTTTCGGGAGAGCCTCGGCGGCGACGGCCCGCGCGCGACGCCGACGTGGTCGGACGGCGTGGTGTACGCGCTTGGCGCCCAGGGTGAGCTGCGTGCCCTCGCCGAGGCGACGGGCCGCACGCTGTGGCGCACGAACATCCTGGCCGACG
The DNA here is from genome assembly GCA_050183355.1 of Vicinamibacterales bacterium. GTDB lineage: Bacteria > Acidobacteriota > Vicinamibacteria > Vicinamibacterales > UBA2999 > CANKJK01. The sequence continues at coordinate 20,794 of JBFXBH010000010.1, read as the reverse complement.
CCGGTGCGTCCAACGTCATCTGGGGAATGTCCGCGTCGCCCCTCGTCGTGGGCGAGCACGTGGTCGTCCTGCCGGGCGGGCCGAACGGGCACTCGGTCGTGGCGTATGACCGGCGGACCGGTCGGGTCGCGTGGTCGGCACTGAACGACCGCGCCGCGTACGTCTCCCCGATGCTCGTGACGCTCGCGGGCGCGCAGCAGTTGCTGATCCTGACGGCGGAGCGCCTCCTGGGACTCACGCCGGCCTCAGGCGCGGTGCTCTGGGAGTATCCCTGGCAGACCTACAACGACATCACGGTCGCGCAGCCCGTCCTGCTCGGCCAGGACCGGATCTTCATTTCGTCCAGCTACGGACAGGGCGCGGCGGTCGTCGAGGTGTCCGCGACGGACGCCCGGTTCTCAGTGCGCGAGGTCTGGCGGAACACGCGCATGAAGAACAAGTTCACGAGTTCCGTCCTGCACGACGGGTTCCTCTACGGGCTGGACGAAGCGATCCTGGCCTGCATCGACCCGGCCACCGGCGAGCTGCAGTGGAAAGGCGGACGCTACGGCTACGGGCAGGTGCTGCTCGCCAGCGGCCACCTGATCGTGCTCACCGAGGACGGCGACCTGGCCCTCGTCCGCGCCACGCCGACGCGGCACGAGGAGGTGACGCGCTTTCCCGTCCTCAGCGGGAAGACCTGGAACCATCCCGCAATGGCGGACGGCTACCTGCTCGTGCGAAGCCTGGCAGAGATGGCTGCCTTCGACCTGCGCCTGCCCTAGGTCCGCAACGAGCCAGGCATTCCCGCCTGCGTCGCGCTTCGTCGCACGCCGAGTTCGGGGCATGCGCCGAGGTCTATAGTGTCTGGGCCGTGGCGCGTCGCTGTTCCTCCTTGATCCGTTGGGGCTGCCTGCTGACCGTGGTCCTGACGTCCACACGGGCCATGGCGCAGGGCGGCATCGATCCTCCGGCCCCGGTGCCGCCAGCGACGATGTCACGCACGCCGGACGGCCGCGCCACGATTCGCGCCGTCCGCATCCGCGCACCTCTTCGCGTCGATGGACGGCTCGATGAAGCGGTCTACGCCGAAGTGCCGCCGATCACGGACTTCATCCAGAACGACCCGAAGCCGGGAGAGGTGGCCACCGAGAAGACGGACATGTGGGTCCTCTTCGACGACCAGCGGGTGTATATCGTCGCGCGGTGCTGGGAAACCCATCCGGAGCGGATCGTGGCCAACGAGCTGCGCCGCGACAGCACTGTGACCTTCGGCGGCAACGACAACTTCGTCGTCGACCTGGACACGTTTCACGACCGGCGCAACGGCGTCGTCTTCGGCGTCAACCCGATCGGCGGGCGCAACGACGGCCAGGCGCTCAACGGCCAGCAGTACAACGGGGACTTCAATCCCATCTGGACGTTCCAGGTCGGGCGCTTCGAGGGCGGGTGGACGGCCGAGATGGCCATCCCGTTCAAGTCCCTGCGCTTCAAGCCGGGCCGCGAGCAGGTGTGGGGCTTGATGGCCGTGCGCCAGAGCAAGTGGAAGAACGAGGTGTCGTTCATCACGAAGATGGCGCCGGGACGTGGTCACCGCGGCATCCTGGAGACGTCGCTCGGGGCGAACCTCGTCGGCATCGAGGCGCCCACCACCGTTCGCAACATCGAGATCAAGCCGTTCGCCGTCGCCGACGTCACCACGGACCGGTTGGCGAGGCCTCCGCAGTCGAACAACACCGGCGCGGATGTCGGTCTCGACGTGAAGTACGGCGTGACCCGCAATCTGACGGCGGACCTCACCTACAAGACGGACTTTGCGCAGGTGGAAGCCGACGAACAGCAGGTGAATCTGACGCGCTTCAGTCTGTTCTTTCCCGAGAAGCGCGACTTCTTTCTGGAGAACCAGGGCACGTTCTCCTTCGGTGGCGTCGCGACGGCCGGGGCCAACGCGGGCACCGGCGACGCGCCGATCCTGTTCTACAGCCGGCGCATCGGCCTCGAAGGGGGATTGGCCGTGCCCGTCCGGGGTGGCGGTCGCCTGACCGGGCGCGTCGGGCGCTTCAGCCTCGGCGCTCTCAACATCCAGTCGGACGACGCACCGGAGCGCGGCGTGCGCGCCAGCAACTTCACCGTGCTGCGCCTCAAGCGCGACATCCTCCGGAAGAGCAGCGTGGGCGTGATGCTCACCTCGCGCTCGGCGCTCCAGCCGGGCCTGGGGCGCAACGAGGCGTTCGGGGCCGACGCCTCAATGGGCTTCTTCGACAACATGTTCCTGTACGCCTTCGCGGCGAAGGCGCGCACGGCCACGGCCACCCCTGGCGACGACACGAGTCATCGTGTGCAGCTCGACTACCCGGGCGACCGCTACGCCGTCCAGGTGGAGCGGCTGGCCGTGGGAAGCCGCTTCGACCCCGGCGTGGGCTTCGTGCGGCGGTCCGGTGTGACGAAGCACTACGGCCAGTTCAAGTTCACGCCGCGGACAAAGCGCTTCACGCGGATCCGCAAGTTCCAGTACATCGGGTCGGTGTCGCACATCGAGAACACCGTCGCGAAGCGGACGGATACCCGGGCCGTCGACGGCGAGTTCGGCATCGAACTGCAGAACAGTGACCGCGTGTTTGGCGCGTATGTCTCCACCTACGAGTACCTGCCGCAGCCTTTCCGGATCGCCACGGGCGTGACGTTGCCTGTGGGCGGGTACGACTACGCCATCGGGCGCGTAGGTTACAACTTCGGCCGTCAGCGGCGGGTGTCCGGCAACGTGCTGCTCGAGGGCGGCACGTTCTACGATGGCGATCGCCTGACCCTGGCCGTGAGCGCAGGCCGCTACAGTCCGCTGGCGCGGCTCTCGGCCGAGCCGACCGTGTCGATCAACCGCGTGCACCTGCCCGCGGGCGACTTCACCACGACGCTGCTCGGCTCGCGCGTGACCTACACCATCACGCCGTGGGCCTTCCTCAGTGCGCTCGTCCAGTACAACTCGGGCACCCGTACCGTGAGTACGAATGCCCGGCTGCGCTGGGAGTACCGCCCCGGCAGCGAGTTCTTCGTCGTCTACAACGAGCAGCGCGACACACAGGGGCTCGGCGGACCGGATCTCCAGAACCGGGCGCTCATCGTGAAGGTCAACCGCTCGATGCGGTTCTGACCGCCGCGCTACGGCAGGCCGATCGCGACGATGCTGCCGCCCGACGCGACGGCGACGAACTCCTTGCCGCCGGCCTGGAAGGCGAACGGCGAGGACGACGTCGAGGCCTTGATCGGCACTTCCAGCAGCTTCTTCCCCGTCTGCGCGTCGAGCACGTGGAAGACGCGGCCGATCGGCATGAACACGAGGCCGCCGGCCGTTGCCAGAAGGCCGCCGTTGGTCGTGCCGGGCAGTTCCGTCACCCAGGCCAGGTCACCCGTCGTCGGGTTGTAGGCCGCGATGTTCTGCGTCGCCTTGACGGTCCCCATCTTCCACTCGATGAAGCTCTGGAAGTGGCCCGGGCTGCCGAGGCCGGACTTGATCGTCTCGGTCAGCGGCTTCGCCTGCAGCAGCATCGCGTCGTTCTTGCCGGTGACGTAGTGCAGGCCCGTGCGCGGGCTGAAGGCTCCGGCCCCGCGGTTCGGGCCTCCCACGGCACCCGGAGACAGGAGCAGCGATTCCTTTGACGACGGCGGCGTGAACACCGGGCGCGCCTTCGCGGCCAGCTTCGGGTCCTCGACGTTCGGCGGGAACAGGGCACAGAACGCGGACTGCGGCACGTTGCGCGCGTTGAACGGCATCGGCTGGGTCGGGTAGATCTCCTCGCCGGGGACGTCGGTCTTCGTCGGCACCGCCATCTCCACGATCGGGTGAAGCGGCTGACCGGTCTCGCGGTTGAACGCGAAGATGTAGCACGTCTTCGGCGTGGCGGCGACGGCCTTGACGGCTTTGCCGTTCACCGTCGCGTCAAAGAGCGTGGGACCACCGATCAGATCCCAGTCCCAGACGTCGTGGTGGATGGTCTGGAAGTGCCACTTGATCTTGCCGGTGTTGATGTCGAGGGCCACGATCGAGTTCGTAAACAGGTTCGAGCCCTTGCGCAGCGAGCCGTCGTAGTTGTTCGTCGGGTTGGACACGTTCACGTAGACGAGGCCGAGTGCCGTGTCGATGGCCGGCACGGACCAGATGCCGCCGCCGCGGCGGTCGGCGCCACTCCATGTGTCCTTCGTGATCTCCCAGCCGTCGTCACCCGGTCCCTGCGGGATCGTGCGGAACACCCACTTCACCTTGCCGGTGGCGCCGTCCGCGGCGACCAGCAGCCCGCCGGGAACCACACCCTCCGAGGAGGCGAGCGGCACGAAGAGCGTGCCCGCCGCGTAGCTGGGCGCGTTCGCCATGAAGTAGCCGAGCGTCTCGGGGTTCAGGTCCGGCGGGTACTTCCCCGGGTCCTTGAAGTCCAGGCCGGCCTTCGCGGGGTTGAGCTGGCCGTTGTTCCCGAAGGTCGTGACGGGCGTGCCGTTCTCGGCGTTGAACGCCGCGATGACGGACCGCCCGGCCGCGTACACCCGGCCGTCGCCGTAGGCCGGGCCGCGGCCGCCGGCCGGGAAGTCGGCCGTGCTCTTCTTGTTCCAGAGAATCTTGCCGGACGTCCCGTCGATGGCGAAGAGTTCCGCGCCCGAGTT